>CAMWGV010000048.1 GCA_947173945.1 uncultured Lachnospiraceae bacterium
CAACCTTTTCAGCTTCGGTTACTGCTTCCTCTTCCTCTTTTACTTCTGTCTCAGCTTCAACCTTTTCAGCTTCGGTTGTTTCTTCTGCTTCCTCTTTTACTTCTGTCTCAGCTTCAACCTTTTCAACCTCAGTTGTTTCTTCCGTCTTAACCTCTTCTTCTGTTTCAACCTTCTTATTCTTTTTAAACAGTTTTTTGAACAGTCCCTTTTCTGTTTCCTGTGTTGGTGAATCTTCATCTGTCTGTTCACCATTTTCTTCAGCCTGTCTTGCCTTTTCCTCTTCTTCCCTTGCCTGCTTTTCCTGTTCTTTAATAAGCTTCTTCAGTTTACGTTTCGATAATTCTTCTGAGCCTTCACCCATTTCTTCAAACATAATGGTTATCTCAGCTTCCTTCGGGTGAATTCTCAGTTCATCTGCCGCAAGAAGTTTTTCTTCTTCATCACGCAGTTCCTGTTCCTCTGTCGAATCATCCTCTATCCATTGCTTTGCATATACATATATAAGGTCTTCTGTGTTGCCACCATCTTTTTCAATATCCTCAATAACATTTGCAAACTCTGTATTTTTATAGGTTGGAATATATATATCTGACAAAGCCTTTGCATCATCATGACGGTTAACTGCCTTTAAAAGCAGATACGTCTTGTAACTCCACTCATAATCCATATTATGGTGAAATGATGCCTCCAAATAAGATAAGAGCCAAGCAGGTTCTTTTCCGTATGCATTGTCATATGCATACTTAACCTGCTTAGTCTCTATCGTATTTTCATCTGCATCAAACATATAAATGTCATAATACTTCTGTGCCAGTTCCTTATAACCCACACTTAAATATAGGTCTACTATTGACGCTATAATACGCTTGGATTCAGGAGCTAACCTGTGTGCCATCAATAAGACTTTTCTTGCATCCTTATATCTTTTTGCGTGAAAAAATATATCACCGCATAATCTGAGAAATTGTGGATTAAGAGACTTGGACAAATCCTGACTGTCAACAATTTCTAATGCTAAGCTGTATTCTCTTTGATTTGCCAACTCTTTAATCTTGTTAACACTAGCCATGGAAAGCCCTGTGCTCATACTTCTCACCTCAAACAAAAGTCATTATTTTAAGTTTATCACACAGTACTGTCATTTACAACAATTAATGTCCCTCAAAAACCTTCTCAACCTTTTCAATAACTGTATCCTTCATATTGCCTCTTGTCTTCTCATACTGGAGACCTGACTCCATGATTTCAAGAAGCTCCATTCTGTACTGTGTGTCAATATCCTTAATATATTCCATAAGGACATCCTTGATTTCCATAACAAATTCCTTCGTCTGCATCTTAGCAATCATTTCATCAGGATTAAATGTAGAAGTACTCTTCATATCCTCCTGTTTACGTGCACAGACTACACACTCCTCAGAACCTGCTTCGTTCACATAACCACAGTTACATGTCCATGTCATACCATCTGTCCTATATTTCTCAACTGCATCGATACCTCTCTTTTCCTTGAGAGCTGAAAGTCTATGTAATGGCATTGATACATTAATTGGTACATCATTGCATGCAAACACGCCCCTGCTTGTAACATACTTTGATATTGTAACCTTTGAATCTTTTATGAGAAGAATATCCTTTGCAGGAAGCTTACATTCAATTTCATTTGCAGTGATGAGAGTAACATTTCCCTTTTCAAATACAAAATCCAAATTCTTAAGAAGAAGCTTTTCTTCGTAGAGATTGGTCAGCTCAATATCAGCACGGATTGCCTTTATGTCATCCATATTGTAATTGAAAAATTGTGTGCAGATAGTCACCTGTTTGCTATCTCCTGAAAGAATAACTTTAACAGGTCTCGGAACCAATCTGTTATAGTAATTGCTTACATACAGTTCCTTAGAAATTTTGTGGTCGGTTTCTTCTAATTTTCTCAATGTAACTGCAGTACCTGATGCAATTGTTCCAACCGAATAATTTGCAAACTGGGTATAGTTAAGTTCCACACCGATAATTGCATCCGCTTTTCTGCTTTCTGCAAGCTTGATAAGCTTATTCATGGCAACCTCATTCGCCTGTTCAAGTTTGCTTGTAAGCTTTTCACTCTCAGCATCAGACATCTCTGTGACACCTGCTGCAATACCCTTGAAGAAATTTGAGCCAAGTACGGTTTGTCCGGAAACAAAACCTAAATACTGGTCAATTTCGTAGCCCTCGAACCCAGAGCTTGAAGTAATCATAATTTCACCCATTTTTAAAATCCCTCCAACTTAAAATATATTCACGCAAATAGGAAATGGACAACCCTATTAAATGATAAAATTATATCATATTTTGAACATGTTTGAAAGAGTTTTTGTATATTTTATTTAATTGTATGATAATGTTTTTGTGCATTTATGACATTATATCCAAAAAATATGATTTTAAAATTAAAACGGTAACACAAGCGGCGCCATGTTTTCATATTTATAATAATAAAATTCAAGGCTAAAGTATGTATGTTCCTCGCTGTCTGCTACTACCTTCCAATTATCCAGCTTATCTAAATTCGGAAAATAAGTGTCAGCCTCATATGCGTAATCTATCTTTGTAACATGTGCATATCTGCAATATGGAAGAAGCATTTCATATACCGTACCTCCACCAATAACAAAAATTTGCCTGTCCTTATAGTCTTTTAATGTCTCAAAAAGCTGTTCCTTTGAATGAACTACAACTGCTCCCTTTACACTATACTCACTGTTTGTTGATAAAATAATATTATCCCGCCCTGCAAGTGGCAAGCCATTTGGAAAACCAGCAAGAGTCTTTCTTCCAAGCACGACTACATTTCCCATTGTGACCTGCCTGAAAAATTTGTGATCCTCAGGTATGGACACGAGCAAATTCCCTTTATTTCCAATCGCCCAATTATTATCTACTGCAACAATCAAATCCATTTTTGCTCTCCTGTCAAATCTAACATTTTCTATATTGCAACCGGTATATTTTGAACCTGCGGTCCCGTAACATAATTTTCTATAACAAAATCATCCGTAGTAAACTCGTAAAAATCCTTTATATCAGGATTCATGGAAAATTTTGGTGCCGGATAAGTCTGCCTGGATATAAGCTCCTTAACAATTGGTATATGTCTGTCATAAATATGTGCATCTGCAATAACGTGCACCAGTTCACCCGGCTCATATCCCGTAACCTGGGCAAACATATGTACAAGAACAGCATATTGAACAACATTCCAGTTATTTGCAGTTAATACATCCTGTGACCTTTGATTTAAAATTGCATTCAGCTTATTTCCCGTAACATTAAATGTCATACTATATGCACATGGATATAAATTCATCTCATTTAAGTCCTGATGTACATAAATATTTGTTATGATTCTTCTGCTGTACGGATTATTTTTCAGATCATATATCACCCTGTCAACCTGATCCATCATTCCTTCTTTATATTTGTGCTTTACGCCAAGTTGATATCCGTAAGCCTTGCCGATAGAGCCATCCTCATCAGCCCATGCATCCCATATATGAGTTTTCAAATCCCTCGTGTTGTTGGACTTCTTCTGCCATATCCACAAAAGTTCATCAATAGCGGATTTAATATATGTTCTTCTGAGTGTGATTGCCGGAAATTCCTTGGATAAATCATAACGATTCACAACGCCAAATCTTTTTAATGTATATGCGTAGGTTCCATCCTCCCACTTAGGACGTACCTTCTCGCCCTCTGTACTATATCCATGATTAATAATATCATTACACATGTCAATAAACATGCTATCTGCCTTACTCATTATGTCCCTCCTATTTTATCTGGAAAATATTTCCGATAAACTCTATACAAATCATAAAAAAGTGATATAATATTTCCCAAGTCAGTAATTTGTTTCTATTACTTCGCCATGATTCATGGCTGTTTCCAATTATCATGTTAAAACACAGAAAGAGAGGTTATATATGCAAAAAAATTCATTTGCAGAAATTTTAAAAGAAAAAAGAGCGGAGTTTGGATATAGGCAATGTGAGGTAGCTGAAAAGCTTTACATATCCAACTCAACCTACAGTCACTATGAGTCCGGAACCCGGATGCCCACTATAGAAAACCTAATTAAAATATCCGCCTTATATAATATGAACCCAATGGAGCTTTTATATGTATTTGCTCCTGATGAAGTAAGCAGAAATTATGCATACTTCAACTTTATGAAGCATGGCAAATATGCTTTATCCACCAAGGAACTTCGTCTTGTTTCCGACTTTAATATGTTACAGTCAGATGAGCAAAACGCTATTCTCCACATGGTACAGCTTCTCAAAAGGGGTAATTGTTCGCGATAGAAAATCACACCTTTTCATCAATATTATTTCCAATAAGCATATTCCCAAATGCCTTATCTGCATTCTTATCGTAAGGATTTGATGTTGAATAGCTTATCTTGGTAGTAGTTGTACCACCTGCCACATATGACCTGCCACACTCAGGGCACACAGCCATCTTAAGTGCAACTGATGCACTGATAAGCTTAGCACCAGGCTTATTTCCCTTCGCAATGGCATTTGACACATGCTCACGCTCATGGGCACTGACCTTTGCATAAGCCTCTTCAGGCTTTATAACACCCGGTGTCTTAAAAGAAACATCTGCTTCATTCGAACCATCAACATACTTCCTATTCTCACATGTTTTGCACTCGGTAGCCGGTTTGACCTTAGAAGCACTGTCAACAGTGTTATCTGTGTTAATTGGAGTTACCCTGCTAACATTACTTATAGGAATTGTATAATTGTTGCTCATGCCACCTATGTACATAACAACGGCCTCCCTTCCGGAACCTTACATCTCTCTGCATATATGATACATTTTACTACAGACCTCACACATCTACAAGTTTTTTTTTCGTTCCTCAGCCTGTTTTTTACTAAATATACAGCCACAATAATTTTGCCTGTATAGTCCGTATTCCCGAGACAACTCAATTGATCTCAGATAACCGTTCTGTTTTTTGAAGTCACTATACAGATAATTTATATCCATAAGTTCCGACAATTTATTTCCTATCTCATTAATCCATGCTGCATTTTTATGCGGGCTGATGGAAAGAGTTGTCGTAAAAATATCATATCCATTTTCAAGTGCATACTCCGCTGCCTTTTTCATACGAAGCTCATAGCATTTATAGCATCTTTTTCCCCTCTCCGGTTCCTCCTCAAGTCCTGCCGACATTTCCCAAAATCTCTCTGGTTCATAATCGCCTTCACAAACTATAACATCCTTTGCAAAAGGTGCCTCAGTCACAAAACGCCTGAGCTCATTTATTCTTTTATTATATTCCTCCCTATCCGTAATGTTAGGGTTGTAAAAGAAAGCTGTCACATTATACGTTGCGTAAAGATATTCAAGTACATGTGAACTGCATGGAGCACAACAAACATGCAGCAATAATCGTTGCTTTTTTTGCATACTCATATAGCTAAATCACCCTTTCTATTGCAATTTGTACAATATAATCTTTAAAAATCAATAGGTTTGAAAATACAATTTAGTTAAATTTGATAATTGACTTTGGCAATAATATACAATATACTATTCTAAGATAAACAATTATAATAATTATATCGATTTACTTATCCTTTATCAAGTAGATTTATTTATTGTGTTGTGTAAGAGGAGGGAATTATAATGACAGTAGACCAGGCCGTTAAAAAATTTAAGCTTGAACCCCTTAATGTATATACTGCAAAGGCTAAGGCCAAAGAGCTTAATGTAGACGAAGTGCTTTACATGAATGTTCAGAAAAACAAGTATGCATATGTTGTCCGGGACGGTGCTCGTGGTTTAATGCTCTATCAGGACGAAAAGAGCTTATATACCAAGATGTACAAAGGTCTTAAAATGACTCCTTTGGAACCTTAGAATATTAAGTAGGTATGTCAGAAAATGACATACCTTTTTTTATGATAATATAAACCGATCAATCATATCGGTTATATAAACACAAACAAGTCCCAAAACTCCCCATAAAAAAGTATATGGCAGACAAACCTGCCCCATTATGTTTCCTCTGACGGTAGAATAATCCCAAACTCCAAGCTGAAATATTTTATTTACTATAATTCCCGTAAAAAACTCCAGCGTTGTAATAACAAGTGCAGCAAGCCCCATTATTTTTAAAATGTAAAACGGCTGTCCGCTGTATAAGATATCTACCCCTATCTCACCTACCAGAAGAAAGCAAAATCCACCACATATTATCATGGAATAATGTGAGAATCCACGAAATATTATCTCGATATAAAAATATGCGATTCCTCCTGTTATCCATAAAACAAAATGACGAATTAGTTTTTTTACAAAAGGACTTGCTTCCATATTGTTTTCCATATATATCCCGCCCGCAAACATGATAAGCTTATTTTAACAAAAAAATGCCGGCTTTATTCAAAACCGGCACGAATAAATTACGTTTCTATTTTGTTTTTAAAGAACACCTTAACATGTTCCAGACTCTTTTCAGAAAGTTCAAGTATAACTGCTATTATACCGTCTGACCGACTGTTGTTAAGCATAAATGCGTACCATGAATCCTGTTTTTCCCTATCCTCAGAAGTTATATTTTTCACAGATAGCTCTGCATTAACGGAAAGCTCATTTTGAAACTTTTCTGAGTTATACGGGAGAATTCTTAAAACCTGGCTCTCATCAAAGGAATAAAATTCTTTTCTGTCTGCCATGTTGTAAATGACTGCAACATCAAAAACACCATTCGTAAAAACATACTCATACTCTGCTTTCATACGTTGACTTATAACATATGCAAGAAAAGCACCCGCAGCAATAACAGCAATCCCTATATTCATGCTGACACAAAGTATAACCCATATTCCAACAAGAATGACAACAACCGCACCTGCCATCGCTGCAAATTGAGTTTTTTGTGGTTTTCTTTTTAATATTTGTTCCACATAATTATCCATTCAAAATTCTCCCCTATATATCAAATTATACTGCATATCAGCCATATATCTACTCTTCAAAAGATGCATCTATTGCTTTTGCAGCCTTCTTTCCTGCTCCCATAGCAAGTATAACCGTAGCGGCACCTGTAACAACATCGCCACCAGCATATACATTCTTTCTTGTACTTTCGTTTGTTTCCTCATTTACAATAATTCCGCCCCACTTCTGTGTCTCCAAACCTTCTGTCGTCTGTCTGATAAGCGGATTCGGTGACTGTCCTATGGCAATAACCACCGTTTCAACATCTATTACATTATTTGAACCCTCAATAGGCTCAGGTCTTCTTCTTCCTGATGCGTCAGGCTCACCAAGCTTCTGGGCAACAACTTCAATACCCTTAACCCATCCGTCTTCGCCATGGATTTTAACAGGATTATTCAAAAGCTTAAATATAACACCTTCCTCCTTAGCGTGTTCAACCTCCTCTTTTCTTGCAGGAACTTCTTCTTCACCTCTTCTGTATACTATGTATACCTCCTCAGCTCCAAGTCTCTTTGCTGTTCTTGCTGCATCCATTGCAACATTTCCTGCACCTACAACAGCAACTCTCCTGCCAACCTTAACAGGTGTTGGTGCCTCTCCCTTTTTGTATCCCTTCATAAGGTTAACTCTTGTAAGGAATTCATTTGCAGAGTAAACTCCCAAAAGGTTTTCTCCCGGTATTCTGAGGAAGTTTGGCAAACCTGCTCCTGTTCCCAAAAATACAGCATCATATCCCTTTGCAAATAAATCATCAACTGTGACAGAACGTCCCACAACAACGTTTGTTTCTATCTTAACACCTAAATCTGTTATATTTTCAAGTTCCTTTGCAACAAGAGATTTAGGAAGTCTGAATTCAGGAATACCATAGCTTAATACACCACCTGCCTTATGAAGTGCCTCAAATATAGTCACCTCATAGCCTTTCTTTGCAAGCTCACCTGCACAGGTAATACCGGCAGGACCTGAACCTACAACCGCAACTCTTCTTCCGTTTTTCTTTATGTCATACTGTGCTTTTTTACCATTTTTCATGTGATAATCAGCAACAAATCTCTCAAGTCTTCCTATGGAGACAGCCTCTCCCTTTATTCCTCTTACACACTTACCTTCACACTGGTTTTCCTGAGGACAAACACGTCCACAAATTGCAGGGAGCGCATTTTCACTTGTTATAATCTCATAAGCTTCTTCAAAATTACCTGCTGCCACCTGCTCTATAAATCCTGGGATTGGTACATTTACAGGGCAGCCTGTCATACATGGCTTATTTTTGCAATTTATACATCTTGTTGCCTCCTCGATAGCCATCTCAGCTGTATATCCGGTAGCAACCTCGTCAAAATTTTTATTTCTTACATCCGGCTCCTGCTGTGGCATAGGAACCTTTGTTAAACTCATATTAGGCATAGCTTTAATCTCCTCTTCCTTAAATTATGATAACCTCATCATACACTCATGTTCCTCTTCCTTGAAGAATGACTGTCTGTGCATACACTCATCAAAATCAACAAGGAATCCGTCAAAATCCGGACCATCGACGCAAGCAAACTTTGTCTCGCCTCCTACAGTTACTCTACAGCCTCCACACATTCCGGTTCCATCAATCATAATCGGATTCAATGATACTGCAGTAGGCAGGTCAAATTTCTTAGTAACTGCCACAACATTTTTCATCATAATGAGTGGTCCTATTGCTATAGCGTGATCATACTTTTCACCAGATTCAATAAGCTCCTGAAGCTTGTTTGTAACGAATCCTTTTCCTCCGAGGCTGCCATCGTCTGTCATGATATAAACATTCTTGCAGAACTGTTCAAACTTTTCAGCGAGAATAACAAATTCTGCAGAACGTCCTCCAATAATAACGCTTACCTCAACACCCTCCTCAGAAAGCTTTTTAAGCTGTGGATAAAGAGGAGCAGCTCCAACACCACCCGCTATACCTATGACACGATTCCACTTGTCGAGCTCAAAAGGTGCCGGCTGTCCCAGAGGACCAACAAAATCACAGAAGCTGTCACCTGCCTCAAGCTTAGCCATAAGCTTTGTAGAATATCCTACTACCTGGAATATAATGGTAACGCTATTTTTCTCCCTGTCAAAATCAGCAATGGTAAGAGGTATTCTCTCACCCTCATCATCTACTCTTACTATAACAAACTGTCCTGCTTCACAACGTGCCGACACATAAGGTGCCTCAACATCCATCAAGATAACAGCCTGATTAAGAACTTCCTTTTTTAAAATCTTATACACGAGATTATCCCCCATTCAAAAATAATATAAATGCATACGCAAAATCTTTGTCATTTTAACATACTTTTATTAAAAATTAAAGTGCTTTAGAGAATTATCATCATTATTTTACATTTTCGCTCTTAAATCACACAATTTCGTCAAAAAAACACTGTCCAAAAAAACGTTCTGGACAAATATCATTTTCTGTACTGTCATCACAGAGAGACTTGACCATAATACCGTATCCCTCTGTTATTTCCTCCACAAGATTATTTTTGGCGAGCCAGCTTACAGTCTGATTTTTACTGTTATGAAACAAACTATTATAGTAATCGTCCGGCATCATAATATTGCAGATTTCACATCCATATTTGCTGCCAATGTCAAATAGCAAAGCAAAAAAAATGTCAAAGGTATCATCAAAAAGCTCATATCGGTCTATATAAATTGTCTTCCCATAAACATCATAGGAAAATATCCCTTTAATAATTATTTTATCTCCTGATGTATCATAAAGAACACACACATCTCCATTCTGACACTTATGTTCAAGACACATCTGCTTTAAATATGTCGGATTTCTCCTACAATAGATTTCGTACTTTTTTCCAAGTGCTTCATTTATTCCTAAAGCCAATACATCAAAAAAAGCATCATCACACATTCCCAACCGGCATACAGTATATGGATCAAAATGTTTACCATAATCAAGAACTTTCGGAATCCTAAGCCTTATATTTTTTGTTTCATAAACATGTGTAAATCCAATTCCCAAATAATATTGCCTGTTTTTGGGCATCAAAAATCCAAACATAACACCCTTTTTTTTCGCATACGAAAAAGCATATTCCATCATGCCCTTCATAATTCCTTTTCTTCTATACTTGGGAACTACTGCAACACCAACAATATATACTGCCGTTACCTCTCTTCCATAATACATCACACTATAATAATTTAGATGAATCATTCCAATGATTTTTTCGTTTACCATAGCAACAACAATATCATTTACCTTACATATATTATCAAAATAATAATCTGTAAATGGTGCTGGGTCCTGAAAGGTTTCATCCCAAATCTTTTTCACTTTGCTCATTTCACCACTAAATAGTGAATATTCTACAGGTTGTAAATCCATGTATCCTTATCCTCTCCATGTAAATACAGATGTTATTTTGATACGGGACAACCTTTGCAGCCCTCGCAGCCTGATATTTCATCTGCCATATTCCGGCTGATTCTGTAATCAAAGTTATCCACCGTGTCTAACAGGCATATTGCCTGAGCACTTATCCCCTTTCCTTCACCTGTAAATCCAAGTCCTTCCTCCGTTGTTGCCTTTATATTTATCTGCCCGATATCTACGCCAAGTGCCGCGGCTATATTTTCCCTCATCTGTGGAATATAAGGTGCAAGCTTTGGCATCTGGGCAATAACCGTGGCATCAATGTTTCCAATCAGCATATTTTCCCTGTCAATCATTACTCTGACATTTCTTAAAAGCTCTATACTGTCTGCGTCCTTGAAGCTGCTATCATTATCCGGAAAATGCTTGCCTATATCTCCAAGTGCTGCTGCCCCAAGCAGTGCATCCATAATTGCATGCACAAGCACATCCGCATCCGAATGGCCTAAAAGTCCTTTTTCATATGGTATATCTACTCCACCCAGAATAAGCTTTCTATCATCAACCAGTTTATGGACATCATATCCCATTCCTACCCGCATATACATCCTCCAATTCATATAATAAAATCTCTGTCTTTTATTCATAATTTTTATTTAAAAAATTGTTTTATACCATCGCAATACAATATAAATAAATTACCTAATGTAATATTTTCAGCCTCATAGTACCATATTTTCACCACCAATAGCAACACTTGGGATGAAGTACCATATATATTTCAATAAGAAAATATTCCCATACGATATAGTAGGAAAATAAATATTTACGGATTTATATTTTAGTTGTAAAATAAATATAGTCTTATGTTCTTAGACATACTTTATTATACAAAAGGAGGATTTTAATATGGGAAGATCAGGCGGTGGTGGCGGCGGTCATCACAGTAGTGGTCACAGCGGCGGCGGTCACCACGGAAGCAGTCATCACAGTTACGGGGGCTCATCGCGTGGAAGCTCAAGTTTCCATAGCGGTGGTGGCGGTGGATACAACCGTCCACCAAGCTACAGTCGACCACCAAGACATCATGACTACGGACCAAGATACAGAGACTACGGACCAAGATACAGGGATTACGGACCGGGTATGCCGCCACCCCCACCAAGGCGTAGCTATTATGGAGGCTCATCCGGTGGCTGCGGTATCTTTGTTGTTATATTTATAGTGTTCATAATTTTAGGATGTATGTCACTGTTTCAAGGCATAGCCGGAACTGGAACCGTAACAGAAAATGATTTGTCCGAATATGCAGAACAGCAATACCAGCAGATTTTTAAAGGACGGGAGGATTGTCTGCTGATAGTACTGGATGATAAGGATAACGGACAGATAAAATATGGTACCAAAACAAATCCTATACTTGACAGATATCAAAATGATCTGTGGGATGCATATGACAGACATTACAATGATGACTTAGGAATTCAGCTTAATGGCATGTTTATGGACATTTCAAAGCAAATTGCTGCTGATGGTGTTGCACCAATTACTCCTGACAAGGGCTTTGACAGCCACTGCTATCGTGACGAAATCAACTGGGTTGACACAAAGGGCAACCTTCAGGACGGTGCAAAATACTTTTATGACACTACAGGTATTCAGCCTTATGTACTTCTCGTAAAGCATAAAACCATAGCTAAGGCAACGAACAAATCTTCCGGTGTTTTAAAAGTTCTTATTATTGCTATTGCTGCTATCATTATATTACTCATAGCATTTAAATGGTGGAAGAAGAAGGTTGCACAAAAGAACAAGGAACAGGAGGATTTGGAGCGTACGCTGAAAACGCCTCTTGAAACCTTTGGCACTGAAACATCAGACCTTGAAAAGAAATATGACGATGACCCGACAAATGATCCATAAAAAACGGGGAGCTGCCGCATTTGCGACAGCTCCTATTTTATTTCAATATATTATGCAGAAGCTCCAACAGGTTGTTATATCCTGCATCTATTGAATCCTCCATACTGATATCCCCCTGATATCCGCTGAACAGTTCCTCGTCATCATAATCAACTCTATACTCATCAAATTTTTTGTTGTATTGTTTGCCACAGAGTATTTGACCGCCCTGCTCCACCTTGCCGATTGCCATGTCAACCGGACCATCACTGAATACGATAGGTGTCACCTTATCTGTCATTAAAATCAGAAGACTTTCAGAGCCCTTCCCTCCGCATATGTAAGCTCTATACTCCTTATCCTGAAATACGCTGCTGCTCCCATCTATTTTTATTCCGGTGCATACACTACCAGACGAATCCATAAACATAACCGCCGACTTTCCATCCAGCATAAGTATCCTGCTATACTCCGTAATGTCATTTTCCACATCCGAAAAATCCGAAAGGTCACCTAGATAAAGTAGTTCCCCATTGTTGCAGCTATAGAGCTTAACACGTTCTCCCGATTGGTTCATTTCAACTCTTACGGTTTGACCATTTGGAAATTTAAAACAATTTCCGAAGCATTTAAGCTGTGAACTGTCCACGATTCCCATGTTCCGGAATACAATATAGGACTCCTCTCCACCCGCATCACAAATTGTCGTCTTCGAACCTGCATTTAAGTCAATAATATATGTATCATTGCCCAATCCGCCATCCAGAACATTTATTCCGCCACCGGCTATCAAAACATCATCTGCTGCATAGCCATATATTTTGTCATTTCCTATACCGCCGTACATAACCGCTGACACTGCAAATGAGGAATTAACACCTATCCCGTCATATGCCCTGATTACACCACCTTGTTTTGATGCAAGTACTACTCTGCCATCCTTGATTGCTCCCATGGAAGCGGCAGCAAGTGCATCCGTATCAATGCTTTCGATACCTTCAAATATATTAAATCCACCAATGCTCTCCAGACCTGCCTCAACTATATTTTTCGTTATGTCAAGCGTTTTACTTCCCCTTGGTGCATATGTATAAGCTTCTCCTTCCCCTGCACATTTATCAAGAAGATATATTTTATTCTCATCATGCCCCACCGTTGACCATGCAATGTGGGAGCCTGCTGTTGACAATCTTGGAATCAGAGTATTTTCGACAAGTTTATCAAGATTCGTCTTCCTGTCTATCTGGTATATATACTCTGCATTTGTGTGCTGGATTATATCTGCCGCCACATATCCTGTATCATCCGTATAATTACAAAATGTACTATCTTCCGTTCCGGTAAAATAATCAATATCCATGTAATTATAAAAATAAACCAAATCAATTACATGTCCACACGCACCATCAAAGGAATAGCCTTTTTCGCCAGTCACAGTAGATGCATAACAAACTAACGCACCACCAAGAGAATGACCTGCAAAGGTGATAAATGCATCTGTTCCATTTTCGTTTAATATCTGTTTTAAATTTTCGTATGCCGCCTTTGCATCCGGAAACTGTCCCGACAGCTTATTGAGCAATGCGAACCTGAAATCCGTGCCAATCCAGTCATTACTCCCATTAAGTGCAAACTCATCCGTAAACATTTCACTTCCCCTGAAAGCCAGTACTGCCTCATCACCATTTAAAAATGCCACTGCATAAAAGCCTGTCACATTATTGTTGTTATATATCTTTAATATTTCATAATCTCCGATAAATCTTCCGTATAAGCTCTCATATGTAATCCCTGAATCCGTCCATATTTCGCCTGAATACAAGTCCGTATTGTCACATACATATTCTCTTATTGTTTTCCCCTCATAGTCATCCAGATAGTCGTATACAAGCTTTGAAAGTAACAGATGGTTAAACTCATCCAAGTCAGCATCACTTCCATCAAACCAAAGTTCGTCCTCGGAATAAAGTGCCTTCGGCGCTGTAGTTCGAGCCTTAGCAGATTCCGCAGCACGACAAGGTAAAGCATATGAAATGCAAAACACAAATACAAACATGTAACTAAGCGTAATTTTTAAACATTTCATTCCATCAATCTCCTTTCCGACTACTGTAACCATAAGAAATTATTATCCGTACTCAAAAAATCAATATTATTGATAAACACAACCTTTGATATATCATTTTCCCTCGCCAAATCACTTACATTTTGATGGTAATATCTCAAATCTACCACATGTATCTCACTGAAATTATCAGCCAGAAGCGGTAATAGGCAATGTGCATAGGAATCCTTAACAACAAGAAGCTTTTCCTTGTTTTCACTGTTACTGTTTATTTTTATATATGCATGGTTTCCATCCAGATACACTTTGTATTTATCCTTAATGTTAAGGTTGTCATAGTTATATAAGCTGTCTTCTGAAAGCCCTTCTCCTGTATCCATATACTCCACAACATAGCTTCCCTTTGGATTATTATATAAAATAATACTGTCCGACTTTTGTGTAAATGTCGGTGCATTTGAGTATAGTGTGCCATAAAATTCATCACTTGCACAGGATATATCATACTCGTTTTTCGGTGTTGCATTAATGCCTAATGCCTCACATAAAACACTGTAACCAATATACGCTCCGTTCGCTGTCCAATGATGATCCGTGTTATAATAAATGTAGTCATCCTTCGCCTTTATAAGCTCTGCGGAACAATCAGCAATTTTAATTTTATCCGATATATTTCCAATTATATATGCCATAACCTCCTGCTGGTCATAACAGCTTCCATATGCCGGCAGCTTCTCATTATATACATAACATGAATTCGGCACAATCAGCCATGTACAATCAAAATCAGGATTTGCAACTACAAACTCATTTACGTACTGAAGATTGGTTGAAAGCTGATTATATGGGTTTACATAATTTTTAATCAGCATATCCCCATCGCCGAAATACACATCTGAGACAAGTGTCTGTCCAAGTACCCTGTTTGATGACACCTTAAGCTTCATAAGAAAATCCTTAAATACAATCTGGTCACTCATGTATGACTCAAACTTATCAGAAAATTTTCCAGAAAGAACATTGCTTGCCGAAATATCAGGGAACTGCTCCAACTCCCGGTTTTCCATATCGGAAAATACTCTGTCCTTCACGATAATCCCACCTATGGAAAATATTAAAATATATACAATAAACACTGCTGTCAATGTTTTATTTTTCACCATGATACCTCCAAACTGCTAGAATCTGAAATACAAAAACGGATTAAATGCCTCACTGGCCAAAAATGCCGTTGAAAGAATAAGCACCGCCAAAATAAATATACTGCTTACAACTGCCTGGAATCCCTCTTTTTTGTTTTCCATCAGCTTTGCTGCAACCTTTTTGGGAAATGGTGTTGCTGCAATAAATGCAATGACAAAAAACAATCCATAAGACATCAGATAATATATTGTAAGGTCATTACCAAGCTTAAGTCCTGAGCCTCCGAACATATTCAGCACAGCACACTTAAGTGCCGGAAATTTGTCATATGCAAAAATAACCCAGCCAAGATTTATAAAAAACAGCGCATATAACCTTGATACAAATGCAGGTGCCTTTTCAAGCTTATCATGCAAAAACAGCTTCTCCAACATTAAAAGCACAAAATAGTACAATCCCCAAATAATGAAATTCCACTCTGCCCCATGCCAGAAGCCTGTCAGAAACCAGACAATAAACAAATTAAATATTGTTCTTCCCTTTCCCTTCCTGTTTCCTCCAAGTGGAATATAAACATAATCCTTAAACCATGTGCTAAGAGATATATGCCATCTTCTCCAAAACTCTGTTATACTCTTTGATATATACGGGTAATCAAAATTCTCCAAAAATCTAAATCCAAGCATTTTCCCGAGACCGATTGCCATATCCGAATATCCCGAAAAATCGAAATAAATCTGTAATGAATATGCTACTGCACAAATCCACGCAAGACATATCGTGTTTTCATCGGTAGAAAGCTTTGACAGATTATCAAATATTTCTCCACAGATATTTGCAATCAGAACCTTCTTACCCAGTCCCACAACAAATCTGCTTACACCCTCGCCAAACAGGTCCACAGTCTCTTTTCTTTTATCAAGCTGATTTGCAACTGTTTCGTATCTTACAATAGGACCGGCAATAAGCTGTGGAAACAGAGTGATGTATGCTGCAAGGTTAATAATATTTTTCTGTGGTGTCGCCTTCCCACTGTAAACATCCACAGAATAAGAAAGTATCTGGAATGTATAAAAAGAAATTCCCAGTGGCAGTGAATGTTTCAATATATTTAAATTCATTCCGAACATCCGGTTCATGTTCTCAGTAAAAAAGCCAATATATTTAAAATAAAACAATATTCCAAGATTAACAGTAACAGACAAAATCATAGTAAGCCTGGCAAGTGCAGCTTTGTCCATTTTTTTGAAATGATCCGTCAGAAGTCCTGTGATATATCCAACTAAAATAGAAATAACCATTACGATAATATACTTTGGCTCTCCCCAGGCATAAAAAAGCATGGAAAAAACCATTAGTATGAAATTTCTTATTTCCCTTGGACTAATATAATAAACCAGTAAAACCAATGGTAAAAATCCAAATAAAAACGTAATACTTGAAAACAGCATAACCAACTTTCCTCTTTGTAAAATTCACTCTTGTATCTATAAAATATTCTAACCATAAAATACCATTGTTGCAATAACAAAGTAATATAATTTAAATCATGATCCAAAGACTCCTAATTTGTTTGCAAAACGGCTTATGGATTGCTGCTTAGAACCTCTCATACGTGGCACATACATATAAAGCTCATGCTTTGCCCTCGTCATTGCCACATACATCATACGTCTCTCCTCCTCAAGCTCAGCTTTTGTTTTAGATTTTTTATATGGGACAACACCCTCAACAAAATCCATAATATATACGCACTCAAATTCAAGTCCCTTCGAACCATGCATGGTTAACAGTCTGACGCCCTTGTCCTCCTGCCTTTTATAGCGTTGCATGCTTACAATGGCACCATATTCCTCTATAAACTCAAACAACTCACCATAGCTACCTACATCAACTATCATGTTGGCAAATTCATCCATTACCTCTTCAAATTCTTCCATGTTAAGCTGCTTTTGCTCACTATACCATTTTACATAGTCGTCAAAGCCAATACCTTTCCGTATAAAATTACATGCTGCATATGGTCTCATTTTTTTCAGCAGCTTAATATCTGCCTCAAGCTTATCAAGCTTTTCAACTGCGTAAGGCTTACTCCTAAGTCTCCACCTTATATCATCAAAATCGACGGTTTCATTAATGAACACCTCTCGGTTTATGTATCTTCCCGGCTTGTTTATTACCCTTAAAAATGTAGCCCTGCTGCTATCACCCATAGCAATTCTCATATAATCAAGAATTCCCTTTGACGCAAAATGCTCAAATATATTTGGCAGGCTGTCATTCATAACATATGGTACTCCAAGTCTGTTAAACTTCATTGCAAGTACTCTTGGCTGCATGTTTGTTCTGTATATTACAGCCTGCTTTTCAAGCGGAATTCCATCCTTCACATGCCTGTCAATATTATCCATAATGTGCTTGTACTCGTCCTGCTCATCCTTAGTATAAATTATTTTTACAATTCCATCCTCTTTACTTGTTGATTTTAATGCCTTCCCAAATCTTTTTTTATTTTCTCCGATAAGAAGTGCAGATGCCTCGGTTATTTTTTTGTCACATCTGTAATTCTGGTTCAGCTTAACTATTTTTGTTTTTGGATAATCCTTTGTGAACTGCTGCATAATTTCAGGTCTCGCACCTCGAAAGCCATAAACAGACTGGTCATCATCTCCTACAACAAAGGCATTTCCCCTATTGCCCACAAGCAGCCTGAATATTTCATACTGAAGCCTGTTACTATCCTGAAATTCATCAACCATTATATATTTAAAAATATTCTGACAATGTGTGAGTATGTCCTTTCTTGAAATAAGCAACTCGTAGCACATAACCATCATATCATCAAAATCTATTTTTCCGTTTCGTTTTAATTCTTTATTCAGCCGTTTGTATAGTTCCCTGAAAATATTTTCCGGCATGTCACTGCTGTAATAGCTTTCTATATCCAGCATGTCGCATTTCACAAGACTAATCTGCGAAATTATACTACTCACAATGTCATCTTTATTTTCGTATTTAAGAGACATTTTTTTCATTATGCCCTCAATAACAGTCCTTTTTTCACTTTCTGATATTACACTGGAATTGTTAAGATTGTAGGCAGTTTTTACTATCCAGAAAAAAATAGAGTGGAACGTGCCAAATCTGACATTATATCCACTGCCCTTCGTTATACTTTTGAATCTGTTTTCCATCTCGCCTGCTGCAGCTTTTGTGAAGGTTATAACCAGAATATCTGCAGGGGAAACCCCTGCAGATTCTATTAGATACTTAATTCTTCTGGCAATTACCGTTGTCTTTCCACTTCCCGGTCCTGCCACAACAAGCATAGGTCCGTCAACATGCATAATAGCATCTGACTGCTCCTTGCCAAATTTCATATTAGTTTGCTCCACAACATTTCTTGTACTTCTTGCCACTGCCACATGGACAAGGATCATTACGTCCTACCTTTGGCGGCTTAATTACTGTCTTAGATGTCTTTTCTATTTTATACAGCTCTTTTCTCCTCTCCTCAGTGAGAATTTTGTCCCACTGTGGCAAAGTATACAGCCACTCTGCATTGCAGCCGACCATATTCATGTAAAGCTTCTCAACATCATAAGCTAAGGAAACTTCTGTATCCTCTTCAATGTCATCTACATTGTTAGGCTTAATCAGGCTGTCCTCTATACCATCCAGAAAACCTACCATATATTCAAGTGATAAGTTAAATAATTCAGCAAGCTCCTTAACCGTTCCCTTATATACACTCTTTGGGTCATCCAGTAATTTTTCATAAACTGATTTTTCATGTTGAAAATAATCAACCCAGAAATCTCTTCCTTCAGGTGTTCTGTCATCAAGACCATATGCATGGTCACGCCAATCCTTTAATAAACTCATCTTAAAAATCTCCTATCCATTCATCGTGGGTATTTCACCAAAACACTCAATAAAGTATATCAGAACATATTATGTTTTTCAATCCTTTTATTTTGTATAAAACAGTTTCCCAACCCACAAAAAAACATACATTAAAATAGGAACAATAATGCACATAAACAGGCATCCCGCAAAATATTTGCTACCTGTAATACCGGTAATCAACGTTGCAACAATCAAAATAAATATCACTGCAATGCCTATCCATGCAACCACTCTTGCAAACTTCTTTTTTGACAGCATGGAAAGGTACTCAGGTCTGTCTTCATCTGTGGCATCTCCAACACTTATATTTTCGTTATTGCTAAGCTTTTTTTCATCAACTGCATCACTTGCCATTTTTACATTCCTCATTATTCATATCTTAAAGCATCAATCGGATTAAGGTTTGCTGCCTTCACCGATGGTATAAGTCCGAATACAACACCGATTATCATCGAAAATGCAACTGACACAACAATAGCTGCACCACTTATTGCAACCGGAACCTCCGCAATGCCTGATATCAGATATGCAAGTCCGATTCCCACGCCTACACCGATGATTCCGCCTAAGCTTGTAAGAACCGCTGCCTCAGTCAGGAACTGGGCAAGTATAACATTTCTTCTTGCTCCTAATGCCTTCTTAAGTCCAATCTCTCTCGTTCTTTCTGTTACAGATACAAGCATAATGTTCATTACACCGATACCACCAACAAGAAGGGATATACTCGCAATCCAGATAAGCTGCTGACTTGTCGACGCACTAATCTCCTGAAGAGCCTTTGCTTTTTCAAGCAAATCCTCACTCTTATACGTATAATTTGACTGTTCCTGTCCCTCAGGAACCGTTATATAGCCATTTAATATATCTGACGTCTTCTTTCCAGCCTGTGTCATAGCTTCCGTGTTGGATGCCTTTACAACTATGTTATACGGCTCATCAAATGAATAAATCATCGGCCATACATTCTCAGGAACAAATACCTTTCCCGCAGACTCATTTCCGTAATAGGTGTACCAGTCCTCCAGGTTATCAACCTTTGGCTTAAAGTCATCTGACAAATCAACAATACCTACAACAACATAGGCATCACCCTTTATTTCCATAGTCTCTCCAATCGGATATTCACCACTGAACAGACTGTCACATGCCTTTTGATCCAGGATAACCTCTTTCTTAAATTTTTCTTTTTCTGACGGAACAAAAAATCTTCCTTTGTTAAGCCTGTATCCCATCAGTGAAAAGTAATTATCATCTACTCCGAACACACCCACGCCTTCTAAGCTTGCACTCTTATAATTAAGGCCCTCGTACATTGTACCGTATCTGTAAGCAGCAACATCGCTAACCTCTTCAATCTGAAGTATTTCATCCTTTATTGCATCATCTACAATCGGTACTCCCTCAGGTGTTGAGGAATCGCCGGAATAGTAATACCACTCACCCTGATAAAGCTCAACCTTTACAACATTATTTCCTGAACCTACTAAATTATCTTTAATCTGTTCACTCGTGCCCTTTATGGTAGAAACAATTGCTATAATTGCGGCAATTCCTATGATAATACCCAGCATAGTGAGAAAGGAACGCATTTTGTGAGCCCATATACCCTGAAAAGATAATCTTATATTTTCTAACATGACTCTCCTCCTTTCTAATACATATCATATCTGGATTTATCAACTGTTTTTGTGCCCTCCACGGCATTTTTCAGATAAGGGAAAGCAAGCTTATCCTCCATGGTAACACCACTCTTTATTTCAATCTGACTTCCCCACATAATTTTACCCGTTTTGACATAGCATTTTTGAAGCTTTCCGTCCACATCCTTCATAACATAATAGTTACCATTCTCACTCATTACAAACGGCATCTCAATATACAATGCATCAGACGAATGGCTTTTGCTGGAGTCCATGGATACCTCGAGCCATGCGTCCTGTGAAAGTCCATCCGTATTATCTACGGAAATTGTAATAGGATAATATGTCTGTGGCGGATAACCATAATTTCTGTAATCTTCCGCCGGCATGTCAGATATCTCAGTAATTTTTCCTGTATATTCCATGCCGTTTTCATAACTCATCATTGTAACTGAATCTCCAATGCTGAAATCAGGTAATTTCAGCTCGGAAATATAGGACCGAACCGTATATCCACCGTCACCGCCTATAACAATATATGGCTCATTATTAACGATGCATTCATCTGGATCCCCGACTGATTTCACAACACCATCAAAGTTACACAAAACATCTCCATTTTCATTTCTGAATTTGGCAATTTCATACTCCACCTCTTGAAGCTGATAATCAATCTGAAGGCTTTTTATTTCCGCTTCCTTTTCAGCTATGGCTTTATTAAGTTCTTCCCTCGTATACGTTGGTCTATCGAAATCATCATCTGGATCGTCGTCAGGTTCATCCGGTTCCTCAGTTTCCGGTTCTTCTGTTTCCGTTTTTTCGGTTGTTGGCTTTTTCTTGTCTGTTTTATCCTTCTTATCCGTTTTGTTTGTTTTATCCTTCTTATTTGAAGTTTCCGTACTGTCTCCCGATTCCTCCGTTGCCGCATCCTCGGTTGTTGGCTTTTCTGTTGTTGGTTTTTCCGTCGTCGGCTTCTCATATGTTGTACGTTTATCAGTCGACGGCTAATGATAGGTAGTAATAAAATCAGCACTATCCTTCTCATCAGAAGTATCAATTAAAGGTATCAGAA
>CAMWGV010000049.1 GCA_947173945.1 uncultured Lachnospiraceae bacterium
GCCCTCAAACATATTGTATAATTTACATATATTTAATACTTTGTACATTAAATTTTTTGTCTTCAAAAAATACTACAGTCAGAAAGGCGACCATCAGAACTATGAAAACAAAAAGCACTAAAACTTTAAGACTTATAAATATTATTTTGCCCATAATAATTGTAATAGGTGCCATAACACTCTGTCTGCAAAATTATCTTTACAATAACCGAGAGAGAATATGCAAGTTTTCCGATGCCGAGCTTGACGGAACATCATTTGTTTTTGACGATGTTATCGTAGATATTACAACAAGAGGCGGAGATTCGGGTTCATGGGTAAGTACCCAGATTTATGATAATAACAAAAACATCATTTATAAACAGGCTGTTGGCACGATATATGATATGACGGTCAGCAATAATACCACAAACATCGTACGTGATTGGAACGTGGTCCTTTATATCCCCGAAAATATGTGTGTAAACAACACATGGAACGGCGACTTTGAGTATCATCAGAACGTAAAATCTGGAAACGAGAATATACAGCAGCTCAATCTTGCTGAGTATTCCAAATATGATATAACCCTTGAATGCTATATGACATATGTCGGTCCAATGCTCAAGCTGTATGAGGGGGATTATTTCGTCTACCATCCCAATGCGGATATGGATGAGACAGCGATTGCCGGACGGAAATCACCAACCGTTACAGGCAGCGTAAAAATAGGCTTTATCATGTATATTCCCGACAGACAGACGGATTACATAGCGGATTTTTCCACAGGAGAAATACACTATCATCTGCATGCAAGCATTTTTAAAAATCCGTTTTTCTGGGTTCTTGGTGGAATGACAGTCATCTGGATTAGTTGTCTTATTTCACTGATTACCGTAAAGATAAATTTAAAGAGGTTTGTTGAGCAACAAAAACGTGATCAAAAAACAATAGAACAGACGATGCAGACCTTCGTCAATTTTATCGAGGCTAAGGATCCGAGCACCATGGGACATTCGCTGCGCGTAGCACAGTATTCAAGAATGATTGCCGAAAAGCTGGGATTTTCCGAAGAGGAATGCTATCACATATATTGTATAGCACTTATGCACGACTGCGGTAAGATATATATTCCTGATGAAATTCTCTCCAAACCGGGAAAACTTACGAGTGAAGAATATGAAACAATGAAGAAACACACAGTTTATGGCAGTGAAATTTTGCGTGATTTTACGGCAATAGAAGGCATGGGAATGGGCGCGCTGAGCCATCATGAGCGGTATGACGGAACGGGATATCCCAACGGGCTTGCGGGTGAAGATATTCCAATTATAGGCCGTATCATCTGCGTATCAGATGCCTTCGATGCAATGAATAGCCGTCGGTGCTACCGTAGCAATCTTTCGGAGAAGGTTATTCTTAGCGAACTGCAAAATAACAAAGGAAAGCAATTTGACCCTAACATAATTGATTGCCTGATGTCCCTTATTGAAAGCGGAGTGATTTCCATATCGGGTAAGGATGGTAATACAAATTAAAAATGGAGGTGCTTAACTATGTTATCAAATTGGAAACAACCGAAAAAACCTGACATTGAACTTTTGGATGTTAAGCTGAAAGAGCTTCGTGATTTATTATCAGCCAAACAGGCTGCACTTAAGGAAAATAAGAAACCCATAATGGTCATTATTGAGGGCTGGGGAGCTTCAGGCAAAGGAAGCCTTATAGGAAAAATAATTCGGAATATAGATCCTCGATTTTTCAAGGTTACAACAATGAGTGTAAAAACCGAAGAAGAGGAACGGAAACCTTTCTTATATCGTCATTTTATCCGCATTCCCGAAGCTGGAAAATACACCTTTTTTGACGGTAGCTGGATGGATGAGACAACCTATGAATACCTGCATGGTGAGCTTGATGATGCCAGCTACAAAAAACGCCTGACAAGCATTAAGCATTTTGAACGTCAGCTTACAGATAATGGATATCTTGTTATGAAATTTTTCCTCCATATCGATGAGGAGGAACAAAAAAGAAGAATAGATCAGCTCTTGTCCGACAAAAATACGAAATGGCGTGTTTCTGATGCAGATCTATGGCAGAATAAACATTATAACAAATGTCTTGAAGTATATGACAGCTATCTGACGGAAACGAACCAACCTGCCTCTCCCTGGTATATAATTGATGCCACAACAAAAAAATGGGCAGAGCTTCAAGTATTGGAGCTATTAATCTCAGGTATTGATACTGCCCTTATGAACGGTGCTCTTGCCGTTCCTATTATGCAGAATATGTTTCCTCTCACAGATATACCTAAGCTTGCGGATGTGCAGCTTGACAAAACAATATCTGATGAGGAATATAAAAAAGAATTATATACTTGTCAGAAAAAGCTAAATGATCTGCATTATGAACTTTACAGAAAAAAAATCCCTGTTATTATTGCCTACGAAGGCTGGGATGCCGCAGGAAAGGGTGGAAATATAAAACGTATTACAAGCGCCCTCGACCCACGTGGATATGAGGTTCATCCTATTGCAAGTCCGGAGCCCCACGAAAAATCACGTCACTATTTATGGCGTTTCTGGAACCGTCTTCCTAAAGATGGCCATATTGCAATATTTGACAGGACATGGTATGGACGTGTAATGGTTGAACGTCTTGAAGGTTTTTGCAGCGAAAATGACTGGCAGCGTGCTTATAATGAAATTAATGAATTTGAATATGAGCTTGCAAGCTGGGGTGCAGTTGTAATTAAATTCTGGGTACAAATTGACAAAGATGTCCAGCTGCAGCGTTTTACTGACCGGCAAAACACTCCTTCAAAGCAATGGAAAATAACTGATGAGGACTGGCGCAATCGCGAAAAATGGGATTTATACGAAACTGCAATTGATGAGATGCTCCAAAAGACCAATACAACATATGCTCCATGGATTATACTTGAATCAAACAATAAGAAATATGCCAGAATTAAAGCATTGAAAACAGTAATCGAGCATATTGAGAAAAAATTAAAATAGACTACCAAAAGAGTGGGCTGCCGCATTAAGAATACAGTGCGGCAGCCCATTCCTTTATTGTTTTTCAGGCTTTCCCTCTACCAGCCTTAACAACAATACACTTACCGCCTCTATAAATATAGGTACACTTATCATATTAGCAAGTGGCAGATTATCCATATTCATAGCCCGCAGACATATAAGCATCTGTACGCATATCATAATGACTGCACCCGCTTTTTTACTAGTTCTTATTTTAGGGTTCGTTATAGGATTATTTTTTGTAGCTGCCGGTGCATATATGAAAACAACAGCTAAACTTAAACATAACATTATAGCTATAAGAAGATCCGGTATATATATATGAGCAGACATAATTCCCGAGAACCAGATAAATATCATCGTTAATGTACATCCAAAGCTGGTTTTGCAGTGTATTCCTCCCGCCAACAGCCTTAGGCCACAAAAGCTTCCTATAACTACAAGAGTCTCATAAACCTTGTGTGTTAAAAATGCAATTATTATTAAAATAATCATTTTATATATGGATTCTATAATCAGAGTGATTCCGTATGTTACAATTTCAATCTGATCCTCATCATTATCTTCAACACTCCACTTTGCGACAGCATATGCCATATTTTGAATAATATTTTCCATAATTACTTTTACCTCCCCATAAAAATAATACAACATTCTTTATACCACATTTTTTCTTTTTTTCCAAGAAAAATTTTGTCACCTAAAGATTCTAACATATTTTGTCGCATTATTTCTCTTTTTGTCCTGAATATATCGTTTTTTGTCCTGAACGAATTTTTGTTGTGTTTTTTACCAAAAAAGATATATAATTCTACTTATTTTTTGTGAATATTTTAGCTGATTTGTCCTGAACGAAACAACGTTTCCTATTAAATACAAAAAACCTGACTCTGTTTTACAAAGTCAGGTTTTTTAAGAGGCGCCAACCAGATTTGAACTGGTGATAGCGGTGTTGCAGACCGATGCCTTACCACTTGGCTATGGCGCCACAAGCTCCCCGAGTAGGGCTCGAACCTACAACAACTCGGTTAACAGCCGAGTGCTCTACCATTGAGCTATCGAGGAATAATAGCACGCTAATACGTGCATTCATCATCAATCACCGATTAATGACTTTATGATTATATGAAAATATAAGTTAGAAGTCAACTAAAAGCATGCGCATTTTTCGATAACCTTATACTTTTTTTCAATAATCATATTAAGCGGAGATGGAGGGATTTGAACCCTCGCGCCGCGCAAACGACCTACACCCTTAGCAGGGGCGCCTCTTCAGCCACTTGAGTACATCTCCAATGCCTAAATCTAATCGGAAAAACCGATTTACATATTTAGTTTATTCAGTGACACATGATGCTGTGTCAACACGCTTGAACATAATAGCAAAATTTGTTTATTTTGTCAATAACTTTTTATCGCAAGGGCAGCCCTAAAATATAAACTTATATATATTTAAAGCTGCCTTTGGCGATATTTATGTTTCTTATTATTTTTTATATCCGTATATCAAATCTTCGTAATTACTTACATAATCACCATAAGATATTTTTATATTTTTATTTTCAAAACTTGCTATCCTATCATGTTCGGCACTGCATTCTTCGTAATCAACCTCTGAACCGTTAATAATATACCTGCTTCCGTCTTCAGCTGCATAATAATACTCTACAACTTCCCACTTATTGTTCTCAAACTTAATCAGTTCATAGCCTGTATATCCATCCGGCATAGCTGTTGGAACAGTAATAAGATATGGTACATCACAAAATGCTGCCGCATCAATAAAGCCCGTTAATGTAGCCTTTTTACCATTATACCCAATAATAAAATAATGTGTTCCGTTTGTAAGAAGCATTTCAGGTATTCCATCATTATCAAAATCATAAAGATAAATCTTATCCGGTATGTAATCATCTACATTTATAAGAGACGTGTCATCGCACTCACCAATCTTTACACCTTTTTTAGCCTCTTTCTTAAGATTTTTCTCCATGTTCTTCATATACTTTGCATATGCGTCCATCCATGGTGCAACCACAAGTGCCTCAACTGCTGATGTATCAACTTCATCACCATAAACCTCTTTTATATTGTTGATAATGTCTCTTGCACCGTCATAATCCTTAGCATTGGCTAAATCTTCAGCCTCTTTTATATAATAGGTTTTTCCCTCATCATATGCATCCTGTCTCAAGGCTTTAAACTTATCATAAAATCCGGTTACATCTGATTCAGGAACTGCAGCATTATCACATTCTTTGATTGCCTCAAAATATTTCTTTTCATCATAATATTTTTTTGCAATATCATACTTTTCCTGATAATCTTCAATAAGAGAAATCTGCATCTGCATATCTATTGCATAATAGCCTGCATCTCCTACAAAGATATATGTGGCAACATCGATGTATTCTGATATTTCATCAAAGGTTATTTTTTCCTCTGAAAAACTATTATATTTTTCATCAATAAACTTTTTAAGTTCTTCATCAACACCGCTTCTGTAACTTAATCCATAATAAACATCCGATGCGTCTCCCTGATACTCATAAAACAATGATGACTTGCCTGCCGTCTTATACTCCTCATATGCCAGATCACATATTCTTATAATTTCTTTGGATGCTGCATATGTATAAAACTCCTGTGAAAAACCATAGTAATCATCCATGTTTTCAATAGCCTGAAGCATCTGGTTAAGCTTATCATATGTGATATTTCCCTGCCCATATTGATTACACTGATAGGTTGCAAAATCATCCATCAGTTCCTCAACCTTATCCTCATTTTTATCGGAAAGCTTATCTAATGCTTCCTCTGCCTTTTTTGCATTTCCTTCCTCAAGTGCTTTAAAAACATCATTCATATTTTTACTTGGGAGAATAAATACAAATACTGATACTATTTCAAGCGCTAATACGATGAGAGAAATAATCGTAATCGTTGTCCATTTTTTTCTATTCATTCTTATTCCTCCTCACTGTTTAAAGTATCACCAAAAGATGCTGTTTCAGTGGTCTCAGTTGAATAGTACAATCCTTTTTCAGCTTCTTTATCATACTTTTTATAATCTGCATTAATAACAAAAAAGAATAACATAACTCCAACTGCCACAAGTCCTACGGCAGATACAATTAATGAAACCAATCCACAGGTCTTAGCTGATTTTTCTTTTTGTTCCTCTGACTTTTTCGGCTTTGCCGGCTGCTGCATTGGCCTACCGTTTTGCATTGGCTGCATCTGTCCCGGCATTGGCTGCATTGGTCTGCCATTTTGCATCGGTGGCATCTGACTAGGCATTGGCTGCATTGGTCTGCCATTTTGCATTGGTGGCATCTGACCCGGCATCGGCTTCTTCATATCTGCTGTCAACATAGATGTTATTGAATCTTCATCGTCCTCATCATCCTTATTATCTGCTGAACCTTTTTCTTCGTCATTTTCCTTATCGTCTACAGGACTTTCTTCCTTCTCGCTGTCTTTGCTGTCTGCAGGACTATCTTTCTTCTCGCTGTCCTTGTTGTCTGCAGGACTATCTTTCTTCTCGCTGTCCTTGTTGTCTGCAGGACTTTCTTCCTTCTCGCTGTCCTTGCTGTCTGCAGGACTTTCTTCTTTCCTGCTATCGTTGCTGTCTTCCTGCTTATTTTCTATCTTGTCATCTGCTGTATTGTCCTTCACCACAGTTTCCTTTTTACTGTCAGTTGACTTATCCTGTTCTTCATTTTCAGGATGCTTAATAGGACCTCTCATATCTGCTGTAAGTACAGATGTTCCAGGCTCATCATCCTCATTTGTATTATGTATCTGCTGTTCATTAATCAAGACCGTTCTTTCTTCAATATCCTCAAGACGCTTCCCGCAAACACCGCAAAATCTGTCCTTATCGGAGTAAGTTATTCCACAACAAACCTTACTCATATTACCCTCCTTCATTTGACTAACTTAAAGCTAAATGTTACTAAAATAATTTTTTATTTATTATTAAACCAACTTGCTTAAGTATACATCCTCATTAAATATTATTCAAGGCAATTAAGTGAACAAAAATAGTTATTTATTGCCGTTTCATACAAATTATTACCATTAGAATCTATCACAACAATTGCCGGAAAATCTTCAACCGTCATTTTTCTTATTGCTTCTGTTCCCAAATCGTCATAAGCGATTACCTCAGATTGTTTTATGCATTTTGACAGAAGCGCACCTGCTCCACCAACTGCCGCAAAGTATACTGCCTTATTATCTACAATTGATTTTATAACCTGTTCACTTCTTTTCCCCTTACCAATCATTCCGTTAAGTCCTTTTTCTAAAAGAAGTGGTGTGTACTTATCCATACGGCTGCTTGTTGTAGGTCCGGCAGAGCCAATCACCTGTCCGTCTCTTGCCGGTGTAGGTCCAAGATAATATAGCACATTATCCGTTAAATCAATAGGTAAAACGCCCTTTTCATACAAGACCTTACCATTCTCGTCTTTATATTCGGAGGAAAGAATTGTATCATACATTCTTTTATGTGCTGCATCCCTTGCACTATATACTGTTCCTGAAATATATACATAATCACCGGCATTTAAATCTGTCAGTTCATCTTTGCTAAATGGCACCTTAATATGCTTATTCATATGCTCTCCTTTTTATTCTGAATTTTGTAATGATAGCCTTCATACATTTAATACCATAATATCGTATTTCCAACTATTTTATAATATCTTTGTCACATGTCTGTTAACATGACAGCACATATTTACTGCAAGAGGCATTCCTGCTATATGCGTCGCATAGCTTTCGATATTTACTGCAAGAGCTGTTATTTTTCCACCTAAGCCCCCTGGTCCAATTCCTGTATTATTAATTTCTTCTAAAAGCTCTTTCTCGATTTTTGCAATGTGCTCATGGCTTGAATGTGAATTTACATCCCTTGTAAGAGCCTTTTTTGCCATTTTTGCTGCAAGCTCAAAATCACCGCCAAGCCCCACACCAACAACAAGTGGCGGACAGGCATTTGGACCTGCATTTTTAACTGCATCAAGTACAGCAGCCTTAACTCCTTCTTCACCGTCGGAAGGCTTTAACATATAGACCTTACTCATATTTTCACTTCCAAAACCCTTTGGTGCTATCGTTATTTCAAGCTTATCACCCGGAACTATATCGTAATGAACGATAGCAGGTGTATTGTCTCCTGTATTCACTCTTAAAAGAGGATCTCCAACAACAGATTTTCTAAGATAACCCTCTTTATATCCCTGCCTTACTCCTTCATTTATGGCATCGGTCAGACTTATTCCCTCAATGTGCAAATCTTGTCCTATATTGACGAAAAAAACCGCCATTCCCGTATCCTGACAAATAGGAATTTTTTCTTCACCTGCTATTCTTAAATTTTCTATGAGTTGGTCAAGAATTTGTTTTCCCAGAACTCCATCCTCATTATCAGCAGCATTTTTCAGCTTATTTTCCATATCTTCCGCAAGGTATAAATTTGCATTTATACACATATCGCGAACCGTTCTCACAACAATATCTGTATTTATTGTTCTCATTACAAGCCTCCTATTGTTTTTTATCACTTAATAAAAGGGCTGCCACTCAAATTTTGCAACAGCCCCAAACCATTATTTAATCATCAAGGAAATCATCATTATCATTTATGTTCCCTCTGCGTTTTCTATTCATATAGCACACAAAGGTGGAAAAAATATAAGCAATAAAAAGTATAATAAATATAACAACCAACCAATATATTGCTCCATATAGCACATCAGTTAAGCCTTCCATTTTGCTTAATCCATCTAATCCTTCAATTAACTTTTCTCCTGACATAATATGTTCCCCCTATCTTCACTATGAATCTGACAACGAAGATACAATTATTCCTGTTTTTCCTCTGTTTCATCTTCAGGTTCTTCTATAATACCCTGTTCATTGTCAGCCTCCTCCATCTCTTTTTCTAATGCGATAAGAGATTCTGACTCATCCGCTGACTTTTGCCTTACCTTTGTAATACTTGCAACAATTATATCATGCTCAACATCCATGTTAATAAGTTTAACACCTGTAGTTATACGTCCAAGCATGGAAATATCCTTACAAAGTATTCTTATGACTATTCCCTGATTTGATATAATCATAATTTCGTTATCATCGTTAACAGCCTTGAAGCCTACAACATTTCCGGAACGTTCATTAATCTTGTAACACTTAACGCCCTTTCCTCCACGTCTCTGTGGAGTAAACTCATCAATATGTGTACGCTTACCTAATCCATTTTCAGATACAAGAAGTAAAGCTTCTCCCTGGGTATCAAGCTGCATACCTATGATTTCATCATCTTCTGCAACATTCATACCTATAACACCCATAGATGTTCTTCCGGTGCTTCTGACATCCCTCTCATTAAATCTTATGCACATACCGTGCTTTGTTACAAGGATTATGTCCTTTTTACCGTTAGTCGCCTTTACCTCTATAAGCTCATCATTTTCCTTGAGCGTTATGGCAGCAAGACCTGATTTTCTTACATTTGAGTACTCCGTAATACGTGTTTTCTTAACAACACCATTCTTTGTACACATAAACAGGTATCTTCCCTCAACATATTGTCTGATTGGTATGACTGCAGTTATTTTTTCATCCGGTTGAAGCTGAAGCAGATTAATAATTGCAGTTCCTCTTGCTGTTCTGCTCGCCTCAGGAATTTCATATGCCTTAAGTCTGTATACCTTTCCCATATTTGTAAAGAACATAATGTAATGATGTGTAGTCGTCATAAACAGGTCTTCTATAAAGTCTTCCTCTATAGTCTGCATACCCTTTATGCCCTTTCCACCTCTGTTTTGGCTCTTAAAGTTATTTACCGTCATACGCTTTACATAACCAAGCTTTGTCATGGCAACAACTATATTTTCTTTTTTTATGAGATCCTCAACAGAAATATCATCCTCAACATCTATTCCGATTGAGGTCCTTCTTTTATCGCCAAATTTTGTGGCAATTATAAGAATCTCTTCCTTAATTACTCCCAGAAGCTTATTCTTGTCTGCAAGAATTGCACGAAGCTCTGCTATTCTCTCCATAAGCTCTCTGTACTCATTTTCAAGTTTTTCTCTTTCCAAACCTGTAAGTACACGAAGTCTCATGTCAACTATAGCTGAAGCCTGAGCATCTGTAAGTCCGAATCTTTCCATGAGAGAAAGCTTTGCATCTGCAACGGTTTTTGCAGCTCTTATAAGCTTAATTACCTCATCTATATTGTCAAGAGCAATAAGAAGACCTTCAACTATATGGGCTCTTGCCTCTGCCTTATTAAGCTCATACTTTGTTCTTCTTGTAACAACATCCTCCTGATGCTTTAAATAATATGTAAGCATTTCAAGAAGGTTAAGTACCTTTGGCTGATTGTCTACAAGAGCAAGCATAATTACACCAAATGTATCCTGCATCTGGGTATGCTTAAACAACTGGTTCAAAAGAATATTTGCATTGCAATCCTTCTTAAGCTCAATTACAATTCTCATACCCTCTCTTGATGACTCATCTCTTAAATCAGAAATACCATCTACTTTTTTATCTTTGACAAGCTCTGCTATTTTTTGTATAAGCTTTGCCTTGTTAACCATATAAGGAAGCTCAGTAACAACTATTCTCTGCTTTCCATTGGCCATAGGCTCAATATCAGTAACAGCCCTTACCTTTATTTTTCCTCTTCCTGTTCTATATGCCTCATCAATGCCTGAAGTACCAAGTATTTGTGCTCCTGTAGGAAAATCCGGTCCCTTGACAATTTCCATTATCTCATCAATTTCGGTTTCCCTGTCATTCATTACCTTATTGTCAATTATTTTTACAACTGCATTAATAATCTCATTTAAATTGTGAGGCGGTATATTTGTAGCCATACCAACTGCAATACCTGAGGTACCATTTACTAAGAGATTTGGATATCTGCTTGGGAGAACAACAGGCTCCCTTTCTGTTTCATCAAAGTTTGGTACAAAATCAACTGTATCCATATCGATATCAGCAAGCATTTCCATAGATATTTTAGAAAGTCTTGCCTCTGTATATCTCATGGCCGCAGCACCATCACCGTCTACGGAACCAAAATTTCCATGACCATCAACCAATGGATATCTTGTTGACCATTCCTGAGCAAGCTTAACTAATGCCTCATAGATAGAGGTGTCTCCGTGTGGATGATATTTACCCATTGTATCACCGACAATACGTGCACATTTTCTGTGCGGTTTGTCAGGACCATTGTGGAGCTCTACCATAGAATGAAGAATTCTTCTTTGTACCGGCTTAAGACCATCTCTGACATCAGGGAGGGCTCTTGCAGCGATAACACTCATGGCATAATCTATGTAAGAATTTTCCATGGTTTTCTTTAAATCCACTTCGTGGATTTTATCAAATATTGTACTATCGTCCATTTTTTCCTCTCCTTTTATTAGATATCGAGATTTTTAACAAATTTGGCATTTGTTTCTATAAACTCACGTCTTGGTTCAACCTTTTCACCCATAAGGGTATCAAATACAATATCAAGCTCAGACTCACTTTCCTCATCAATAGATACACGAAGAAGAACTCTTTTCTCAGGATCCATTGTAGTATCCCAAAGTTGTTCTGCATCCATTTCTCCAAGTCCCTTATAACGCTGAATTTTATTGTTATTGTCTCTTCCAACCTCATCCAGTATCTTTGCAAGCTCATCATCACTGTATGCATACCATGTTTTCTTATTTTTTTCCAGCTTATACAGAGGTGGCTGTGCAAGATATACATGCCCCTGCCTTATAAGGTCCGGCATAAACCGGAAGAAGAACGTAAGCATAAGTGTTGCAATATGGGCTCCATCAACGTCGGCATCTGTCATGATAATAATCTTATCATAACGAAGCTTTTCTATATTGAAATTTTCTCTTATTCCCGTTCCGAAAGCAGTTATCATTGCCTTTATTTCTTCATTACCGAGAATTCTGTCTATTCTTGCCTTTTCAACGTTAAGTATCTTACCTCTGAGAGGAAGTATAGCCTGTGTTGCTCTTGAACGTGCAGTTTTTGCAGATCCCCCTGCGGAATCTCCCTCAACTATATATATCTCACAGTTTTTAGGATCCTTATCCGAACAATCTGCAAGCTTTCCAGGAAGTGCCATACTATTTTCAAGTGTGCTCTTTCTTGCAACATCCCTTGCTTTTCTTGCAGCAATTCTGGCCCTTTGTGCAAGTGCTGCTTTTCCTATTATTATTTTTGCAATCTGAGGATTCTGCTCAAGGAAGTAAGTAAGCTTTTCATTTACAAGACTCTCAACTGCTGTTCTTGCCTCTGCATTTCCAAGCTTCTGCTTTGTCTGTCCCTCAAACTGTGGTTCAGGAATTTTTATACTAACAATAGCAGTAAGTCCCTCTCTTAAGTCATCACCTGAAAGATTTTCTTCCTTTTCCTTTATAAGCTTGTTAGACCTTGCATAATCATTAAACACCTTTGTAATAGCACTCTTAAATCCGGTCAGATGAGTACCTCCTTCAGGCGTAGTTATATTATTTACAAAGCTTAAAGTAGCTTCATTGTATGAATCATTATGCTGAAGTGCAACTTCAACATACATATCATCCTTATTTCCTTCAACATAAATAATCTTATCATAGAGAGCATTCTTATGTCTGTTTAAATATTGAACAAACTCCTTTATACCACCCTCATAGTGATAATGATCCTCTTTTTCCATTCCTTCTCTTTTATCAAAAAGACTAATCTTAAGTCCTTTTGTAAGGAAAGCCATTTCTCTAAGTCTTCTCTTGAGTGTATCAAATTCAAAAATAACATCATCGAAAATAGTGTCATCAGGCATAAATGTTACTTTTGTACCAACCTTATCTGTCTTTCCTATTTCCTTAAGCTTATATATAACATGTCCTCTTTCATAACGCTGCTTATATATTTTTCCGTCTCTTGATATTTCTACCTCAAGCCAGTTTGAAAGTGCATTAACAACAGAAGCACCTACACCATGGAGTCCTCCTGAAACCTTATATCCTCCACCGCCAAACTTTCCACCTGCATGGAGTATTGTAAATACAACTTCAACAGCAGGTATACCGGCCTTTTCATGTATACCTGTAGGTATACCTCTACCATTATCTATAACTGTTACAGAATTATCCTCATTTATAAATACCTGAATTTCCGTACAAAAACCTGCAAGTGCTTCATCAACAGCATTATCAACAATCTCATAAACCAGATGATGAAGACCTCTTGTCGAAGTACTTCCTATGTACATTCCCGGTCTTTTTCTTACAGCCTCAAGACCTTCCAATATCTGGATTTGGTCAGCTCCATAATTTTCGTTGCTATTGCTCATAAATTTTACCTCCGGTAACTTTATATATCTTATCGATATTAAGTCTTTCCTTTATAAAATCATCATATCCTGTACATGTAATGATAGTTTGAATATCACTGATGTATGACAACAGTGCATCTCGTCTCGTTGAATCTAACTCTGACATAACATCATCTAACAGTAATATGGGATTATCTTTTATAGTTTTTCTAACAAGCTCTATCTCTGCAAGCTTAAGTGATAATGCAACGGTCCTCTGTTGTCCCTGAGAACCATACTTTTTAACATCTATATCATTTACCATAAATGATATATCATCTCTGTGTGGACCAACACTTGTAGTTTGATATTTTAAATCCACAAATCTTTTATCCCTTAATTCCTCAAGATAATCATTTTCATCAACATTTTTTTCATATATAACCTTAATTTCTTCTTTTTCAGAAGTAAGGCTGCTGTGTATTTGTTTTATTATCTCATTTATCAATTCTATAAAATTATTCCTCACCGAAATAACTTTTATACCATATTTTACCAATTGTTCATCCCAGACATCTAATGTATCTTTACTTTTTCCATCAAATGCTATTTGCTTTAAAAGGTTATTTCTCTGATTTAAAATTTTATTATAACCTGATAAATCACTGTAATAAATTTTGTTGAGCTGACAAAGCTCCATATCTATAAATCTTCTTCTCTCTGACGGACTATTTTTTATAATAGATAAATCTTCCGGAGAAAATAAAACTATATTCACAAGTCCAAAAAGCTGGGCACTCTTTTTAAGTGGTATTAAATCTACCGCAACACCTTTACTTTTGCTTTTTCTTAAATGCATATCAACTCTGTGAGATATATCATTTTTATTTATATCAGCCCTTATATGTGCCTCATCATATCCAAATTGTATTATCTCTTTATCTTTATTTCCTCTATGGGATTTTGTGGTTGCTATCATGTATATAGCTTCCAGTATATTTGTTTTTCCCTGGGCATTATCTCCATAAAGTATATTTATTCCATCAGAAAAGTGAATATTTTCTTCTTCATAATTTCTAAAATTGTTAATTGCAAGCTTATCGATAAACATTCCTTATCTCCTTATATAACAATTACTTTTGAATGCTTATCTTTTCATCATCATAATAAACTTCTGCCCCGTCATACAGTTTTCTTCCACGTCTGGTTTCGATTTCTCCATCAACCAGCACAAGACCCTGCTGTATAACTTCCTTTGCATCTATACCTGAATCAACAATTCCTGTAGCTTTAAGAGCCTGTCCAAGCTTTATAAAATCTTCTCCTTCTCTCAGCTTCAAAATATGCATTATAAAAACTCCTTCTTAATATGCTCCTGCATTTATATTTACAGGGAGAACAACATAAATGTAATTTTCCTCAGCATCTCTTATAATACATGGAGACTTTGCATCTCTCATATAAATTGTAATTTTATCATCCTCTATAACTCTTAAAACATCCATGATAAATTTAGGATTGAAACCAATAATAATTTCTTCTCCCTCTTTGTCTATCTCTATTTCTTCATTCATGGAACCCATAAATGTATCCACCTTAAGATACATATTATTATCATCCTTTATGCTTACAATGATAGGCTTCTTATCAGATTCCTTAATAAGAAGTGAAGCTCTGTCTATACAATCAAGAAATTCCCTGTTATTAACTTCCACCTTTATTTTGTGATCCATGGAAAGCATACTTACTATTTTGTAATACTCTCCTTCAAAAAGTCTCGAAACAACAATTGTTTCATCAAACTCAAAGAGAATATGATTGTCAGTAAAGTAAATGTTAACCATATCATCTACTCCACCATTTATAATTTTAGATAAATCACTTAAAGTCTTACCCGGAACTACGACACTTACATTGTCTCCTCCATCCTTAAGCTTAATATTTCTGAGTGATATTCTATGACCATCAAGAGAAACAACCGTGAGCTTTCCATCCTTAACCTCAAATAACTCACCAGTCATAAGCTTATTATTTTCATTATCTGATATTGAAAATATAGTCTGTCTTATAACCTCTTTCAATGTAAATTGTGAAATCGTAATTTTCTTTTCCTTTTCTATTTCAGGAAGCTCTGTAAATTCCTCACCTGACTTAGAAGAAAGAACAAATCTTGCCTTTTCACATCGTATAATGGTTTTATAATCAGGAGTAGATTCTATTGTTATTTCACTATCAGGAAGCTTTCTTACTATGTCATTAAATATTTTTGCTTCTATTGCTATTCTTCCCATCTCAACAATATTACCCTTAAGACTTGTCTCAATTCCAAGCTCTAAGTCATTGGCAGTAAGTTTAATCCTATCTGAATAAACATCTATAAGGATGCATTCAAGTATAGGCATGGTTGTTTTTGTAGAAACAGCCTTAGATACTATATTAAGTGATGCAAGAAGATCTGATTTTGAACATGTTATCTTCATTTGTGGTTATCCCCTTTCGATTGAAAAAATGTAATATATATATTTAATAAATTAATAGTAGTCTTATTAATAGGTGTTGATATGTTTAAAGCTTCTGAACCGTCCATTTTAAACCAAATATGGAATATAAAAAGGTGTTATTAATTAATGGTATTAATGTTATTCAATTATGGATAATTTAAATTATAAAATTATGAATGAAAAATTATAATAAAGTAATTAACAAAATAACATACCTGTTTATAACATTAATTAACATATAGTTGATAACTATTTGTTTGGGTTAAGCTTTTTTACAATTGTATCTACAGTTGCCTTAAAGGAAGGATCAACAAGTAGTTTTTCTTCTACTCTTTTTATACCATTAATAACTGTTGCATGATCTTTTCCTCCTACAGCATTACCAATGGACTTAAGGGCAAGAACTGTATATTCCCTGCAAAGATACATGACTATCTGTCTTGCCGTAGCAATATCCTGACTTCTCTTTTTGGAGCAAATATCGTCTTGAGAAATGTTCATATGCTCCGAAACTGTCTTTATAATAATATCAGGAGTAATAGTAACCACATTATCTTTATTTATAATATCCTTAAGTGATTCCTTTGCAGTTTCTAATGTAACTTTTTCATTCATAAGCTTAGAGAATATACCTATTTTATTGAGGGCACCCTCCAGCTCACGAACATTGTTCGTAATATTTTCAGCTATGTATGAGAAAACTTCATCCGGAATATCCTTCAGATGATCCATCTCAGCTTTATTTTTAAGAATTGCCATACGGGTTTCATAGTCAGGTTCATGAATGTCAATCGGAACACCACATTCAAATCTGGAAATAATTCTCTGGTCCAGAGTCTTTATTTCTTTTGGAGGCTTGTCCGATGATAAAATAATTTGTTTTTTATCATTATACAAGGAATTAAATGTATGGAAAAATTCATTTTGTGTACTTTCTTTTCCTATAAGAAACTGTACGTCATCAAGAAGAAGAACATCCACTTTTCGATATTTTTCCCTAAATTCAGTAGTAGTATGATTTCGTATTGCATCTATAATTTCATTTGTAAATACTTCTGACGGAACGTATAAAACATTTATATTGTCATCTTTTTGTAATATGTAATGTGCAATAGCCTGCATAAGATGAGTTTTTCCAAGTCCGGAGTTTCCATATAAAAAAAGAGGATTAAAGTTATCCTGAGCAGGCATATCAGCAACAGCAAGACATGTAGCATGGGCATGTTTGTTACCATCACCAACAATAAATGTATCAAATGTGTATTTTGGATTCAGGTTACTTCTGCTTATTGCTTCAATATAAGATTCGGATTGAATATTTTCTGATAAATCGTCTTCTTTTGATAAGAAATTCTTTTTTTCGTCAATAATGATTTCTATGTTGATGTCGTTTAATGTTTCTCTTATTGAGGACAGCAAAAATAAATCAAATTCTTTTCTACGCAAGAATTTGACAGCATTTTCACCTAGCTTTTCATCAACATAAAAATAAATGGTATTGTTCTTTACTTCATATATTTTAAGAGACCTAATCCATGTATTTATCATAATAGAAGAAATGTCATATTGTGTTTCTAAAAGAGATAGAATATTTTCCCATTTGCTTTCTATTAAATCCTTCATTTACAATCCTCCAATTGTCTGTAAAAGCTCACTTTAAAATGAGCGCATAACTATCTATAATATACTATAAAATTTGGTTTTTTACAAGAAATTTAAGAAAGAATTAACCCATAATATTATGTGAAATAGTTTTATGTAAATTAAATTAAGATTTGTAATAAGTAATCAACATTTAAAAAATGTTGAAAAATAGTAAATTTGTAGATAAATCAACAATAATTCTACAAGTTATCCACAGGTTAAACACATTTTGTGGATAACATTATGTAAATATATTATGGAAATTAAAAAAATTGTGGATAAAAAAGGATTATCACACCAAGAGTATTTATACCATAATAACAAAAACACGCTTTCTCTCGTCTCCGACGTAACGGTACTAAGGTGTCAAAATACGCCACCTAAGTACCGACGTCTTCAAACGGTTTTTTATATTATAGTATAAATACTCTTGGTGTGATAATTCCTTTAAAAAATATAGTATTGTCTATTGTATATATGTTTCTATAATTTCTTTTCTGTATTGTTCCCACTGTTGAATGGCATTAGAGGACATCATAAACACATCCTGATTTTTTACATTGCCATATTTTGAAGAAAATTCCTCTGAAAATTCAGATTCAAGGGGAGAGGCGTTAATTTCATCAACAGAAAAATATGGTGACATAAAATAATCAATGTTGTGTATAAAAATAGTTTTATGATTATTTAATGTTACACATTCATCTAGAAAAATAATATATTGACTGCCTGTTTTTAATTCGTTAATAAAGTTAATATTAAAATATTTCATTGAATTAAAAACATGATTTATTTTAATAATATCAATTATATCTCCTTCAGATACAACATTGTTTCCCTTTATAACAGAATCAATTTTTACTTTTTGACTTCCAAATGAAAAATCAAATTGGATTTCGTCTTCACACGTTACTAACAATATATAATTGCTGTTATGTAAGGTTTGTTTCATCATGTTGATTTCTGTATTGACTAGATTTTCGTCTAATAATCCGACATAAAAATCATCCATATCATCTTTTATATTTTTATGTGAATGTTTAAAAATGAGTCCAATTGTGAGACAAATTGCTATCGTTACTAAAAATATATAACAGTTTATTTTTTTAAACATAGTTATCACTTCTCCAATCTTCCATCCGAAATGGTATATATTTTGTCAGTTAAAATATTGATATCCTCTTTGTTATGACTTGTAATGATAATAATTCTATCTTTGGATTTTAATTTCATGATGATATTTCGTATGGTATTAACCCCATTTTCATCCAGTGAATTTGTTGGTTCATCAAGTAATATTATGGATGGATTTTCGAATATAGCCTGGGCAAAAACCAGACGTTGCTTCATACCTAAGGAATATTTTCTGAATGGTCTTTTATCTTTGCTGTCTAATCCCACCATTTCAATATATTTATTAATTGTTTCCTTTGATACTTTTTTGTTTAAGCCTGTCAGATAATTTAAATTATCATAAGCATTTAATTCAGGATATAGTCCCATGTTTTCAATCATGATTCCTAAATCCATTGTTTTATTTTTCCGGCTGTTGGAAGTTTCGCCGTCTAATAAAATTTCTCCTTCATCAATTTGTATCAGTCCTGATATTGCTCGAAGCAGCATTGTCTTTCCTGAACCATTTCTTCCAACCAATCCGTAAATGATACCGCTTTCAAATTCTGCTGATATATTATCTAAGACTTTTTTTCTCTTTATATTTTTTGAAACATTTTTTAATGATATAACCATGTTATTCTCCCTCCATCTTATCTCCTATTAAATCCATTTTATCTATCATAAAGCAGCCTGCAATTAATATGAAGATGGTACATAAAAGTAAAAATATAAAAGATGTAGATAAACTTGTTTGTGATAATGGATATGTCAGATATTTATTCATAATGCTTAAGTTACTTTTGTGAATATGAATAATTAAATGACATATTGGATTTAATTTAAATATGTAAGAATGATCCATCAAGTATTCAGTAGTAAAAATATCTCCGGTAATTAAATAAAATCCCATAAAAATAGTGTTGAGACCTTCCACTACCATAAAAGCAATGCCACTATCCGCATATATTGAAATAATATTTAAAATAATGCACGTAATAAATGTGAACATGGAATATAAAGCAATAAAATACAATATAAATAGGATATCACTAAACTCGAATTTATGTATTTTTCCGGAAAAAAGGCATAAACCTATCAATGCAAATAAATTAATAAAATAAAATTTAATAATATCTATCAATAAAGTTAAGGCTTCACCAAGAAACCATCGTTTTAAATTTACGGTTCTGACATAAAAGTAAGCAGTGGCATTACAAAAGTTTTTAAATAATGTGCTGCCAAATATTATATGTGCAAAAACAATAAGGAAATATTGAAAAATAGCTTCTCCTAAACGGCCCTTATAATTACTAAAAGTTCCAAAAGATAATCTTAATATCAATTCAGTGACACTTATTTCTTTACTTGTTAATATGTAAATCATGAAAAAAAATATACTATATGAGACAGGAATTATTATATTTTTTTTGTTCATTGCCTCATCTCCCTCCATAAAAGTAATCCAACACAGATTATTAATAATCCGAGCATTACTAATGATAAAAGCAAATAATTTTTTTGCCCATAGCTAAACATTTTTAAGAAAAATATATATTTATATGTATAATTGTCTTTTAACAAAGAATCCAGGGTATCCGTAAAGTTAAGTATAATGTAGAGTGGCAACATTGCAAATAAACTATATTTCAGCCTTAAAATAGTTGCGATAGAGACATTTATAATAGCCAATATTCCACATACACATCCAAATAAAATTATCCAAACTAGTGCATATAAAAATTTATTTTCAAAATAAAGGGTATGTAGTGGATATGTAGTTGCCTCTTTCGCTGTTACATAATATTCAATATTAGAAGGGTCTCCATTTGCACTTGGCTCAAGACAAATAAGTGATAAAACCAATTCAACAATCAAAGGTAAAACAAATAATATAAATGTACTTATAAAAACTGAAATAATTTTGGAAATATAATAGTCTGTATGACCTGTTCTGGTTTTTATATATGAATTGATACCACTTTTTTTATCCTTGATAAAAAGCGAATGAGTTGGAAAAACAACAATTAAAGGAAATAGAATCATATAAAAGTAACCGGGTATACTCCAGTCGGATAATAAAAGCAGCTTAGGAATTTCATACATTTCTGTAATATAAATTCTAGCACAATTGATTTTTACATTATAAAAAAAATTTCTCAATGCAAAAATAAGATTAAGATACCATGTAATGATTGCAGCTTTCGTATTCAAAATATATTTAACGTCG
>CAMWGV010000050.1 GCA_947173945.1 uncultured Lachnospiraceae bacterium
TAAAGATGATATTTTTATGTTAGTTTAATGTAGGACTTTGTACGGAATAATATTTATTTTAAAGGAGGAACTGTATGAAGAAGAAAAACGTAAAAATTGTGGGGCTTGTCGCATTGCTTTTACTTGGTGTCACAGGCTGCAGTGACAAGGCAAACAAAAAGAACAGTGAGCAGGAGACGGTGAAGGAATCCGAGCAGAAAAACCAGACAGGGGATGAGGATGTGCCACAGTTTGAGGGATATGACCTTTTGTGGCATGACGAGTTTAACGGAACAGCATTGGACGACACAATATGGAGCTATGACCCACATGAGCCGGGCTGGACAAACGAGGAGCTTCAAGAGTATACACAGTCTGAGGAAAATGTGTTTGTGAAAGATGGAAATCTTGTTCTTAAGGCTATAAAAACGACAGATGAATCGGGAAAGGATTATTATACATCAGGAAAAATAAAGACACAGAATAAAAAGGATTTTATGTATGGTAAGGTTGTTGCTAGGGCAAAGGTTCCTGAGGGAAAAGGACTTTGGCCGGCAATCTGGATGATGCCTACAGATGAGGGATTTTATGGTCAGTGGCCAAAATGCGGTGAAATTGATATTATGGAAACGCTTGGTAATCAGACTGAAATCGCTTATGGCACAATACACTATGGAGAGCCGCATGCGGAACAGCAGGGTATTTATACTCTGGAGGGAACCACTTTTGCAGATGATTTTCATGAATTTTCTGTAGAGTGGGAGCCGGGAGAAATGCGATTTTATATAGATGGCAACCTATATCACACAGTAAATGATTGGTTTACGGCAGTATCCGGTGAGGATGAAAAGCCATATCCGGCACCATTTAATCAGACATTTTTTGTTCAGCTGAATCTTGCAGTCGGAGGAACATGGCCGGGAAATCCGGATGATACAACTAATTTTGACAATGCAGAATTTCTTGTGGATTATGTAAGGGTTTATCAAAAGAGTGAATATGATACAAATGTAAAGAAACCTGAAAAGACATTCAGGGAGCCTACGGAGGATGGAAACTTATTGTACAATGGAGATTTTGCAGAGGCAGAAGATCTTCTTGATGAAGAAAATTGGTCGTTCCTTCTGTTTGAGGGCGGAGAGGGCAGTGCCGCAATTGAAAATGGAGAGCTCATAATAACGACACAAAAAGAGGGAAGCGTTGATTATTCCGTACAGATTGTACAGCCGGAGCTTCCTATGAGAAAAGGACAAAAATACCGCCTTACATTTGAAGCTTGTGCAGATGAAGACAGACAAATGATTGTATGTGTGTCTGCTCCTACGGCAGGCTGGATCCGTTATCTGGCAGATACTACCTTAGATTTGGGAACGGACTGGCAGACATATACCTATGATTTTGAAATGACGGAAAAGGATGACAATAATGGTCGTATGGAATTCAATATGGGACATAAAGGCTCAAGCGCTCGTATACGGATTAAAAATGTAAGAATAGAAGTAGTTGAATAAATATAATATTAAAATAAGGCAATTAAAAATGAAATTGCGATTTTTAATTGCCTAGATAATATTTATCATTTATAATGGAGCTTGGATGCTGATATAATCACATTCAGGCTCTTTTTCTTTATTAAATTATTTTAAAACTCATATTTTTATAAATTAGGAAGATACATATAACATGAAAAACAAAGTCGGAAAACAATTTATATTTACAATTATCGTAACGCTGGCTGCCCTTGCATCTATGGTTACCATTAATTTTTTGTCTTTTTACAACAAAGCAAGTAATGATATGATTGCACTGGGCAAAAGCAGTCTGAGCGAGGAATCAGAGAAACTTAATAATTATCTCTTGAAGGGAATGGATGTACTTCAGGTAACTACAATATCTGTAGAATATATGATGAAAAACGGACAATCCTCGAAGGAAATAGAGGAGTTTCTTGTGGAGCAGTCAGACCGTTATATGGAAGATATTGACGCTAACTTTACAGGCATATATGGTTTTTTTAACGGTGAGTATATAGACGGTATAGGCTGGGTGCCGGAGCCGGATTATGTCCCACAGGAAAGAGAGTGGTACATTGCAGCCAAGAAAGCAAATGGAAAGCCGGTTATTGTATCTCCATATCTGGATGCTCAGACAAATACCATTATGATATCTGTGAGTCAGCTTTTATATGATGGGGAAAGCGTTATATCACTGGATATTGTTATGGATGAAATTCAGATTTTGACTGAGAGTATGAACCTTTCCGGAATGGGTTATGGGTTTGTTATTGACAAAGAGGGTCTTGTTGTTGCACATTCTGATGAGGAACAGAAGGGAAAAAATTATCAACAGCAGTCAGGAATGAATGACCTGACGGAAATAATATACAGAGGAGAAACAGATGCCTTTGATATTACAATTAACGGAGAAAAATGCACAGTATTCACAGACGTGATCATGGATGACTGGTATGTCGCAATGATTATAAGTAACACAAAGCTTTTTCAAGACGTAAGGGAAATGATTGTCCGTGACGTGATTGTATGTATTGTCGTTTTCATTATCATTTTAGTATTTTGCTCCATAGCATTTTACAAGCTTAAATGGCATATGAATAAGCTGGAGGAGAGCAGAGCTGAAAAGGATAAGCTGAATGAGCTGGTTATGCAGGCTCTTGCAAGGACGATAGATGCAAAGGACAGATACACAAACGGTCATTCCCAGAGAGTGGCAAAGTATGCAAGAGAAATTGCAAAAAGGATGGGGAAATCGGAGAATGAAATCAGGGATATATATTATGCAGGACTTTTGCATGATGTAGGAAAAATACATGTGCCAGATGAGATAATAAGCAAGCCTTCCCGCCTTACAAAGGAGGAATTTGGGTATATAAAACTTCATCCTATTGCAGGTTTCCACATTTTGAAGGATATGAAGGATAATCCACTTATTTCACAGGGAGCAAAATGGCATCATGAAAAATATGCCGGTGGCGGATATCCAAATGGCCTTGTGGGCGAAAACATTCCGGAAATAGCGAGAATAATAGGTGTTGCGGATGCATATGACGCAATGACATCATATAGAAGTTATCGTGACGTATTGCCACAGGAAAAAGTGAGGGAAGAGCTTGTTAAGGGAGCAGGAACCCAGTTTGACCCGGATATTGTGAAGATAATGATACAAATGATTGATGAGGACAGTGAATATATCCTGTGTCAGAAAACGGAATTTAAGAAAAAAGTCCTCATTGTGGATGATGAGCAGATGGATATTGATTTTATTAAGTATATCCTTCAGGACGAGTCGCAATATGAGGTATATAGTGAAAATACCGGTGTAGATGCACTTAAATGTGTTGAGGAAAAGGATATAGATATCATGCTTCTTGATATTCAGATGCCGGATATGGATGGATTTCAGGTTTATTCAAAGCTTCGTGAAAAAACAGACATACCAGTAATATTTATGTCAGTAAACAAGGATTTGGCAACGATAGAAAAGGCACAGAGTATGGGTGTTGAAGATTATATTGTAAAACCATTTTTACCACAGGAGCTTATTGAGATTATTCATAATGTTATACAAAATGTTACACAAAATGTGGAATAGATACCCTCAGGCCAGCCCTTTTCGTCTTTTTTTCTCCGCATAAAGTAACTCGTCGGCACTGGCTAAAAGGTCGTATATGTCTATATCAGGGCTGCATACAAATTCATATATGCCTACACTCATTTCAATCGGGTATGGTTTGCCACATGCCTTATTATGACGAAGCGTGATTTCGTTAATTCTGCGATGCATTATGTTTTGGTAATCCTGAATGTTGATAAGAGCAAGTGCAGTAAATTCGTCACCACCGAGACGTGCCACGATATCGGAACGCCTAAATACATCTTTTAATATAGATGCAATTTCTTTCAAGGCGAAATCACCTTCATCATGTCCGTATTTATCATTGACCATTTTAAGGTTATCCATGTCAGCATAAATAATAAGTGCACGCTTGCCATGGTTTCTCTTATTACTAATGGCACTTTGTGCATGCTCAAGGAAGCCTCGTCTGTTGTAGAGACCGGTTAATTCATCTGACTGTGATATTACGCTGAGTCGTTGGTTATTTTCTTTAATCTGATTTAAGTTTACTGCCATTTTTGTCTGTATCTCATGTTGCTCCTCTAACAGTAGAAGGGACTTAATAGCAGCAGATATCTGAAAGCTTATGGATGCTATGTTACCAAAATTTTTGTAATCAACTTCACTGAATAAAAGCCCATATAAATCGTCGCCGGAAAAAAGTGGCGATAAAACCATAATTCGGGAGTGGTCTGTAGTAATATACGGATTGTTAAAAAGCTTGTCAGAAGAAATTAGCTGCTGTTCCTCCGGTATACGGTAAACATCATTGCTGTCACAATACGCTTTAAAAAGAAGCCTGTTGGGCTTGCACCACTCTTTTTCACGTGGATGGTGGATTACATTCTGGTATGTAAAAAGATATGCACTTCGAATACCTATACTGTTTAGGTTTTTTAGCGCAATTTCATATGGAATATCAGAATTATCTTCCATAAGGAACATGCTTGCCGTCATGTTATTCATAATATGCGATATACGGTCCAGTCCCTGTTGCTGTTCCTGCACAATCTGACAGTTGGACATTGCAAGGTCACGGTACATCTTGGAAAATGTATTGACAATGAGTAGCTTTCCCTCAGAATGATTTATTTTGTTGGTGAGAGCCTGTTGCATATAAATTAAAAAATTAAAAAACAATTCGACTGTTGTGTACTGCAGAAGGGAGCTGTTAATAAGCTGCATGAACAGAATTTCCAAATCTTTTTGGTAACGGGCAAAGCTTTTGGCATCTGTTATCTCAAATAACATCTTTACAAGGACGGATATATCATCCTTTATCTTCTGGAGATTGTTCCCTCTCAGATAAGTACCAAAAAGATAATTATGGATTGCATCAAGGTTAATATCTTCTTTTTTTGTTGTATGGTCAAAGCCAAGAAGATTAGATATTCCCTCCGTATCAAATTTATTGCACCCACATGACGCACGTTTTATAAAATGCGTGTTGATTTCCATATGTTGCATTTTTTTTGTTTCAAGAAAATAACGTGCATTGTATACAGCCTGATAGGAGAGCTCAGCGGCATTTGCTTCCACTGTTGAAAGCGGAGGATTTAATGTAGGAGCAAAAACAGAGTTGTCAAAGCCTATAACAAGAATATCCTCACCTACATGAAGCCCCATTTTCTTGAAAGCACGATATCCGCCAAGAGCCATTCGGTCGTTGGCAAATACAAGAGCTTCAATTTCCGGATGCTTTTCAACAAGCTCACGTATTATTGTTTCACTGCTTTCTTCAAAATTTCCATAAATTATATATTCGTCAACGATAGGGATATGTTCTTCCATAAGCACCTGCTTAAACGTATCCATTCTTTCCAGGGCATCAACATTCGTTTTAGGACCACTTACATAACCTATTTTTTTAACCTTGTGGTCAACAATTAAATGTCTGATTGCCTTTGAAAATCCGATACGGTTGTCGAAAGTGGCAGAAGTGTAGCCATCCATTTTCGTATAGAGGGCTACAACAGGGATGCCAAGAAATTGTTCAAGAAATGAAAGCTTTACATTGTCCTGTACACGACCGGCAATCATGCCCATCATAACATACAGCACATCTAAATGCTTATTGCAGGCAAAGCTGAATAAAGTATTGTACTGGTACTCATACTTTAAGTGTTCATCGGAAATATCATCAGGATCTAAATATCCTCCCGGAAATATAAACATATTTGCATCAATGGAATGAGCAGCCAGAACAGCGCCTTTGCATGATTCGTTTGTAAAAACAGCATCAATGTCATCAACAAGCAAGCCTATGTTTAAGCGATCCTTCATGTTGTTTCACTCCTTCTGAATTAACAATACAAAAAGTATTATATATAAATATAGTTATATAGTCAAAGCTTTTTGCATAAAGAGGTCGAATTAATGCCCCGATATGAGCAAATTGCGATTTACACCTTGCAATTAAGCGTATATTGTGGTATTCTTTTCCAAGAAGTAAGTTCTGTTCGATTCTAAGTATTCAAATCTGTATGGTTCTATGTCCGAACCGGTTTCAAGTTTATGATTTTATAGGGCTAGTTCGAGAGTTATATAGGACATGTACAAATAATATATTATAAGGGGGGCTAAAAATGCTTGGAATAATTGGCGCAATGGACGAGGAGGTAAGCAGGCTTAAGGAAAAAATGACTGATATTTCCATCGACAAAAAGGCATCAATGGATTTTTACAAGGGTAAGCTTATGGGTAAGGATGTTGTTGTGGTACGTTCCGGTATAGGAAAGGTAAATGCAGGAATATGCACGCAGATACTTGTGGATAACTATAATGTAAGTGCGGTTATTAACACAGGGATTGCCGGAAGTCTGAATGCAGATATTAATATTGGAGATATTGTACTTGCTACAGACACACTTCAGCATGACATGGATGCAACAGGCTTTGGATATGAGCCGGGAGTCATTCCGAGAATGGAGACGTCGGTTTTTGAAGCGGATGATGAGCTTCGCACGTTGGCAAAGGAATGTTGTGAGAGAGTAAATACAGATATAAAGGTATTTTGCGGAAGAGTGGTCAGTGGAGATCAGTTTATTTCAGATAAGGAAAAAAAGCAGTACATTCACGATACCTTTGAGGGCTTCTGTACGGAAATGGAGGGTGCTGCAATCGCTCAGACAGCATATCTGAACAAGATACCTTTTCTCATTGTGAGGGCAATATCAGATAAGGCGGATGACAGTGCAACAGAGGATTATCCGACATTTGAGGCAAAGGCAATCGAACACAGCGTGAACCTTATGGTTGAGCTTGTTGGAAAATACAAATAGGAGGGCGGATAATATGGAGAAAATAGCCAGCTTTTTAATTGATCACACGAAGCTTCTGCCGGGTGTATATGTATCCAGAAAGGATAGTGTTGCAGGTAACACTGTCACAACATTTGATATAAGGGTTACAAGACCAAATTATGAACCTGTCATGAATACAGCAGAGGTTCATACGATAGAACATCTGGCAGCTACATTTTTAAGAAATCATAGTGACTATGGAGATAAGATAATTTATTTCGGACCTATGGGATGCCGGACAGGTTTTTATCTTATATTAGCAGGAGATTATGAGTCAGAGGATATCATTCCGCTTCTTACAGAGCTTTTTAAATTTATGTCAGAATATGATGATGAGGTTCCGGGTGCATGTGCCAGAGATTGTGGAAATTATCTGGATATGAATCTTCCTATGGCAAGATATTTAAGTGATAAATTTTTAAAAAATGTGCTTACAGACATTGATGAAACAAGGCTGGTATATCCTTCTTAAGGAAGGATATACCGAAAAATACTAATGAGATAAGGGGAGGAGCTTATTATGGATGAGAGACATTCATCAGGAGCAGGACATTGTCAAAGATCGAATGCGGAAAAGCATTTTCCGAAAGCAGAGCTTGATATGCGATATAAAAATTACTATAGTCATTCGTGGATAAAGGAACAACCTTTTTACCATGCGGGAATGAGTGAGTTTGAGGCAAAACAGGAGCTGCAGTACTTAAACAGAAATTTGGATTCTTTTTATAAAGGGAACTATATGCCACTTTGGAAACAAGCCATATATAATAAGTGGTTTAAATAAGGTATCATACCCTGTAATTTCTAATGATTCTTTTACAAAAAAAATTAGCGTAAAAAACATTTTACTTTTCCAATATATGTGGTAAAATAGAGCGTAGTATGTGTAATTATGGATTTTTATGATTATGTGTGTTGCATAAAGACATACACAATTCAATTATTATATAAAATAAACCCATAAGTGGAATATAATTAATGAGGTGAAATGATGAATTTAAAGGACAGGCTAATTAGGAAGTTACTCGATGTAGGTAAGAAACATAGGATACTTGTATATCCTACACTGGCATTGATTGCTGTAATCAGTGCTATTTCTCATGCAGTCTACTGGGGAAAGGGCAACGGAAAGAAGTTGGTTGCGTCTGCCATGGTTATGGTTATGCTTATTACCCAGTCGCTTTTTCTTACGTCTTCAGCAGGAACCGGCTCAGATGCAGGAGCACCGAATATAGCATCAGGCTCAGATGCGTCCTATGATTATTATGAGGATGAAAATCTTTATTTGGATGAAGAGACGGATGATAATGATGATGCTTTAAATGCTGACAGTTCAAATGATGATATAGAAAATGCTGGTATTCTGGACGATGCGGAAGCAGATGCAGAATCAAATGCTGATACCTCAAATGAAATAACCACTTATGCTGACGATGTCAGTGAAGGCACCATAAAAGTTAATATTCATAGGGTATTGTCAACAGGAACAACAATCCAGATGGATACGAAGACTGTAGCTGAAGTCGGTCCAGGTGCAGGTGTGTATACGTTACCTTGGCTTTCGGCTGTTCAGTTGGCATCACTTACATATAAGGTTACAGATGTAGATATAGCAGAATTTTCCGGACTTTGCCGTGATGTGGCATGTACGGATGTGGTGAATGCAGGAGACGTTATCAATGAGACTGACCTTGGTGAGAGTAGAACAATAAACCTGTACTACCAGGCAAAAAGACTTAAATATCCATTACATATAATAGATATGAATAACAACGATATAGATACAGGTGTTACTATTGAGGCATCAGGAAACCCAATTAGAATTTCATATACGGTTGGAGATGCTGCTACTTATGGTCTGTATGAAAGAGGCTACAGGCTCAGTGGACTCAGAGTGGGCACAAGCCAGTTCAAGGTTGGTGATACCGCAAACTTTGCACCGGATGTGGATGCAGATAGGGTTGTTATGACTTCTTCATGGGAGCCAATGCAGATAAAGGTTAAATATAATGCAATGCCGGATGGCACGCCTGATGTTGTCAAATTAGTAGCAGGTACACAACCTATAAAAGAGTCAAATCCAGTTAAGTTTAATGCCGGTATAAATCTTTATGACAATGAGCTTATGAAGGGCTGGGCAGGAAACGAGGCATATTATGTTTCTGCATGGGTTGATGAAAAAGGAAATACATATAAGCCGGGTGATACTGTTTACATAACTTCAATTTTTAAAGATTTAGGTGAGATACAGGATGACCCGAATGTGGAAGGACAGACGCTTTCCGCAGTATGGAGCTATAAGGATTGGCAGCTTAGTGGTACAGGAAGTAATGCCTTTGTAACGGACAACGGTATTGCCATAAGAGGCAGCTATGGAGATACAATTGAATGTACGGTAACTGCAAAATATAAGGTTGACAATATGGACGGTACGAAATTCTCTTATGCAATCAGTCAGTCTGATATAGAACGTATAGGACAGTATGGTCTTGGTGTCAGGGCAAATACCGATTCTGCAGGTATTGTCCGGTCATATACTATTAGTGGAACCTTAAAAGATACAACACCTGATGGTGGTGTCAATGCTACCCTTACGGTTACGGATGAAAACAAAAAGGAAGATAATGTACAAACACGTACAATTACAATCGTGTCAGGTAAGAGATTGGTTGCTATTGACCCGTCTACTATCAGGAATGGAAGTGGTGTCGAGGCACCTAACAAAATGTATGACGGATCAACCAGCATAGGTATATATCCTGAGGTTGGAGTTACAAATGCTATTGGAAAAGATAATATAAAAGTAAGCGTTAACAGCACAGCAGTTCTTGATGATGCAAATGCAGGACAGGGGAAGGCAGTTACGCTTAGTGAAGTGACTCTTATAGGTAATGAAGATGTACTTGAGAAGTACGAACTGGCAGCACCGGAAGATAAATCAGGCAAGTACAGATTTGCAGGCATTGCAGAGGTTACGAGAAGACCAGTGGATATAACGGTGCAGTTAGGTTCTGCTGAACCGGATAATATTGTATTATTTGGTCAGAACAGGCCGGAATATACAATAAGAATATCGGATCCGTCAAAGCTGATAGATACTGATCAAGCTGCTTACAATGCATATACAAATGATGCCCAGTATGAAGGCTTTATGAAAAACAAGCTTGGATTTACAGGGTGGAATACTTCCAGAGAAATTTATAGTCCAGTTGGGGATTATGTGATTATTCCTGATTTTGATACAACTAAGTGCAATTATACATTAAACAATCATCCAACTGCTACGTTTAAGGTTTTAAGAGATACAGCGGCAAAGGATGTAAACTATAAGTTCAGCACAGAGATGAGTTCAAATGGCTTTTATCCGGGACTTACAATAACTGCTATGGGTTCTTATGATAAGATAAGATTGCTGGGTGTGGGTGATGGTGATATTCCACAAAATGCATCAAAGGCTGATGTTGTGAAATTATTTGGAAATGCAATTGTTCTTCCGGATATGGTGAATGGAACGGTTTCCTTCCAGATGATGGACACCAGTACAGGTGCAATAACAACTGTACAGACCCTTGTAGGATTAAATATTGATACATCAGGACCTGTTATAGTTGGACACTCCGTATCACCGAATATTGGATATTTCAATGAATTTTCTTTTGGTTCTTACTATCATTCACAGGAAGTGAATGGTGGAGTAGTAGAAAGTGTTACAGTGACGATTGAGTACATGACAGAAGGCAGTGACTGCGATGAGCTTCATTATTATTTTGCAAATGAGGATGGTTCTCCAAAGGGTGATATAATAAGAAGTATTAAGATGGCTAAAAATCCTGCCGGAAATTACCAGACGTCTATTGTAATTGGAACAGGTATAAGTGGGCAGCTTGTTGTATATGCAACAGATACTACGGGAAATCCATCAATAAAGAGTAAGATTAAGCTGACTGACTTGGAAGATTTTGATGAAAAGAAGCAGAATGCAAATAATTACTATGAGTGGATGGTAGAAAATACGATTGAAGCGGCTACTATAAAAGCAACGGACGGAACAGGCAAAGTGGCAGTTCCATCTGATTCAATATGGTATAATCACCTTGATTTTACAGCTGCTGCAAGAGATGATGAAAGTGGTCTTAACAGGATTATCTGGAATATAGAAACTCCGGGAGATCCGATTTCATCTACAGATAATGTTGATGCCAGGATGGGAAATGCAACGGCATATGGCAAGGTTATCACTTATAATTTTAAAACATCATTGTCGCAGAAGGATGAAAGTCTTGTACCGGGTATGTATTCGGTAAGTGGAATCCTGTATGACAATGCGGGAAACAGTGTTCAGCTTAACCGGCTTGGAACATTCCTGTTTGATAACATAGAACCTACGATAACGGATACTACAAACGATGCAGATGGAAACTTCCTTGCAGGACGCACATTTACATTCACAGTATCTGAGGGTGAGAATGAAAGTCAGGTCGCTTCCGTAAGACTTTATCAGGTTACACCGAACGGTGACGTTGAGCTCAGAGTTTGGGGTGCTTTAGATGAATACAGCTACGATGTTAAATCAAATGGCAAATACAAGGTTGTAGCGACTGACCATGCGGGTAATGCAGGTATTTATGTTGCTGATTTCGGAGGTATATCTACGGAGAACCCTACAGATCCTGCAATCGTTATTGACGGACATTTGGGAAATAATGGATGGTACATAGAATATGAGCCATATGTAACAATAAGCTCCTCAATTGAAACACCAAATGATAAGATACCTGTAACGACAAATTATGGTGTCAAGATTGGAAGCAAGGAAACAGAAAAAACATTTACGACAAGAGAGCATGAATTCCAGCTCTCAGATGAGGGAATAATTACACTGACTGCATATGCAATGAGTGGTTCCAATTGTAAGAGTAATGAAGTTACTTCTATTGTAAAGGTTGATTTGGGTGAACCATATATTACAATGGACGGAGCAACAGCTGACAAGGATGGAAATGCTGTAATTAACTTCAGAATAAATGATGATGTGAGTGGAGTAGATCCGAATAACATCTATTTAAATGGTACGAAGCTTGATGCCAGAATTGATGATCAGGGTGTTGTGACGGGAAGCTTTACGGCTGTTGCAGGCGGACATTATACATTGGAAGCATCCGATTTGGCAGGAAATATAGGTACACTTGAGTTTGATCCGCTTGATATGTATGTAACACCTATATCAAATATTTCTTCAACAGGTGCAGATTTAAGTGCCGAAATATATGTTGGAACATACGATTTGGCAGAATATTCGATTCAGTATAGAAAGTCGGGAACACAGTATTATGAGAAGTGTCCTGCAAACAGACATACAGAGGATTACGGAATAAGCTTAGATTATAAGTTTACCGGACTTACACCAAATACGGTATATGATTACAGGGTATATGCGGTTACTAAGACTTCCAAGGAAACAAAGGTTGTTGAAGGAAAATTCAAAACAGGTGATGGCAGGTCAACAGGAACCGTATACGGAACCGTAAATTATGCGGAGGGTGTTGCTGACGAGCAAAAAACCGGTCCAATCTATGTAGCTCTGTATGAGGGAAATATCAATATTGCAGGAAAGCTTATGGATGAAGAGGGAGAGTATAACTTCACAAACATAGCGGACGGAAACTATATTGTTTCTGCAACAAATGGAAAGTTTACACAGACGAAGGCTGTTACAGTTGAAAATGGCGGAGTGTCCTATCCATCTGACTATCTTGCAAACAGAGGAATTAATTTCATATTAAGTGGACTTTCTACTCATGTAATTTTAGAGGATGGTGCAGTAAGACTTACTGCAGATGGACTTGATTGGATATATGACAGAAATTATACAGCAGTTATAAGTGAAGAGGATTGGGCTGTATATGATGCCGGAGGAAATATTGACATAACCTTGTATGGAGGTTATCTTGATGTTTCTGATGTGAGTTCAACGGTTCAGGGTGTATTTGCCAACAGTCTCGGAGCTAACTCTGAGGTTGTAAGATATATTGAGCTTTATGTAGTAAAGACAGTTACGGATGAAAATGGTGTATGTGTAAATAATACGCCTGAGAATGTGACAAGACTTGTGAAGCCGATAACAATTGCATTCCCACTTGGAGATCTGGCCGGACAAAAAATTAGTGTTGCGTCACTTCATCAGAATGGAAATACGTCGGACTTCAGAAACTGGGCGAATGGTTCGGGAGCGGTGCTTTCAACAAATTATGTAACAATTACGACTGACAGATTTTCAATCTATGCGCTGTATAAGATGAATACAGTTGTCAGAAAGTATAGGGTTACATGGAAAGACGGCGATGGCAACACAATGAAAACAGAATCCGTTGAGGAAGGAAAGTCAGCTACACCGCCTACAAAGACACCTAGAAAGTCAGAGACATCGAGGTATACATTTACATTCTCAAGCTGGGATGTTGACTATACAAATATTACAAAGGATACAGTAGTATCCGCACGCTTTACGGCACATCGTAAGCAGAATACAACGGAAGACCCGAATCCTGGTCCTTCGACAGAAGATCCGAATCCTGGTCCTTCAACGGAAGACCCGAATCCTGGTCCTTCAACAGAAGACCCGAATCCTGGAACGACTGAAAATCCACCGGTAATTGTGAATCCGCAGGATCCACAGTATCCGTACCTTGGTTCATCACAATCACCAAATACAGGAGACGAGACACCGATAGCTGTGATTGGATTTGTTATGACAATTTCTTTAGCAGGAGCAGTTGTCATGATTAAAAAGAAAAAAATACATTAATTTCCACTTATAATATTGGAATTTCTCCAGATAATATGCTTAAGACAGATAATGTCTAGTAATTAAATGGAGGTAAATATTATGAAGAATTCAAACACTACAAGTGTACCTGAAGCTAAGGACGCTATGAACAAGTTCAAAATGGAGGTTGCCAATGAGCTTGGTGTTAACCTTAAGCAGGGTTACAATGGTGATTTAACTTCTCGTGAGAGTGGTTCAATCGGTGGAGAGATGGTTAGACAGATGATCAAGAGACAGGAGCAGCAGATGTCTGGAAAGTAATTCAATATAAGAATTAGTTTCAAATCTGGTGTATTGAAAAATTAAATAGTGTAACAAGGGCTTGTTTATATAAGAGTGATAATGAGCATATTAATCACATATATATAAACAAGCCTGTTTTTTATTGGCTGGAAACTTATGGCGTAAAAAATGTGGACTAAATTACATTGATATGTTATAATCTAACGAATAGTGCTCATGGATTAAATGAGTAAGTTACAAGGAGGAAAAAACAAAAAATGAGTTTATCAGTTGAAAAGTTGGAAGGCAGCATGGCCAAGCTTACGATAGAAGTGCCGGCTGAGGAGTTTACAAAAGCTATAACTGAGGCATACAACAAAAATAAAAGTAAGTTCTCAGTACCTGGATTCAGAAAGGGCAAAGTTCCTCAGAACTATATTGAGAAGATGTATGGTGCTTCTATTTTTTATGAGGATGCAGCGAACAAGCTTATAAATGAGTATTATCCAAAGGAACTTGCAAATTGCGAGGAGGATATAGTTTCAAATCCAGAGATTGATGTAGAGCAGATTGAAAAGGGCAAGCCATTTATTTTTACGGCTCTTGTAGCTGTTAAGCCGGAAATAAAAATCGGTGAGTATAAAGGTATTGAGATTGACAAGATTGATTCAGAAGTAACGGATGATGAAGTTATGGCTGAAATTCTTAAGACCCAGAAGGAAAATTCAAGGTCTATACCTGTTGAGGACAGGGCAGCTGAAATGAATGATGAAGTTACAATCAATTTCGAGGGCTTTATAGATGGTCAGGCCTTTGATGGAGGAAAGGGTGAAAATCATAAACTTACGCTTGGTTCCCACTCCTTTATTGATACATTTGAGGATCAGATAGCAGGAAAGAGCATTGGGGATAAATTCGATGTAAATGTAACATTTCCAGAGGATTACCATGCTGCTGACCTTGCAGGAAAGCCTGCAGTATTTAAGGTCGAGCTTCTTGGTATCAATGCCATTGAGCTTCCGGAGCTCGATGATGAATTTGCCGAAGAGGTATCTTCCTTTGATACATTTGCTGAGTACAAGGAAGATGTCAAGAAGATACTTGAAGTAAAGAAGGAAAGAGAAGTTAAGTCACAAAAGCAGGAGGCTATTGTAGCTAAAATTGCTGATGCAACAGAGATTGATATTCCAGAGCCAATGATTAAATACAATCAGGAAAAAATGATTGAGGAATTTTCACAAAATCTTATGTATCAAGGCATAAATATGGATCAGTATCTGGCAGTTATGGGTATGACTAAGGAAAAGATGCTTGAGCAGATAAAACCAGATGCTATTAAGAGAATTAAGAGCGGACTTATTCTTGAGGCCGTAGTTGATGCAGAAGGTATTACTGCAAGTGATGAGGAGTTCGACGAGGAGCTTACCAAGATGGCTGAATCATATCAGATGGAAGTTGATAAGCTTAAGGAATTAGTAGGAGAGGAAGAAAAGGACTCCATAAAGAGAGATATTGCAATAAGAAAGGCTCTTACATTCTTAGTAGATAATTGTAAGGAGGTATAGGCTAATGGCATTAGTACCTATGGTAGTTGAGCAGACGAGTAAGGGAGAACGCTCTTATGATATTTACTCAAGACTGCTCAAGGATAGAATTATATTTTTAGCTGATGAGGTTAATGATGCGACAGCAAGCCTTGTCGTTGCACAGCTTTTGTTTTTGGAAGCTGAGGATTCAACAAAAGATATCAGTCTTTATATTAACAGCCCGGGTGGTTCTGTAAGTGCCGGAATGGGTATTTATGATACTATGAATTATGTTAAGTGTGATGTGTCAACAATATGTGTAGGAATGGCAGCAAGTATGGGTGCGTTTCTTCTTGCAGGAGGAGCGAAGGGAAAGCGATATGCACTGCCAAATTCTGAGATTATGATTCATCAGCCGCTTGGTGGTACAAAAGGTCAGGCAACAGACATTAAAATTCATGCTGACCATATTATAAGGACAAGGTCTAAGCTTAATAAAATACTTAGCGAGGCGACAGGAAAACCACTTGAGGTTATTGAGAGAGATACGGAAAGAGATAATTTCCTCAGTGCAGAGGAAGCGTTAGAGTATGGTCTGATTGATCATATAACGACAAATAGAGAATAAATAAGAGGTGTCTACATGGCTAATCGTACTGACGATAGAAAAAAATTGAGATGTTCATTTTGTAATAAGAGTCAGGAACAGGTCAGAAAGCTTATTGCGGGACCTAATGTTTATATATGTGATGAATGTATAGATATTTGTTCTGAAATTATTCAGGATGAGCTTGATACTGATATGGTTGATACTGATATCAACCTGCTTAAGCCAAAAGAAATTAAGGAATTTCTTGACGATTATGTTGTTGGTCAGGAGTCCGCAAAAAAAGTGTTATCTGTAGCAGTTTACAATCATTATAAGAGAATTCTTGCGGAAAAGGATTTTGATGTCGAGCTGCAGAAAAGTAATATTATAATGATAGGGCCAACCGGTTCCGGTAAAACTTATCTTGCACAGACATTGGCAAAACTGCTGAATGTTCCGTTTGCCATTGCAGATGCAACGACTCTCACGGAGGCCGGATATGTAGGTGAGGATGTAGAGAACATTCTTCTGAAACTGATTCAGGCTGCGGATTACGATATAGACAGAGCTCAGTGTGGTATTATATATATCGATGAGATAGACAAGATAACAAAGAAATCAGAAAATGTCTCCATAACAAGAGATGTATCAGGAGAGGGTGTTCAGCAGGCATTGTTGAAGATTATCGAGGGTACAATGGCATCTGTTCCTCCACAGGGAGGACGCAAGCATCCGCAACAGGAGCTTATTCAGATAGATACAACGAATATTTTATTTATCTGTGGTGGTGCTTTTGAGGGAATGGATAAGCTGATAGAAAACAGGATAGGTAAAAAGTCTATTGGTTTTAATGCAGATGTTGTTGGGACGAAGGAGCACAATATCGGAGAGCTTTTACAGAAGGTTCTTCCTCAGGATTTTATAAAGTATGGTCTTATTCCTGAATTTGTGGGAAGAGTCCCTGTTACAGTTACGCTTGACCTTCTTGATGAGGAGGCACTTATAAGAATTTTGTCTGAACCAAAGAGTGCGATATGTAAGCAGTATAAGAAGCTCTTTGAGATAGACGGTGTGGAGCTTGAATTTGAGGAGGCTGCACTTCGTGCTATCGCAAAGGAAGCAAATGCGAGAAAGACAGGAGCAAGAGGTCTTCGTGCCATTATTGAAAAGGTTGTTTTGGATCTTATGTATGAGATTCCATCTGACGAGTTTGTACAAAAGTGCATTGTTACAGAGCAGGTGGTTACAGAGGGAGCTGCTCCGGTTGTAACTTATTCCGAGGAACCTAGATCAAAAAAGACTACGCTTAGAAAACACATAAGAAGAAACGAGGATAGTATAGCGTAATATATGGAGTGAGCTATGATTATAAAAAGTGCCGAACTGGAAACGGTGTGTGGAATTACAAGTAAATTGCCGGATAACATGATGCCTGAAATTGCTTTCGCAGGAAAGTCAAACGTAGGTAAATCATCACTCATTAATGGTTTGTTAAACAGAAAGGCACTGGCAAGAACCTCACAATCACCCGGAAAAACACAGACGATTAATTTTTACAATATAAATAAATCACTTTATTTTGTGGACTTGCCGGGGTATGGTTATGCAAAGGTTTCCCAGGAAATACGAAATAAATGGGGAAAAATGATAGAGAGGTATCTGCACACGTCAAATCAGCTCAGGGTTATATTTCTGCTTATTGACATCCGTCATGCACCGGGAGAAAATGATAAGACGATGTATGACTGGATATCGGCAAACGGATATACACCTATAATCATATGCACCAAGCTTGATAAAATAAAGAGAAACCAACAGGCAAAAAATATTAAACTCATTAAAGATGCTTTGGGAGTGGAGAAGGGAACAAAAATAATCCCCTTTTCCGCTGTTACCAAGCAGGGAAAAGAGGAGATATGGGACGTTATTCAGGCGACCATAGCTGATTAATGAGGTAATCATATACGGAAGAACTTTTGGACCGCCAGTTGTTGCATATCGTTTCAGCCTGTGATTTGGTCGGAACATCAAATTTTATATCGACAAGTGTTTCCCGACGGTCTTTTATGACACATGAAACCGTATACCAGTTTTTGTCATTGTAGAAGTAGTCAGCATATATTTCGGATTCATTTTTCACATTTATTTTTTCATTTTCGAGATATTGAAGGATATCCTGTTTAATTGCATATGGAAGTCTGTTTTCAAATAAAGAAAGCGCTTCTTCCCCCGAATTCGTAATTTTATAGTGAATGGTATCACGTATTGTGTCCGTGGATATAAACTTGTTTGATATAAGCTCGCTTAAAGCCTCGTGAAGGTTGAATACAGTAGTGTATTCCCGTTCTATTATAAAATTGGAAATAAGGCTGTTGGTCATGGTATAATCTGTCCTGTCCAACATGAACAAAATGATTAATTTGTATAAAAGCAGTCCGTCTGACATGATTTTTCTCCTATAGTATACTTCATTCAATATACGATATTAAACACAAAAAATCAAGAAAATATTATTTTATGGTTTACTCTTTTGGAATTATATGTTAATATGGTCATAGTCTTTAGACGAGCAATATAGTCAAATTTTCCAGTATTCGATTTAAATACCCTAGAAAATTGTTGTAAGTAATGTACCAGATGTACGATATGAGTAAAAGGAGATTATATGGATTTTAAAAAAGCATCATTAGCAGAGCTACGGGCGTATGCTAAGGAAAAAGGAATACGTAATATTTCAACACTCAAAAAGGGTGAGTTGGCTCAGTTGTTGGAGAATGTAGAAAAAATGACATCAAAGAAAACGGATGCTGCTGCATCAACACCAACACCTGCACCCGCAGAGACTGAAAAAAAGCCAGAGAATGTTCAAAGCAGGATAGCAAAGCCACAAGAAACAAAGACTTATGCGAAGTCTGCAACACCGCGTGACGAGGTAAAAAAAGAGGAAAGTGGACAGGAAGTAAAGACAGAACCTGTTATGCTTACATTTGATGGACAGGAATATAACAAGGATCTTGATAGTGGTGAGGAAGCAAATGGTATTCTCGAGGTAATGTCAGATGGTTATGGCTTTATCAGAACTGCAAATTATCTGCCAGGAGACAAGGATATATATGTTTCTCCTATTCAAATAAGAAGGTTTGGTCTTAAAAAGGGAGATATAATAAGCGGCCCGATAAGACTTAAGACACAGGGTGAAAAGTTTAGTGCATTACTTTATATAAAGAGTATAAATGGTTTTAAACCTTCTGAGGCGGCAAAAAGGGTTCCTTTTGAAGATCTCACACCTGTTTTTCCGAACGAAAGAATTAGCTTAGATACAAGCGGGGCACCGGTTTCAATTCGTATCGTTGATCTGTTAAGTCCGATTGGAAAGGGACAAAGAGGCATGATTGTTTCACCTCCTAAGGCAGGTAAAACAACACTTTTGAAAGCGATAGCAAAAAGTATAAGCAGAAATAATGAAGATATGCATTTGATCGTTCTTCTTATTGACGAACGTCCTGAGGAGGTTACTGACATAAGAGAATCAATAGAGGGACCAAATGTTGAGGTTATATATTCAACCTTCGATGAGCTTCCGGAACACCATAAGAGAGTTTCCGAGATGGTTATTGAGAGGGCAAAAAGACTTGTTGAGCATAAGAAGGATGTTGTTATCCTGCTTGACAGTATTACGAGACTTGCGAGAGCTTATAATCTTACGGTTCCACCAAGTGGAAGAACTCTTTCGGGAGGTCTTGATCCGGCAGCACTTCATATGCCAAAACGATTTTTTGGTGCAGCCAGAAACATGAGAGAGGGTGGAAGTCTTACCATTCTTGCCACAGCTCTTGTTGAGACAGGAAGCAGAATGGATGACGTTGTTTTTGAGGAGTTTAAGGGAACTGGTAATATGGAGCTTGTTCTTGACAGAAAGTTATCCGAGAAACGTATTTTCCCTGCCATTGATATAGCCAAATCGGGAACAAGACGAGACGATTTACTTCTCACAAAGGATGAGCAGGAGGCAGTAAGTGGTATTCATAAGGGCTTGTCAGGTTCCAAGGCTGACGAGATGACAGAGGATGTACTGAAGTTGTTTGTCAGAACAAGGAATAATACGGAGTTTGTTGAATATATTAAGAAAACGCTGCTGAGAAGATAATATCGTTCTTGTTTTCGAAAATGTCAGTTTTTTTAGAAAAACACTTGAATTTATGTTTTCCCTATGATAGAATATCTATCGTTGTGGACGTGATAACTTAGGGAAATCATGTATTATTATATATAGAGAGGTGAAAAACATGAGAGAAGGAATACATCCAGAGTATTTTCAGGCAAAGGTTGTATGTAACTGTGGTAACGAGTTTGTAACAGGCTCTACTAAGAGTGATATCCACGTTGAAATTTGCTCAAAGTGCCATTCATTTTACACAGGTCAGCAGAAAGCTGCACAGGCACGTGGTAGAATTGATAAGTTCAACCGTAAGTATGGCGTTTCTCAGGCATAGTTATAGACATAGGGTTATATATAAGGGCTGTCGCATGTTTGTGCCAGCCCTTTTTACTTGTATCACATACAAATAAACCACCTGCTATGCAGGTGTGTCCACAGATGCTTC
>CAMWGV010000051.1 GCA_947173945.1 uncultured Lachnospiraceae bacterium
ATTAATAACAGGTTAAATTGCACTGTCATTATGAGTATTATTTTGCAATTATTTGGCAGTCACATGAATATGGGGTGGACTATGGATATACAAAGAGAAATGTTTTACAAGGAATTTGTACAGAGGGAAAATTACCTTTTGCATGCACCATATAATCCTGAACTGGAGTTTTATTCCTGCATTAAGGAGGGTAATGTTCATAAAATAAAACAGCTTTGTCAGAATGAACCGTTGGTAACAAAAAAAGGGCTTGGCAAGCTGTCAGATGATTACCTTCAACATATGAAATATCATTTTGTGGTCACTGCAGCACTTGCGGCACGATACTGCATTGAAGGCGGCATGGAGCTGTCTCAGGCATACGGCATAAGTGACTTTTACATTCAAAAGGCAGATAAATGTAAAACTGCAACGGAGATATCCGAGCTTCATTGTCGTGCGTGCGTTGACTATGCACAGCGTATGAAAAGCCTGCGCAGGGCTAAAATATGCTCTCTGCCTGTGGTAAAATGCATTGACTATATATGCGACAGCCTGCACACCCGTATAACCGTAGACACCCTTGCCAAACATACCGGGCTCAATGCCTCTTACCTCTCGTGTCTGTTCAAGAAGGAAACAGGTCAGACAATCAGCGGTTATATCCGTGACAAAAAAATAGAGACTGCCTGCAATATGCTTATCTATTCCGAGTATACCCCTGTAGAAATTTCATCTATGCTGGCATTTTCCAGTCAGAGCTATTTCACTGAGATTTTTCGGAAAAAAACAGGCCTGACACCGAAAAAGTATCAAAGCCTTTATTTCAGAAACACCCACATTGGAGAATCATAAAATGTTATACCGTTTTATGATTGAAGCATGTTCCGCTTTCTGTCAAGCATTTCATCCAGCCTGCCTATGTAATCATCAACGGATTTGCAGTTTTCCACTCTCTCCACTCTGTTCTCCCTGTGGAACGTAAGCTTTGTAGATGCACCTGCACCCAGTGCAATAATATCTGTCAGTTCCTCCATGATAAGAATGTTATATAGGCATTCCATGCCCGGACGGGAATACCCTACATTCTCAAGATTGCCGCCAATATTTTTCTGTCTGTAAAGATAATAAGGCTCCATATTCAGGGAAGTGGCCACATCACCTACTGCATCAAGCATCCGGTCTGTATCATGATGTATCTCTCCTGCAAACTCGTCCATTTGCCGGTTCAGATTAGCCGCCCTCTTTATTGCCAGAGAGTGAACGGTTATACTTTCAGGACCAAGCTGCTTAATCCGTTTCAGTGTATGCTCCATACTGCTTATGTCCTCCCCCGGTAGCCCTGCTATAATGTCCATATTTATATTGTCAAAGCCACATTTTCTTGCAAGCCGGAATGCTTCCTCCGTCTGGTCTGAGCTATGTGCCCGCCCAATTTTCTTAAGTGTGGCATCATTCATTGTCTGAGGGTTTATGCTTATTCTGCTTACCCCATGAGCCTTTAAAACCTTAAGCTTATCTTCTGTAAAGCTGTCCGGTCTTCCTGCCTCAACTGTGTATTCCTTTAAGTATGTTAAATCAAATACAAGTGCTACATGTGAAAGCAATTCATCCAGAAGCTCATGGCTGATTGAGGTTGGTGTCCCGCCTCCTATGTAAATGGAGACAAGTCTTTTAGAAGCAGGGAGCATATGTTTTACAGCAGTAATCTCCTCTTTAAGTCTGTCTATATACAGCTTCGCTTTATCCTTATATGCTTCAATTGGGTAGGATGTGAATGAGCAGTAAAGACACCTGCTGGGACAAAAGGGTATCCCTATATACAGGCAATAGTCCCTCTCAAAATCGAAATCCGATGTAAGACTTATTTCATGAGATGCAACTTTCGTTGCAAGTCTTGCTTTTTTTTCGGACACTCCGTACTCATTTATATAATAATTTATTGCACCGTCAATATTGATGCCATTCCTCAACTGCTTCATTGCAATTTTAGTAGGTCTGACCCCTGTAAGGTCCCCCCATGGAAGACGTCTTCCCGTAAGCTCACACAAAAGCTCATATGACACCATCTTAAGTATGTTCCGAAAGCTGTCCTTCATCCGGTAATCCGCCTCTAACGTCCTGCATGCCTCGAAGCCGTCACGATTCCTGCAGAGTCTTAAGCACGTCGCATCATTTTTATAATCGGCATACAATATAAGCCCTGCATCCTGTCCTTCGCCCATGTTTTCCACTATTTTTTTCCCTGGAAAAAATGCCATAAGCATGGCTCTAAGGTCATTATTGTAATCCTGTTTATTTTGAACAAGCTGTATCATTTTCTCCATACCTTCAGCCTCTGAACATCATTTTGTACGTCAACGCATGCCATATTTTAAAAATATGGATTTGTATCTCTCTCCCGTTTTACGGTTGTTCTTGAATTGTGTCCCGGATATACTGTAACATTGTCTGGCAGTACAAGAAGTTTCTTTTCTATATTTTCCAGAAGTGCCCGCTCATCACCGGTTGGGAAGTCAGAACGTCCTATGCTCCCTGCAAATAATGTATCACCGGAAAACAGCATTTCGCTTTCTTCAATATAATAGCATGTTCCCCCTTGCGTATGACCGGGAACATGGAAACACTTTATCTCCACTCCCAAAAGCTCTATTACGTCACCGTCATCCACATATTTATCTGCCTCAACCTCTGTAGGATAACCAAATGCTGCCGAAAGGTTTAAAGAAGAATTTTTAAGCAGAGCTTCCTCCTCCTTGCCTGCATATACCGTAATATCAGGATACTCTCTTTTTATACCGGGAAGCGCACCTATATGGTCAGCATGTCCATGGGTAAGAAGCACTGCAACAGGATTAAGATTTTGGTTTTTGTACATTTGTACAAGAAAATCCGCCCTGTCTGCCGGATCAACGATGACAGCCTCCCTCGTATCCGTGTTTGCTATTGTATAACAATTGGTCGCAAACGAACCAAGCATATTGGTAATAACTATTATATTTGACATATATATCTCCTTTTCAATAACCTGACCTTTAACCTGCGGCCCTCTCGATATCAATCACGCCTTCAATGGAGCGTATTTTAGAAATCAGCTTTGTAAGCTGTTCCTTTGAACGGATTTCAAACTTAACGGAAACCGTAGCCTTGCCCTGTTTGCTTGTCCTTACATTCATACCTGTTAAATTAATATTTTCCTCGTTAAATATTTTGGACAGTTCAAACACAAGTCCTGTACTTTCGGAAGCATATATTATAATTTCCGTACTGTACAGATTGGAAATCTGCGAAGGGCCATCCGCCCAATCCGCTTCAATAATTCTCTCTCTGTCAAACTCGTCCATACAAAGGACATTGATACAGTCGGTACGATGAATCGAAACCCCTCGTCCCCTTGTAATATAGCCTACAATCTCATCACCGGGTACAGGTGTACAACACTTGGAAAACCGGACTGCAACATCATCGATTCCCTTTACAACAATACCACCCTTAGGAAGTCCGGTTCCACGTCCGGGAGTATTTATTTTATCTACAATCTGTTCCTCTGTAACCTTCTCTGCAAGTTCTTTGTTATACTCCTCAAGAAGCCGGTTTACAACCTGGCCCTCCTTCATTCCACCATGTCCGATGGATGCAAGAAGTGCATCCCATGTTGTAAAATTATATTTTCTCAATACGCTTTCCTTAAACTCAGGCGTAAGTATATCTGAAAGTGCAATGGACTTCGACTTGCAATATGCAGCTATGGCATCCTTGCCCTTTTGTATATTATCAACCTTATTTTCTAATCGGAACCACTGGTTAATCTTTGTCTTTGCCTGTGAGCTCTTTACAAGAGACAGCCAGTCACGACTTGGTCCCTTACTGTTCTGTGAGGTTATAACTTCCACTCTGTCGCCGTTATGAAGCTCCGTTTCAATAGGCACCTGACGCCCGTTTACGCGGGCACCTATCATTTTATTACCGACTGCCGTGTGGATGCTATATGCAAAATCTATAGGAGTAGAGCCCTTTGGCAGATTTTTCACATCCCCCGCAGGAGTAAAGCAGTATACCTGATCGGAAAACAAATCCAGATCTGTTTTTACGAAGCTCATGAATTCCTTATTATCCGCAGTATCTGTCTGCCACTCCAATATCTGTCTCAGCCAGCTAAGCTTCTGTTCCTCCTGCTCCTTCTGGTTTACAGGTCCCTCTTTATACTTCCAGTGTGCAGCAATACCATACTCAGCAGTCTTGTGCATTTCATAGGTTCTGATTTGTATCTCAAATGGTTTTCCACCAGGTCCAATCAGAGTTGTATGCAGGGATTGGTACATATTCTCTTTTGGCATTGCAATATAATCCTTGAACCTTCCGGGAATCGGCTTGTACTTCTCATGTATTGTACCCAGCGCTGCGTAACAGTCACGGACGGTATCGACCTTGATACGTATCGCATATATATCGTAAATCTGATCCAGTGTTTTGTTCTGGGTAATCATCTTCTTGTATACGCTGAACAAATGCTTTACCCTGCCATCAACCTCGCACTTGATATCCGATTCCTTCATGTACTCGCATACTTCGTTTACAATATTTTTTATAAATTCCTCACCTGAAGAAAGTCTTGTATTTACCTCCTCCTTCAGTGACTTATACACATCCGGATAGAGATAACTCATGGATAAATCGTCAAGCTCGATTTTTATCTTGGATATACCAAGCCTGTGGGCTATCGGTGCATATATGTCCATCGTCTCGCGGGATTTTTCAATCTGCTTATTCGGTGACTGATACTGGAGCGTCCTTAAATTATGGAGTCTGTCAGCCAGCTTTATAAGTATAACCCTTATATCCTTTGCCATGGCAAGAAACATCTTACGTAAGTTCTCAGCCTGTATTTCAATTTTATCCTGCGATAAGTCCAATTGCGTAAGCTTTGTAACACCATCAACAAGAAGTGCAATTTCGTCCGAGAACTCCGTTGCAATCTGCTCTGTAGTCATAACCGTATCTTCCACTACGTCATGAAGAATTCCGCCTACTATAGTCTCCTTATCAAGCTCAAGCTCAGCCAAAATAAGAGCCACACACAAAGGGTGAATAATGTAAGGTTCCCCGGACTTACGTCGCTGATCCTTGTGAGCTTCAAATGCAATTTTGTATGCCTTCTCAATCAACGAAACATCGGAGGACGGATGATATTTTTTTATAGTGCTGATAAGATTATCATATAGTACCTCCGGTGGTGTGAAATCATCCGGCTTACTCAACTCTTTTTTCAGAGCATCTTCTTTTTTCATTTCCTCTGCCATACCAATCACTTCTTTCTCCGGCATATGCCATATATGTTACTCGCCCTCATATTGGACAACAGATGCTATATCATATTTTGTAAGCAAATTCCTTGCCTTTAAATCTACCAATTCTATGAGAAACACCATCTTTACAACTTCTCCACCAAGCTGTTCAACAAGCTTTGCCGCCGCTTCAACGGTTCCTCCCGTAGCTATAAGGTCATCAATAAGTACAACCTTATCTCCCGGCTTTATTGCATCCTTGTGCATCTCAATAATTGCCTGTCCATACTCAAGATCATATCCCATCTCAACGGTTTCTCTTGGAAGCTTTCCCTTTTTTCTCACAGGAATGAATCCTTTTTTATTCATATATGCAAGACCTGCTCCAAATATGAAGCCTCTGGATTCTATTCCTGCAATATAATCATAATCAAGCCCTTCCAGTGCTTGATTCATTGCATCCATAGCCAGTGAAAAACCTTCCGGGCTTTCGAGCACACTTGTCACGTCCCTGAATATGATTCCCTCCTTCGGGAAATCAGGAATACTTTTAATGTAATCTTCAACTTTTTTCATAATACCAGCTCCTTATCAAATGTTATAACAATATCAGCTTTCGCTTTTTCTATACATTGTCGGTTTTATCTGTACTGTTTTTCTGCCGCCATATTCATTTATATCCGGGTAATATGCCACGTCTAATTTGATATGGTTAGGCAAACCACTTAACATTTTATCACATTCTTCGTCACTAAACCACATTTTTATGCATTCTTGAAATTTAATTCCGTCAAAATCCACTGCCTCGATCGTATATCCATCCTCATCCTGAAAGCATATTCTGATATATCTGCCGTCAGAGCCAAACACTTTTGCTGATTTTATGCCAAGCCCGGCTTGTGCAAATATAGGTTTTTCATTTCCTTTCCCGTATGGTTCAAGAAGCCTTAGCTGCTCTACCAAAGGGATGGATATGTACGATACCGGCATGGGAACATCGATTCTCACAACAGGTGTAAGCTGTTCATCCGTAAGGCTTTGCTTTGCATTTAACAATCGTCTCATTTCTTCAAGCTTGTCTGCTTTGATGGAAAGTCCTGCCGCAAGCTCATGTCCACCAAATTTTTCTAAAATATCCTTAATCTCATTCAATGCATCAAACATGTGGTATCCATCTATCGACCGCCCTGAGCCCTTCAACATTCCATTTTCCGAATCTGTCATAACGATTACCGGCTTATAATATCTTTCCCTTATTCTGCCTGCAACTATACCTGCAAGGCTTTCATGAAGCTTTGGCAGGTAAACAACCAAAACCGTATCATTTTTAAGCTCACTCTCAACCAGTGCCAATGCATCACGTACTCCGTCATTGGTCATCCCCTTACGTTTTAAATTGAGCTCCAGAAGTTCAGCTGCAATAGCTTCTGCCTCTTTTTTGTCATCACACAAAAGAAGTTTCAGTCCCTCCTTTGCACTTTCCAACCTGCCGGCAGCATTTATACATGGCCCTATTACAAATCCAAGATGATAGGAGTATACAGGCTTACCCACAAGCCCATTTTGCTCAAGCAGACATTGCAGCCCTACATTTTTTGTCCTTTGCAGAAGCTTAAGCCCCTCTTTTACATATATTCTGTTCTCATCAGTCAGTTCCATAACATCACACTGAGTTGCTATTGCCAGCATTTCAATATATTTCTCAGGTTCCTCCCAACGAATACCCATTGTATCATAAAGGCAACGAATAAATTTATATGCAACTCCCGCACCACAAAGACCTTTGTATGGGTACGCACAGTCTGCACGTTTTATATCTATAACCGCATCGGCATCTACCAGCTTGTACTGCCTGTTATTTTCCGTATCAAGCTCATATGGAATGTCATGGTGATCAGTAACAATTACAGTCATGCCATACTGCTTTGCAAGTGAAATAGCCGTAAATGCAGCAATACCATTATCGCATGTTATAATCGTATCAACCCCATCTTCATGGGCATCCTCTATCATACGTTCATTTATCCCATATCCATCCAACACCCGGTCCGGAATTTCATATGTTACCTCTGCACCTAAATTTGTAAGTCCATCCAGCAAAATGTAATTGGACATAACACCGTCCACATCATAATCGGAAATAATCCTTATATGGCGCCCATCGGAAATTTTTTGCGACATGATGTTACATCCCTTTTCCATATCTGCCATAAGCCTTGGATCATGGGTCATATCAAGTGTACCGTTCAAGTACATATTTATATTGTCATCCCCTGTCACATCTCTGTTCCGAATGACACGGGCAATCACCTGATCGATTCCAAATTGCTCCCCGATGGCCTTAAAATCTGCTCTTTTTCCATAAACAGTCCATTTTGCGTCCATGTTAACCTCCGTGTATGATAGACGATTTCTATTAATGAAAGAACAAAGCGTCTTCGATGCTGTAGTTCGTATCTTAGCAAGGTTCGTAAGAACCGTGCCGATAGGAAACGAAGTTTCCTATCAAATAAAAAGGAGTCAGCAAACCGCTAACCCCTCTTTATTGTTTTAATTATGCTTTCTTTGTAAGCTTAGTTTTCAATACATACCACAGTGGTCCTGTAATACATACAGATGAGTATGCACCACACACGATACCTGCCATCAATGTAAGCGTAAACTCCTTAAGTGAAGCAACACCCATAATGAAGAGAACCAGTACCATTATAAATGTAGTAAGTGAAGTATAAATCGTTCTCGTAAATGTCTGTGCAATACTTGTATTTACTACATTTTCAAGATCATCCTTACCCATAAGCTTCATATTTTCCCTGATACGGTCAAAGATGATAATTGTTGCATTTATGGAATAACCTACAATCGTAAGCATACATGCAATAAATGTATTACCTACTGACAGTCTGGCAACTGAATATATCATAAATACTACCATAACGTCATGTATAAGTGCAATTACCGCACTGGCACCAAATTTAACATCCGAAAATCTTATGGCAATATATATAAGCATCAGTATAGATGCAACTACAATTGCAACTATGGCATCCTTTCTCATTTCTCCGCTTATTGTGGAGCCGATGTTACTTGTACTTACAGAGACAACCTCAAAGTTATCTCTTATAACCTTTTCAAGCCCACCCTGATTTATATTATCCTCTGCTGCATCTGTAGCGGTAGCACTGCCATCTGCTTTACCATCATCAACAGAAAGATCAATCGTCTTGAATATAACCTGATTTGTGCCTTCCACTGTCTGTATCTGTATATCGCCTGCACTAAGTTCTGTTTTTTCAACGATAACAGGAATAATTTCACTCTCCACACGTGCCAGATCGTACGGCTCCGTAAACTCTACCGTAGTGGAAGCACCACCGGTAAACTCAAGACTGAAGTTAAGGATATCTCCATACTTTGACTTGTTAATCGGAAGGAATACAAATCCCAGAACAATAAGCAGTATGGATATACCAAAGCATATCTTCGAGTTTTTTACATAGTTTCTTATCTTCGGCTCCTTGGCCTGTCCATAGAATTTTTTATTTGTAATTCCAAGATTTACCGCTGCATTTAACAGCATCTTTGTAATAACAAGAGCGGTAAACATGGAAAGCACAATACCGATTACAAGTGTATTTGCAAAGCCCTTTATGCTTCCCGTTCCAAGAGCCATAAGCACAAATGCGGCAATAAGGGTTGTAATATTTCCATCAAGGATAGAAGAAAGTGCCTTCGAGAATCCGGATGAAACTGCCGTCTTAACATTTTTACCTGCTGCAATTTCTTCCTTAATACGCGTAAATATAATAACATTCGCATCAACCGCCATACCGATTGAAAGGACAATACCTGCAAGACCAGGCAATGTAAGAACCACACTCCTGATTTCAAGGAATAACAGCATGAGCACTACATATGCAACAAGTGCAATAGCTGCAATAAATCCCGGTACAAGGTATATAATAATCATCAATAAACATACAATTGCAAGACCTATAATACCTGCCTTTATACTTGTCGATATAGCCTCCGTACCAAGCTTGGCACCGACAATATTATACTGGAGCTGTTCAAGCTCAAGAGGAAGTGCTCCTATCTTGATTGTACTTGCAAGCTGGTCAGCAGCCTCATAGCTCTCCATGTTGTTTATAACTGCATTACCATCTGTTATTTCTGTCTTCACTGTCGGATAGCTTTGAACCTGCCCATCATATATAATATAAATAGGCTTTCCTATGTTTTCTGCCGTTGCCTTTGCAAACTTCTTTGTTCCATCGTCTGTAAACTGAAGCTGGACAACATAGTCCTTAATCGTTCCCGTATCGTCCACACCTGCACTGGCATTTTTAATGTCAGCACCATTTATAACATATTCGTATTCCTGTCCTGATGCCCACAATTGGAAGTTCTCAGAGTCAAGAAACTCCAATGTACCCGGCTCTCCAAGTTCCTTAAGAATTGCATATGCATCCATTTTTTCAGCATCCTTTATAGGAACCTCAACAGTAATTCTGTCATTTCCCTCCGGATAAACCTCTCCTTCTGAGCTGTAAGAATCAACTCTTCTCTGAAGCTTATCAACTGTCGCATTGATTTCCTCCTCCGCCGGATTCGGGGTAGTAATCTGATATGTCACACTAAGACCACCCTGCAAATCAAGACCCAAAGGAATATTTTCCGCTTTTCCGGCCTTTTTTTCTCCCACACCATATGCTGCCATATAAATACCCCCGGCTAAAAGTGCCAGAAATACCAATATAAACAGTATTGCCTTTCTCCTTGCTTTCTTCATTTTGTTATTCTCCTTCTTCTAATTCGGCAAGTGCCGCTTTTATCATGATTGCGCACTCAACACGTTTGCGTTGCAGTTTGCAGCCTATATCATATGCATCAAGTATATTGCCATGAAACTGGAACGAATTTGCCGCACACCCTCCGCTGCAATAAAATCTTGCAAAGCAGTCACGACACTTTTCTTTGGCATATACATTGCAAAGCTTAAATTCATCTACTATATCTGTTTTTTCAATTCCATCAAATACATTCCCCATCTTGTAATCATCATAACTAACAAACTGATGACACGGATACAAATCTCCGTCCGGGGTAACCGCAAGATACTCTGTCCCTGAACCGCAGCCCGACAGACGCTTGTACACACAAGGTCCACCGTTCAAATCAAGCATGTAATGAAAAAATGTAATTGGCTTTCCCTTTTTGGCAAGCTCTATCAAATAAGCAGCAAGCTTATCGTACTCGGCACATATTGTCTCAATATCTTCTTCCCTTATTGAATAATCACTTTCTTCACTGGCGACAACAGGCTCAATGGAAATTTCCTTAAACCCTAAATCTGCCATTGCCTTGAAATCTTCAACAAAATCAAGATTATTCCTTGTAAATGTTCCTCTGACATAATAGCTTCTGTCGCCTCTTTGTTCAACAAAGCGTTGAAACTTTGGAACAATGATATCATAGCTTCCCTTACCATTCACAGATGGTCTCATATTATCATTGACACATTTTCTTCCATCTAAGCTTAAAACTACATTTGAAATTTCTCTGTTACAAAATTCCGTAATTTCATCATTCAACAAAATTCCGTTTGTTGTAAGAGTAAAGCGAAAGTTCTTTCCTGCTGCTTTCTCAATGCTGCGTCCGTACTCAACAATCTCCTTGATCACCTCAAAGTTCATAAGTGGTTCTCCGCCAAAAAAATCGACTTCAAGATTTACCCTGTTACCGGAATTTTCAACAAGAAAATCAAGTGCCCGTTTGCCGACCTCAGCACTCATAAGTGCTTTCGGCTTACCGTTATATGAACCCTCATCCGCAAAACAATATTTGCAGGACAAATTACAATCATGTGCAATGTGGAGACACAGCGCCTTGACAACGGTTTTTCTTTTTTTAAAATCTATAATTACGTCCTTATATACGTCTTCCGTAAACAGCTGCCCACGTTCCTTAAGGGCTGTAATATCTTCATATGCCTCATGAATATCTTCATTACTATATGTGGACATGTATTTCTTAACAATTGCATCCGTAATCTGCTCCTCGGATAAATCCTGATACATCTCTATCATATCATATACCAAATCGTCAACCACATGTACGGAACCACTTGCTATATCAAGGACAATGTTATATCCATTATTCTTATATTGATGGATCATCTGACACTCCTTATAATAACACAACTAAAGAGGACTATCCACTGATGGTCCCCTTTAATCAAGGTAAATAACACTTATGTATAAACAGCTACAAGCTATTTGTTACCGTTCTCACAGCTCTGATTTCCAACTGTACATGATGTCTTGCAAGCGGACTGACAGGATGTCTGGCACTCGCCGCAACCACCTTTCACTACTGTACTGTTTAAAGTCTTATCCGTCAATGTCTTTATTCTCTTCATAATAATGTTTCCTCCTGATTATGTTTCTTCAACGCATTATACTATACCACAATATGTTTGTAAATAAAAGCTTTTTTTAACTTATCATACCACCCAGAAGACCACCGCACACACACAGCAATGCAGTGCTTACTCCATCCTGTACAATTCTTGTACCGTCTCCTCCCATAAGAAGCGCAACTGCAAATATAACTGCCGCATAAAGCACGCCCATTGCCATACCCCACAGGAATTTCTTTTGCTTCACCTTTTTGCCGATAATCAGTCCGCCTACGGACGCTGCAAATATGTACACAAATGTAATGCACATTCCAACCATACCAGTTGAAAGCCCAAGCTTATACATTCCAAGGGCAAGCAGCATAAGTAAAACAGCGGTAACAAGATATGATATCAGCAATGCCTTAACCATACTTACAACATAACTTGATTTTGTCAATTTTAGCATCCCCCAAACATTTCAATACTACAATGTATGTTTGGTAAAATGGCATTATGCCTTAATCTCCCCTGCTTTTATAAGGGCTGTTTTTGTAATGATAGGTCCGATAAGCTCATATATAACTACACCACAAAGAACGATTGTCTGTATTTTTTTTCCATATTCAGGCAATGTAGCTGCTGCAGAGGTCGCAAGTCCGATTGCTACACCCTCCTGCGGGACAAGAGTGAATCCCAGCCATTTGCTTACAATCTTTGGTGCCTTCGAGATATGTGCACCAATCGCAGCACCGAGAACCTTCCCAACCACACGGCCTATAACATATATTGCTCCAACCGCACCGACAGATGCTATTATCGTCACATCAAGGGAAGCTCCTGATATTATAAAAAACATCATATACACCGGTGGTGTAATTCTATCCATCGGTTCATATATTTTCTCCCTGAACTTAGACAGGTTTACGAATACCATGCTGAGAACCATGCATGCCAGCAGTGACGAAAAACCTACCATATTCGACACTCCAACACATAGCATAATCATCATAATCGTAACTGCAAGACGGTTTCCCCTTCCGGTATACCATTTTACAGCAAATACCATTATGATTCCAAGCAGTGCACCAAATGCGATTCCCCCTATTATCTCTATGCAGGGTTCAAGCAACAGCTTTCCCACGGATACCTTACCATGTGCAGAAACAACATTTGCTACCGCCATAGAAACACCAAAAGCCATCAGAGCCACCGCATCATCCAATGCCACTACAGGCAGAAGTGTATTTGTTACAGGTCCCTTTGCCTTGTATTGTTTAATAATCATAAGAGTAGATGCTGCCGCAGTTGCACTTGCAATGGCACCCATGGCAAGGGCAAAAGTAACATCATAACCACAAATCAAAAGCACAATGTCCACCACAAATACAGCTCCCACAGCCTCACAAACGCCTATGACAATCGGTGCCTTACCAACTCTCTTTAAAAATTTAATTCTGAATTCTGCACCTATGGAAAATGCAATACATCCCAGTGCAAAATCAGTCACAATGGACATGCTCCCAATAAGCTCGTTCGACAAAATACCTATGCAGTTAGGACCAATCAGCAATCCAATAACCAGATATCCCGTTACATTGGGTAGCTTCATTTTTTTTACCAGCTTACCTGCCAACAAGGCGGCCAGAAGCATAATGGCAATATAGGTCAAAGTATTAACCATAAGCTTTATGCCCCCAATCCCTCAACAAAGGACACCGGAACTGCAAACATAATACCGGTATTTGGCTCGTCCAACCCTACTACCTGTCTGATTGTCGTTCTCGCTTTTTCTATCTCCTTGTCATCCATAACAAAAAACATAACCTTGACAGTCTCATTCTCATCATCATCCGCAAGTATGGATCTTAACATTCCAAATATAGGCAGGTCATCCATTTTTTCAATTACACTTGCCATACCTGTACCGTCAAGTATCGTACCGCCATGTACACCTTCCTCTGCAAGTTCCTTGCATATCTCTGTAATAAGCTCAGCTTTTTTTAAAATAACAATTAATAAATTCATTTTATGTTCCCTTCTTATATTAGCTCCTTAACATGTATAATATTGTCATAAACCTGTTTTATATAAGGTTTTACCTCATCGTTCGGCAAAATCAGGTCTATAACCATAACAGGGTATGTTCCCGCAAGACCCGCTGACTTTATTCCATTGAGAGAATCCTCAACTGCAATTGCGCGCCCCGGTGCAACCTCAAGCATCTCACACGCCTTTAAATATATATCAGGTGCCGGCTTTCCATTTTCTATCATATCTCCAAATAGAAGTTTATCAAAATAATTATAAATATTATGGGATTTCAGATACAATGTTGCTCTCTCTCTTGCAGTTGATGTTGCAAGTCCAATTTTAAGACCTTTTTCCTTAAGATATGGCAGAAGCTCCTTCACACCGCTTTTTATATCTACTCCAAATTCCTTTATGTGATTATCAAGCCCTTCCATAACATGCTCTCTGAATTCAAAATAATCTATATTTCTTCCAACAATGTCCTCAAAGGGCTTCTTATTTGTAAATTTGTTTCCTCCTGCAATCCTTTCACATGCACGATTCATCACTTCATCCGGTATTCCTCTTTTTTTACCCTCCAGAAGCTGATACTTTCTATACAGCTTTTCCGTATCGAATATGACCCCGTCCATGTCAAAAATCACTGCATCAAATTTGTCCATTGCCAACACCTCATTGTACCCTTACACATATGGCTGAATAATTGTCTGTTCTTGACATATCCGCACGTTCCAGAATAAGCTTTTCCATATTTTCAAGCCATTCCCCACATGAGCCGGACTGGTTCTGCAGTGTCATCATTTCATTTTCGTGAACATACTCCCAGAAACCATCAGTCATAAGTGCAAATGCATGAGATGAGCCATCCCTCTCAAGCACTCCGCTTTTATCGTAGGATTTGTTTCCCCACTCGCTTCCCATTACTCTTAACAGCTTATTTCTGTCACTATGACTCCTCATCTGCTCCTCCGATATTTCTCCCATATCAACAAGAAGCTGAACCAGACTGTGGTCTTTTGTACGTTCATAGTTCATACCGTTGTTATATATATGATAAAGTCTGCTGTCGCCTATATGTCCCCATTTTATTAATTCAGGGGTAACAACAAGAATAACCATTGTTGTTTTCATGGCATTCATCATACCCTTTTGTGTCTGAAGTTCAAGAAGCATAGCCTGCGCCAATGAAAATGCATCATCAATAAACGCAGGGTAATCGCCGGACTTACGAAACAGTCCGGCAACAAACTCTGCAACCGAAGAAGATGCCACCTCTCCGCACTCATGTCCTCCAAGACCATCACAGAGCACAAAGCATTTTTCTTCCCCATATTCAGTCATTATCACATAATCTTCGTTATTTTCCCGTCCACCCGGATTAGTAAGAAGTGCCTGTTCTACCATGTTTACTCCCAATTAGTCTATCTTTTATCCTTACGTCTCTTTGCAATAATAATAAATATCACTGCCAAAAGGAGAATCGCTAACAAAATAATGAGCCACAACCACCACATGGACTTTTCCTGTCCATATCTGAATTCTATTGTGTCTGTCGCTTCATTGCCTGCATTATCCACCGCCTTAAGCTCAAGCGTGTAATCGCCCTTTTCCGTTACATCGAACCGACATACATTTTCGCTTATGTTCATCTGCTTACCGTTTAATATAACCTCGCTGAGCATATCCTCGCCAAGCTGGAGTGATACCTCTATTGTGTAAGGCTCATCCTTGACTTCATCCTTCTCAACACCAGTTACAATAAATACAGGTGCTTTTGTATCAAGCTCAAAGCTAATCTCTTTTTCAGATGTGTGTCCCAGTTCATCAGAGGCTACGATACGAAGCACATAGGAGCCATCCTCTATATCGGATACCCCGTCATATTCACTACCATTCAGATACATCTCAACCGTACATACAGTAAGGTCTGACACAATATCATCTGCATTTATATCCCAATTAAATGCTGTCAAAACCTTTCCATCATACTTTGACATATCCCCGATTACAGGTGCAGTCTTATCAATTGTAAAGTGTACATGACTCGTCTGCTCATTTCCTGCTGCATCCGAAGATACTACCGTTACATCGTATATACCATCCTCCGTAAAGTTTTCACTTATAATAGTCGGATTGGCGCTTTGGCTGAATCCCGAAAAGCTTATATTATTCACTTTTCCTGTTTCGTCTGTTCTTGTACCGGTTATTGTAACCTTCTTTGAAGTGTAAAATTCATCCGTTATCTGTGCAGAAAACTCTACGTTTTTATTTGTTTTATCATAATCATTTACACCACTCAGAGTAATGACCGGTGCTTCCCTGTCAATGGTAAACGTCTGACTCAAATTTGCCGTATGTCCTACCTTGTCAGATGCTTCCATCTCAAATCTGTATACACCTGTTTCTGTCAAAGTCTCAGACACTGATGTTTCATATGCAGTCGGTGTTATTTCAATGGTTTTGTAAAGTGCCTCCGCATTTGCATCCCCTGCTTTTCTGTATATACTTACAGTTCCGGTTGCATCCCACCAAAATGCCTCTCTCACTGTAAAAGTAGCAACCGCAGAGCTTGATGATGTACCGCTTCCCGCTGCCCCCGATATAGAGAGAGCCGGTGCTGCTTTATCAATTCTGAAGTTTACTGTCTTAACGCTGCTCTTATTATCTGCCTTATCAATTGCATAGAAGTTTACAACATAATCTGCTTCCTCATCAAATGACATATTAAGATTCGATGTCTTTGCATATTGCGTTGTCATCTCATCCTTATCAGGAACCTTCTTAATAACCTGCACATAATTATCTTCAGCGTCAATATTCGCATCACTTACAGTCATTGCAACAGTAGTCGCAGCTGTAAGCATAAGCTGTCCCATATTATCCGTATAAACGGTAGTACCATTTACAACCGCTGTTACCTTTGGCAGACTCTTATCAACAACAAATGAAATCTGCTTCGTACCCGACCTATTTCCAGTCTTGTCAATACCTGATATTGCTATTTTGTGAGCCCCTTCTGTGCTTACGGTTATTTTTGCCCTGTAAGTTCCATCAGCACCCATTACCGGTTTCCATTCAAGATTCTGAACTGCATTACCATTATCCGTTACGGTAACCTTATTCATATTTTTCTCAGTATATGTAAGTTCAACTCCAACATCCGTTTTGTAATAATACGGATTTTTTGTTTTTTTGCTTGCCGTTCCCGATACTGCCTTTACAGAAACAGTCGGCTTAGTCTTATCTATGTGGAATGAAATTCTGTTGCTGACAGAAGTATTTCCTGCCTTATCCTTTGCCGTGGCGACAACTGTATATTGTCCGTCCGGTATGTTCTTGCCAAGTATATCACTAAGCTTTTTCTTAAAAGTTCGATCAATACCGGAAGTACTTGACGCATTATACTTATAATCAAAGGTTTTCGATTTCGTTCCCTTTGGTCCCCTTACACTTAAGCTGACCTGAGAGAGAGTAAGAGCATCTCCTACCTTCAATGATATCTCCGGATTATTATCTGCAATCGGATTACTTAATATATCATCATTATTTATCATCAAATTGTCAGAATAAGGTCTTGTCTTATCCAAAAGATAATGCACGGTTCTTTCCGCCCTGTTTTCGCCCCAATCTATTACCGTTATTGTTAGCTTTGTTCCTGATGCTGCCGCTGCCTCAGGTATATTGACATTAAATTCTCTGGTTTTGCCTGCCCAAGGCGAGCCCCACGTGATATTTCCATGTTCATCACAAACAAAACCATTATCTACAACCTTTACTTCTGTTACATTATTTTTACTGTCTTCAATGGTATACGTAATTGTTTTTAACTGTGCCCCCTCTGAGTCTAAGTTTACCACAAAGGTTTTTGTAAACTCAGAATCGTTATGCCAGCTCTTATCACTTACAGGTGCCTTTCCTGTTGCCTTATCAAGAATAATCGGCTCCTCTGTATTAATAATAAATTCGTAGCCGGAAATTTCCGTTTCATTTCCTGCCTTGTCAACTACCTTGACAGAAAGACTGTACTTTCCATCCTCTAACCCACTAATGTTAAGCTGAGCCCTAAGTGTTTCCTGCACAGCACCACTACCCTGCTTAAGAGCTTCATATTCATTAAACTGTCTGGAGTCATTTGAAAGTGCAACCGGATTTCCATCCGCATCATTCATGCTCACCAATATGCTGTCAATGGAAAGGTTATCCCTCACCACAACCTCTATCGGTGTCTGCATTACAACCGGAACAATGGTACAATCATTCGGTGTTCCGTCCTCCTTGGATAGAACCGTGTTATTTACTTTAACACTGCTTATCTCCGGATTGGTTCCATCCACCTTCACTGTTTTTACATTTGATGAATCAGTAGTCTGAATCGAATTTCCCGCCTTGTCCTTCGCTTCAAATGTAATAACCGTTCCTGTTGAAGCATCAGACTCCGGTATATCAAACTCTCCTTCAACCTCATTTACATTTTCCGGAACATCTATGGATGTAGTACCATTCGTTACAGCATTACCTATTACATAGCTTGCAGACTCAAGTGGTGATTTGAGAGTATCATCCAGATTGTCGCCGCCACTTACAACGTATGAAAGGGTTGCAGACTTATACCATTTGGTAAAATCTGTAATAATGGTTCCATCCTCATCCTTTACCTTAACCTCTTTCAGGTATGGACGATCCAAATCAAGGAGTATTGCTTTTAACGCAAAAGTTTCATTAGAATTCGGATCTGGTTGAGCCGTATCATAAACCTTAAGTGTATAGTTATTGAACAATGTACTTGCCGGCATATCACCAATAACAAAGGTTACAGGAGTAACATATTTCCCGCTTTTTTCATCATACTCAATACGTCCTGTATCAATTGGTTTACAAGAAATTGTATCTGTTCCGTTTGTGAGCACCGTAGCACTTGCATCAATATCATAAAGTGACGAAACATAAACCGTAAAATCGTGCTTATCGCTTATGTAATCCGGTATAGCATCTAAACTTGTCTGTATTTCTCCATCCCATCCATACTTAGATGAACTTACCGTTATATCTGCATTTACAAGACTAATAACAGGGGCAGTAACACTGCCTATATTGCCAAGATTATCTTCAGCCTCTATAACTGCTTCTGATACATTCACTAAATCAGCCACATTAAAGTTATATTCGTAATTATTTGTCGGCCATCCCCACTGCCAAATCCGAGAAAAGCTTCCCCCATCTTTTATTCTTACCTGATTTACTTCTGAGCTATCCGTAGCAGTAACAAACAGACGATATTGCCTGTTTTTATTAGGGTTAATCACATATGCTCCATTTTCATCATCAGCATCCGTCCAATCACCATTTGCCTCTTTATATTGCAACTTTAAACCTGACATTACCGGTGGGGCATTGTCAATCGTAAATTTCTGGTCATTAAAAGTTGCTTTATTTCCCGCTTTATCCTCCGCCTCAATGCTAAAGGTATAGTCACCTGATTGAATATTATCTATTGTGTAAGAATATATATCACCAGCTGCAGTCATAGTGGGATTTGAAGTATTTTCTTCCGTTGTAAGGTGCAAAATAACATTTTTTATATTGTCATCTGTAACCTTTGCACTTATTGTGACACTGTCAGCCTTCGCCTTTGCATTATTACCTATCTGCGTATCACTGTCATCCTTTGTAACCTTTACATCAGAAATTGCAGGGTTAGTGCCATCTGCAATAAAGGTAAAGGTTACTGTAGCTGTATTACCCACATTATCTGTCAACGTAATCGTATGCGACGCACCGGAAGTAAGTGCAGGTGTCAAAGCAGTTGTACCACTTAATGTCTGTTCCTCTCCATCAAACGATATGTTTGCCAAGCCACTGCCGTCTTCCCCATCATTTCCTAAAATATGAAGCTTAAACTCACTGTTCCACCCCTTTGGGCTGATATAAATTGTGCCCAGATTTCCATCGTCATCCGGGGTAATTGATGTATCATTCTGATTAATTTCTTTGAGTACATATAAAGCAGTTGGTGCATCTCCATCTATTTTTACCGTACCTGTACCCGTCCAATGTTTTACATAAACCTCATTGTCAGTATCTTTTTTTTCGTAATACGCAATTGCAGGAGCGTAGATTCCCGTATCACTTATGACATTGGTATCACCCTCAAAGGATACAAATTTACCCGCCTTATCTGCCTTATTTACATATCCGTATACCAGCTTTCCGACATCGGCATCAATGCTAATCTCTGCGTCAGCTTCATACCCACAAACTGCCGTCTTGTAAAATTCTCCGGAAACAGCCTCCGTTTGATTTCCGTCAGCATCAGCAACATACCATACCGGCTGTAAGTTTGCACTCTCAATTTCCTCAACCACAGAATTCTGTGCCGCCTTACTGTCCTTTTTTAAACCTGCATGGGCAAAAAAAGGCGTCATCATCATAATAATTGCAAGCAAGAATGCAACTATTCTTGTCTTTTGATTTTTGTTATAAAATATTCTCTTCAAAATTTCGCCTCCTTTATAATTGCTCATCCGTATGTATTACTACTACATTATAAGTAACCTTAACCTTAGATGATAGCTTGCTGGTCATGGACTCTGTAAGAACTGATGTTGCATTTCCATCAAAGCTCAAAACACTTGTCTCGTCTTCATTATCAATGCCAAGAACACTCGTCTCATCTTCGTCTCTCAGAACATCCGTTGCCTCTTCATCCCTCAGAACGTCCGTTGCCTCTTCATCCCTCAGAAC
>CAMWGV010000052.1 GCA_947173945.1 uncultured Lachnospiraceae bacterium
GGTCATGGTCGTGATGGTGGTGATGCTCGTGTTCGTCATGATCATGGTCGTGATGATGATGGTGATGATGTTCATGCTCAGACATTTTCTTTGCTTCCTCAATCATTGCAGCAAGAGAATTTGAGTGTTCCATGGCATCTAAAATTACGGATGCTTCTATATCATCCCATGGTGTAGTGATAATGGATGCTTCCTTGTTGTGTTCTCTGAGTAAATCAACAGCCGCCTGCAGCTTATCATCCGATACATTCTGTGTACGGCTCAAAACGATTGTTCCTGCACTTTCAACCTGATTATTAAAGAATTCACCAAAATTCTTCATATACATTTTGCATTTTACAACATCGACTACCGTTGTTGCACTGTTTACAACTATTTCTGCTTCTTCCTTTACATTTTCTACAGCCTTTATTACATCAGAAAGCTTACCTACTCCTGATGGTTCAATAATGATTCTGTCAGGCGAATATTCGTCAATCACTTTTTTCAATGCAGTTCCGAAATTCCCGACAAGGGAGCAGCATATACAGCCCGAATTCATTTCTGTAATCTCAATACCTGCGTCTTTTAAAAATCCGCCATCAATACCAATTTCACCAAATTCATTCTCAATAAGAACAAGCTTTTCACCGGAAAACACCTGATTGATAAGCTTCTTTATAAGTGTTGTTTTGCCCGCTCCTAAAAATCCCGATATAATATCTATTTTTGTCATTTTATAAACCTCCAGAACCAAATAATATTATGATTTATAGTGTCTATTACACTAATGAATAATATACACCAAATGAAAAAACTGTCAACCCTGAGCTGAAAATCCTGCATATTTTCCATCACAACAAATTTTTATCCCCCTTCCTGCCGTTTCTGCATTTTTGACCAACTGACAAATCCGTAAATGTCATTTACAAGAAATATTATAAAGCAAATTACAACAGATAAATATGATATATCCGAACGTGTTGCCAATATCCACATAATAATAAGGACTATATCATTTGCTGCATATCCTATAGCATAAAAAGCACTTCTCCGAAATGTCATATAAACGGCCAGAAAGCTGGTTGTAACAGACACTGTGCTCGCAATCAGATTTGCTGTATGAAATCCCTCTAAAATATTATAAAATATAAATGTCACAATTGCAGTAAGAAATATCATAAACATAATCTCTTTACGTTTCAATCGATTCACCTTAACCTCTGCCTTATTTCCGTTATATGGATTTTTAAGCCATGAAATCAAAGCAAAAATAGCCATTGGTGCTGTCATTCCTAAATACGTTATCATCTCTCCGTAATAATCAAATGAAAATGAAATAATGCCATATAATATGCTGAATATGACCATAAGAATTTGTCCAAACGGATTTCCTTTTGCATTAAAAATAAGTGACGTAACCCCAATCAATGATGCAACAAGTGTCATAAAATTTTCTCTGTCAAATATAAAAAAGGATACTACAATTACAGCAACTGATATACACCATAATAGACGCTCGACTTTTGTAAAATAATTCATCATTGATTTTATTTTTCCTGATAACATATTGATACCTCCATTTTTTACATACAAATACTCCAAAAGAAAAATAAGCACTCATCAACACATCTTCAAAGACCTAACGATGTGTAAACGAATGCTTTCGCATCTCTACCCGGTGGCAGATTGTTCATTATTTTTTTATATAAGAGAAGTGCTGAAATATCTCTCAACCCTGTCAGGGAGTATTGTTGCTATTACTTTATCAGTTCCATATTTTTTTGCCATTTGCATTGCTGCCCATACATTGGCACCGGAAGATGTTCCTACAAGAAGCCCCTGAACCCTTGCAAGCTCTCTTGCCGTGTTGATTGCATCGTCATCCGTTACCTCGACGATATCTGTTATGATACTTGTATCAAGTATTTTGGGAATGAAGCCATCTCCGATTCCCTGTATCTGATGAAGCCCCGGCTCATCACCTAAAAGGGCTGACACATTCTTTGGCTCAACTGCAACAATCTTAGTATCCGGATTTTGTTCCAACAGATACTTTGACACTCCTGCAAGCGTTCCTCCGCTTCCTATTCCTGAAACATAAACATCTATCGTTTTTCCAAGCTGGCGTGAAAGCTCTACTGCTGTTGTTTTATAATGAACGTCAGGATTCGCCGGATTTTCAAACTGCTGTGGCATAAAATATTTTTCCGGGTCCCTGCTGCAAAGTCTTGTGGCCTCATCTACAGAACCACCTATACTTAATACAGGGTCAGTCAAAACCAAATCTGCACCAAGTGCCTTGATAATCTTCTTTCGCTCCTCGCTCATATTTTCAGGCATAACAATAATAACCTTGTAGCCCTTTCTCACACCACAAAGTGCAAGGCCAATGCCGGTATTGCCGCTTGTAGGCTCAATGATTGTCATTCCCGGTTTCAGCTTTCCCTCACGTTCAGCTACTTCCAGCATGTTCTTTGCAATTCTGTCCTTAATACTGCCACCCGGATTTAAAAATTCCGCCTTTGCATATATGTTAAGTCCTGTCGCTTCCTTAAGACACATTAAAGGAGTCTCACCTATTAAATCTAATATGTTGTTGTAATACATGGTATTTTTGCCTCTTTTATTTTTCTAATATATAATCTTATTCTTTAATATTATATCACTAATTTCCTTTATGTTCCACATTATTATTTAATACCTTAATCTCCATCTGGCTATATGGTATTGAAATATTATTCCTGTCAAATTCAAGCTTTATGTTTTCGGTTATCTCCCATTTTGCTGGCCAATAATCCTCCGTTTTTACAAAAAAGCGTATACCCATAATAATTGCACTTTCTCCAAATGAATCAACGAATACATTACATTCCTTATCTTTTTCATAATATTTACATTCCTTAATGATATTTTCAAGGACCATTTTGACAAGCTTTATATCGGAATCATAAGCTACGCCTACCGTAATATTAAGCTTTCTGGCATTTTCAGCAGTTAAATTTATGAGTGAATTTGCTGTAATATTTCCGTTTGGTATCACTACAATTTTGTTATCAAAGGTTTTAAGCTTTGTATAAAAAATATCGATGGATATAACTTCTCCCTCGCACTTTTTGTCATTCTCAATAATGTAATCTCCCACCTTAAAGGGTTTCATAATAAGAATAAGAACTCCTCCGGCAAAATTGGCAAGACTGCCCTGAAGGGCAAGACCAATTGCAAGACTTGCCGTTCCCAGTATAGCCACAAGAGATGTAACCTGAAATCCCATTATTGCAGCAGCCATAATAAATACGACTGCATACAACGCACCCTTGATAAGAGATACAAGAAATCCCAACACGCTGCTTTCCATTCCGGCTTTGTTAAAGGACCGTTTCAACATTTTTACCAAAAGTGCTACGAGCTTTGTGCCCAAGAATATAAAAATTAAAGCGATTCCGATATCAAAGGCCTTATCTACAAGCCAGTCAAGAAGTCTCTCAAGATAAATATCTATCTTTGATTTATCAATATTCTTTAAATCTGCCAGTATCATAAATATCTCCTCTTGTTTTAACGCAACAAGAGGCTGTTAGATGAAACAGCCCCTTATAGCTCTATTTGATAATCTTCTTAAATACACTGATTGAAAGCGGTGGTACATTTACTGATATATAATGCTCCTGACCATCACAGGCTTCTTTTTTGGCCTGCTTTGCCACCTTGTTGTTTCGTCCTTCTCCGCCATATCTCGCATTGTCACTGGAAAATATCTCCTGCCATTTTCCACCTGATGTAACACCCAGCTTATATGCCTTATGCTCTATTGGAGTAAAATTACATATTACAACAAGTGTATCTGCTTCTTTCGTTCCTCTCCTTATAAATGACAACAGACTTGAATTTGCACTGCTGTTGTTTAACCAGCAGAAACCATCCGGATTGCCATCAAGCTCATAGAGTGCCGGTTCAGTCTTGTACAGATTGTTCAGCTCCTTAACATACCCTTGCATAAATACATGCGCATCAAACTCAAATAATGACCAGTCAACCTCATGTGCCTCGTTAAACTCAGAAAATTGTGCTATCTCCTGTCCCATAAACAAAAGCTTTTTGCCTGGATGCGTCATCATATATCCATAGGCTACACGAAGATTTGAAAACTTGTCCTCATAACCGCCGGGCATCTTGCTAATCATAGAACCCTTTTCATGTACAACCTCATCATGCGAAAGGACAAGCATAAAGTTCTCGCTATACTCATATACCATGCTGAAGGTCAGTTCATTGTGATGATATTTTCTGTAAAGGGGATCCAGCTTAATATATCCGAGGAAGTCATTCATCCAGCCCATATTCCACTTGAAATCAAATCCCAATCCACCCTCTTCTACAGGATGGGTCATCATAGGCCATGCAGTTGATTCCTCTGCAATCATCATTACACCCTTGTAATCCTCGTGCATTTTGCTGTTTACTTCTTTTATAAAGTCAATTGCATCAAAATTCTCATTTCCACCATACTCATTTGGAACCCACTGTCCATTTCCTCTTCCATAGTCCAGATAAAGCATGGAAGCGACAGCATCCATTCTTATGCCATCAACATGATATTTATCTGCCCAGTACAAAGCATTTGCAACAAGGAAATTTTTAACCTCGTTTCTGCCATAATTAAATATATAAGTCCCCCAATGAGGATGTTCGCCCTTTCTTGGATCTTCATGCTCATAGAGGCACGTCCCATCGAATCTTCCAAGTCCATGCGAATCCTTAGGAAAATGTGCAGGTACCCAATCTATAATGACACCGATTCCCTTGCCATGGAGATAGTCAACAAAATACATAAAATCTGTTGGGTCTCCATATCTTGAGGTAGGTGCATAATAACCTGTAACCTGATATCCCCATGATGGGTCATATGGATGCTCCATCACTGGCATCAGCTCAACATAATTGTAATTCATCATGTTAAGATAATCCGCAAGCTTAACAGCTATATCCCTATATCCATAAAACTCACGTCCATCATCTGGCTTCTTCCATGCACCAAGATGCATCTCATATATTGATATTGGCTGGTTAACCTTATTTATCTTATCACGTCCTGACATCCATGCGCTGTCTTTCCATTTGTAACTAAGGTCAACTATTTTAGACGCATTTGCCGGCCTTACCTCACTGGAAAATGCATATGGGTCACTTTTCATGAACACATTGCCTGATTTGGAACAAATTTCATACTTGTATATCTCTCCTACAAATTTGCCCGGTATAAAAAGCTCAAATATGCCTGAATAGTCCAATTTTCTCATAGGATGTCTTCTTCCATCCCAGTTGTTGAAATTTCCTACTACAGATACTCTCTCTGCATTAGGTGCCCAAACGGAAAACAACACACCGGAAACACCATCAACAGTCATTGTGTGTGCTCCCATTTTTTCGTATATTTTATAATGCTTTCCTTCATTAAAAAGACTGACATCTATAGGATCAATAACCGGTTCAAAAATGTATGGATCAATGTAAGTAAGCTCATCGCCATTGTCAAATTTTACATTTAATTTATAAGAAAAGCTTCGTCTGTTTTTTATTACAACAGAAAAAAAGCCAGGTACCCGTTCTGATACAAGTGTATATTTTTTACCTGATGAGGAGTCTATAGCAGTAACTACCTTAGCATCCGGAAGGTAAGCATTTATATATACATCATCTATACATTCATGCATCCCAAGAATGTGATGTGGATTATTGTGCCTGCCTGAAACAATAGCCTCGACTTCCATCCAGTTTATGGCAAACACTTCTTTTCTTTTGGACATATCTTTTCCCCCTCTATAGTTTATGAATAAAGATTCCGCTTCTAAGTTTAGGTTCAAACCATGTGGATTTCGGAGGCATTAGCATTCCCGCATCTGCTACATCAAACAATTCCTTAATTGATGTAGGATACATGGCAAATGCAACCTTCATGTCCGAATCAGCGCGTCTTTCCAATTCACCAAGACCTCTGATTCCTCCTACAAAGTCAATTCGGTTGTCAACTCTCGGATCTTTTATCCCAAGAATAGGACCAAGCAAATAATCCTGTAATATTGATACATCTAAACCTGACACTGGGTCATTCGATTTTATATTATCATTAGCAGTAAGCTTATACCAGTTTCCCTCAAGATACATACCAAATGTACACTTTTCTTCCGGTGAAAAAGTCTTACTAACCTTCTCTACATTAAAGTTTTCCCGTATCTTTTCAATAAATTCCTCTTTATTATATCCATTAAGATCACTTACAACTCTGTTATATGGCAATATCTTAAGCTGATTATCCGGAAATAATACGGAGAGAAAGAAATTATATTCTGCACCCGCATCATAGGAAACAGCTTCATCCCTTCTCTTTAGTCCAACCTTAATCGCAGATGCTGCCCTGTGATGACCATCTGCAATATAAATCTGAGACATATCCGAAAATGCTTTTTCTATTTCTTTTACATCTTCACCCTGAGTAATGAGCCACACATTATGGGATATTCCATCGTCTGATACAAAGCTGTATTCAGGCTCTGTTGATTTAATTTTATTAACAATATTATCTATAGACTCTTTTGCCCTGTAAGCAAGAAATATAGGACCAGTCTGGGCATTGCATGTATCTACATGTGTTATCCTGTCCAGCTCTTTGTCCGCTCTTGTATTCTCATGTTTTTTTATAACTCCATTTATGTAGTCATCAATAGATGCACATGCAACTATGCCTGTCTGGCTGCGTCCATCCATAACAAGCTCATAAACATAATACATTGCCGTTTCGTCCTGTATATATTCCCCTTTGCTTATCATGGCATCTAAAAGTTCCTTCGCCTTGGCATATACACAAGGGGCATAAGTATCTACAGAATCATCAAAAGCAGTCTCTGCTCTGTCGATTCTTAAAAAAGATAAAGGGTTCCCCTTTACAACTTCCTTTGCCTCCTCACGGTTATATACGTCATATGGAAGTGCCGCCACCTCAGTTACTATGTCTTTTCTCGGTCTAAATGCCAAAAATGGTTTAATTATTGCCATCCCAACATATTCTCCTAATTCTTTATCTTTTATTTAGCAATTAGCCTCTGATTGCTTTAACAGCAGCATCTATGGACTTTTTATAATCCTCCTCTGAGGAGTTGTTAAATACAAAAAGCTCCGGAATATTATCCGGCTGTTTGAAGTTCTGGGTTGAAATATACTCATCCCAATGAGAAAGCTTCCATGAATCACGGTCAGATGCCCGCTTAATCATTCTCTGATGGCATACCTCAACGTCAGTGTGAACCCATACCACGAAAAGCTCAGCATCCTTTTCCTTAAGCTTTGCCCTAAGCTTATCAAGATATTCATCGTCTCTGATTTCATCAGTAAAAGGAGCATTAATAAGCACTGTATCATTGTATTCCAATGCCTCAAAGGCAAAGTCCAACACTGCATAATATTCATAATCTCTAATTTCTCTTTGGAAAAAATCAGAAGAACGATTATACTCCTCTCCTGCTACCTTGAATATCTGCTTTGACAGCACAATTAACGTATCCTTATCAAGATACACACAATTTGTTAGAGCCTTCGCAAGCTTTCTGGAAATAAACGTCTTTCCACACGCTGGTGGGGATGTTACAAGCACTAATTTCTTCATGTTAAAAAATTCCCTCCTCAATACCTTTCTCTTTGTTATCCCTAAGCAATTGTAAACATATTATCACAATTTTTATTTTTTTTCAATATATCCCTGTGCTTTAAGCAATTCAGCACAAAGAACTGCACCACCGGCAGCACCTCTTACCGTATTATGGGAAAGGCCAACAAACTTCCAGTCATATATGCTGTCCTCTCGAATACGTCCAACACTTACACCCATTCCATTTTCAAAATCCACATCAAGAGTCACCTGTGGTCTGTTCTCCTCTTCCATGTACTGTATAAACTGCTTTGGAGCACTTGGAAGCTGAAGCTCCTGTGGAACTCCCTTGAAACTTGTAAGCTTTTCAATGAGCTGCTCCTTTGTAGGATTCTTTCTGAACTTAACAAACACAGCCGCTGTGTGACCATTCAGTACAGGAACTCTTATACACTGGCATGTAATCTTCGGACTCTCTGCCGGAACAATAACGCCATCCTTAATTTCACCCCATATTCTAAGTGGCTCTTTCTCCGACTTCTCCTCCTCGCCACCAATGAAAGGAATAATATTTCCCTCCATCTCCGGCCAGTCCTTAAATGTTTTACCTGCACCTGAAATAGCCTGATATGTGGTTGCAACAACCTCATATGGTTCAAATTCCTTCCATGCAGTAAGTACAGGTGCATAGGACTGAATAGAACAGTTTGGTTTAACAGCCACAAATCCCCTTGTCGTTCCAAGACGCTTCTTCTGAAAATCTATTACCTTCATATGCTCCGGATTTATTTCCGGCACAACCATTGGCACATCAGGTGTCCATCTATGAGCACTGTTATTTGATACAACTGGGGTTTCTGTCTTTGCATATGCCTCCTCAATTGCCTTTATTTCATCTTTCGACATATCAACTGCACTAAAAACGAAATCAACCGTTGAAGCAACCTTATCTACTTCATTTACATTGTATACAACCAGCTTTTTAACTGCCTCAGGCATAGGTGTTGTCATCTTCCACCTGTCACCTACAGCCTCCTCATAAGTCTTTCCTGCACTTCTTGGACTGGCTGCAATTGTTGTAACCTCAAACCATGGGTGGTTTTCAAGCAGTGCGATAAAGCGCTGTCCGACCATACCCGTTCCACCAAGTATACCAACCTTTAATTTCTCGCTCATATAAATGTCCTCCTGACTCCTGTAATTAATTCTGATTGTTCAAAATTAATTTTTCTGCTAATTTCCTTTGACCGCTATACATTATTTAACTATTCTTACCTTAACAACACCGTCAATTGCCTGTATTGCGTTTACAATGTCAGTATCAGCCTTGGCACCAACATCAAGTATTGTATAAGCCCAGTCTCCTCTTGACTTGCTTACCATATCTGATACATTTATTCCTTTGGCTGCAAAGGCACCTGTAAACTGTGTAATCATATTTGGTATGTTTTTGTGGCATACGGTTATTCTTGACTCTGCTGAGCACACTCCTGCATCACATGCAGGATAATTAACAGAATTCTTTATATTACCATTTTCGATAAAGTCCATAATCTGCTTAACAGCCATGATTGCGCAGTTATCCTCAGATTCAGCAGTAGATGCACCGAGATGAGGAAGTGTAATAACATTATCTGCACCTGCAATTTTTTCATTCGGAAAATCAGTAACATATTTTGCAACTTTACCGCTTTTCAGTGCCTCTAACATGTCATCATCATTTACAAGTATATCACGTGCGAAATTAAGCACTTTGACTCCATCTTTCATCATGGCGAAAGCATCCTTATTCAGCATTCCCTTTGTATTGTCAAGTGCTGGAACATGGATTGTTATATAATCACATTCCTTATATATATCCTCAACATTTGTTATATGCTTTACATGACTGGAAAGTCTCCATGCAGCATCAACCGATACATACGGATCATATCCGTAAACCTCCATGCCAAGTCTGAATCCTATGTTTGCAACCTTTGCACCAATTGCACCCAAGCCGATTACACCCAGCTTCTTTCCTAAAACCTCACAACCTGCATACTGGGATTTTTGTTTTTCAACAGCCTTTGCAATATTTGCATCGGAAGCATTGTCCTTAACCCAATTATAGCCTCCAACCAAATCTCTTGATGCAAGAAGCATACCCGCAATAACAAGCTCCTTAACACCATTGGCGTTTGCTCCTGGTGTATTAAATACAACAATACCCTTTTCGGCACATTTATCGAGCGGGATATTATTTACTCCTGCTCCTGCACGTGCAACTGCAACAAGCTTATCGGAAAGCTCCATATCATGCATTGCCGCACTTCTCACAAGAACTGCTTCTGCCTCTGCAAAGCTGTCTGTCTTTTCATAATTATCCGTAAACAAATCCATACCACATGCTGCAATAGGATTTAAGCAATTAACCTTTATCATTTTTTATTCTCCCTGTCATTTAACTTATCAATATTGTATTATGAATTCGCTGCCTCAAAATCCTTCATAAACTGAACCAGCTTTTCAACACCTTCAATAGGCATAGCATTATAAATACTTGCTCTCATTCCACCAACGGTTCTGTGTCCCTTGAGATTTACAAAGCCTGCAGCAGTTGCTTCCTTAACAAATTTTGCATCAAGCTCCTCATTACCTGTTACAAAAGGAACATTCATAAGTGAACGGTCTTCCTTCACTACTGTTCCGCTGAACATCTTTGAACTGTCAAGGAAATCATATAATATTGCTGCCTTCTTTTCGTTATGTACCTTCATGGCATCAAGACCACCCATTTCCTTTACCCACTTGAACACAAGTCCGCAAATATAAATTCCGTAGCATGGTGGCGTATTGTAAAGTGAATCATTATCTGCCTGTGTTTTGTACTTAAGCATTGTAGGTGTGAATGGCATTACATCATCCCTGATTAAATCCTCTCTGATTATAACGACAACAACACCTGCCGGTCCTACATTCTTCTGAACACCAAAGAAAATAAGTCCGTAATCCGATACATTTACAGGCTGTGAAAGAATGTCAGATGACATATCTGCAACAAGAATTTTACCCTTTGTATCAGGAAGCTTCTTATATGTAGTTCCGTATATCGTATTGTTGTGACATATATACACGTAATCTGCATCCTCAGATATAGGAAGATCTGAGCAGTCCGGTATATAGGAAAATGTCTTATCCGCTGATGATGCTACGGCATTTGCCTTACCATATTTTTGTGCCTCCTCATAGGCCTTCTTTGCCCACTGTCCCGTAATAATGTAGTCTGCAACACCATTCTTCATCAAGTTCATAGGAACTGCAGCAAACTGCTGGGAAGCACCTCCCTGAAGGAAAAGAACCTTATAATTATCAGGAATTTTCATCAAATCCCTTAAATCCTGCTCCGCTTCTTTTATGATATTATCATATACCTTAGAGCGGTGGCTCATTTCCATAACGCTCATTCCTGAGCCTTTATAATCCATCATTTCTTCTGCTGCCTGTTTTAAGACAACCTCAGGTAAAACAGATGGGCCTGCTGAAAAATTAAATACTCTTGACATTTTGTAAATCCTCCTTTTTTGTATCGGCACGGACAGCTAAAGCTGTACCTGCCATGTCGGTCGTCGCATTCAAATTCATAAAACTTCGTTTTATGAAGCTCCTCCCTATTTATTATCTAAATCTTGCTGGTCAAAGCAGCTTTCAAGTGGAGCCCCCGCAGCAACCATAGGGAACACCTTATCATCCTTATCTATAATACAGTCAATGACAACAGGGCTCTTAAGCTCTATTGCCTTCTTAAGTGCAGCATCAAGCTCATCAAGATTTGTTACTCTCATGCCTGTTGCACCTAAGGCTTCTGCAACCTTAACAAAATCTACCTTATCCTCTAAAATTGTGCTTGAATATCTCTTTTCATAGAACAGGGTCTGCCACTGCCTAACCATTCCAAGCACATGGTTATTAATAACAATCTGAATAATAGGTATATTATATCTTGTAGCTGTTGCTATCTCATTCATGTTCATTCTGAAGCATCCGTCACCGGCAATGTTTATTGTAATATTTTCCGGCTTTCCAACCTTTGCTCCTATACATGCTCCAACACCATATCCCATAGTACCAAGTCCACCTGATGTAATAAGACGACGTGGCTCAGTGTAATAATAATGCTGTGCCGCCCACATCTGATGCTGTCCTACATCTGTAGTGATTGTAGCCTTTCCCTCTGTAATTTCATAAATTTTATTTATGATTGCAGGACCTGTCATTGCATCCATCTGACTTCTGTCAGGATACTCATTTTTGAGCTTTCTTATTTCTGCTGCCCACTCCGTATGCTTCATTGCCTTAATTCTTGTAGCAAGCATTTTCAGAACTTCCTTTGCATCTCCTACAAGACTGCAGTCTACAAGAATGTTCTTGTCAATCTCTGCTGCATCTACATCTATATGTATAATCTTTGCATTTTGTGCAAATTTAGATGCATTTCCTATCACTCTGTCAGAAAATCTTGCACCCACAACAATAACAAGGTCAGCCATGTTAATACCAAAGTTTGAAACCTTCGTTCCATGCATACCAATCATTCCGGTATACCTTATGTCAGTTCCCGGATATGCTCCCTTACCCATAAGGGTGTCACATACAGGAGCATCAATTTTTTCCACAAATTTGATGAGCTCCTTTGAGGCATCTGCTGCTATAACACCACCACCGCAAAGTACGAAAGGTCTCTCTGCCTTTTCAATCATCCTGATTGCCATATCCAGATCATCCGCATTGATTGTGCTTGTAATCTTTTCGATTGGATCCGGTGCCTTTGGCTCAAAGTCTGCAACATTTGCAGTTACATCCTTAGTTATATCTACAAGTACAGGTCCCGGTCTTCCGGTCTGTGCAATCTTAAATGCTCTCCTTATTGTATCTGCAAGCTCATGTACATTTTTTACAATAAAGCTGTGCTTCGTAATAGGCATAACAACACCTGCTATATCTACCTCCTGAAAGCTGTCCTTTCCAAGCAGAGATACACCTACATTTGCTGTAATTGCTACAAGCGGAATGGAATCCATATATGCAGTTGCAATACCTGTTACAAGATTTGTAGCACCAGGTCCGGAGGTTGCCATACATACACCAACCTTGCCCGTTGCCCTCGCATATCCGTCTGCTGCATGTGCAGCCCCCTGCTCATGGGAGGTCAAAATGTGATGAATTTCATCCTGGTGCTTATAAAGTGCATCATAAACGTTAAGTATTGTTCCGCCAGGATATCCAAACACAGTGTCTACACCCTGCTCTTTTAAACATTCAATAACGATTTCTGACCCTGTTAACTGTTTCATTGTATATTCTCCTTTTCTATAGAAAACTTATCATATATTTTTACAATTTAATTGAACAAAGCATATATAACGCTGTAGTTCAAATCTTAGCAAGGTTCGTCAGAACCGTGCCAATAGGAAACGAAGTTTCCTATTAATAAATGTTAGAATAACATATTGTAAATTATATATCAAGTATTGCACCTCTGTTACCTGATGTAACCATTTTTGCATATCTTGCAAGATAACCGGTTGTAACCTTTGGTTCCTTTGGTGTCCATGCTGCTTTACGCTTTGCAAACTCCTCATCGCTTATTTTAAGGTTAATCGTACATGCATCTATATCAATGCTTATAATATCTCCCTCTTCGACAAATGCGATAGGGCCTCCTACTGCCGCCTCAGGTGAAACATGTCCTATAGAAGCTCCACGGCTTGCTCCGGAAAAACGTCCGTCTGTAATCAGTGCTACGGATGAGCCAAGTCCCATTCCTGCTATTGCAGATGTAGGATTTAACATTTCTCTCATTCCCGGTCCGCCCTTTGGACCCTCATATCTTATAACTACTACATCTCCCGCAACAATTTTTCCACCCTTAATCGCTGCAATTGCATCCTCCTCACAGTCAAATACTCTTGCAGGACCTTCATGCTGCATCATTTCAGGAACAACAGCAGAACGCTTTACAACCGAGCCGTCAGGTGCAAGATTTCCCTTGAGCACGGCAAGTCCTCCTGTTTTGCTGTACGGATTATCTAAAGGTCTGATAACCTCCGGATTTTTATTCGTTGCACCTGCAACAGCCTCACCGATTGTTTTTCCTGTTACAGTCATGCAGTCTTCATTTAAAAGACCGATTGATTTTAACTGATTCATAACTGCATATACACCGCCTGCCTCATTTAAGTCCTCCATATATGTAGGACCTGCCGGTGCAAGGTGACAGAGATTTGGTGTCTTGGCACTTATCTCATTTGCAAGTGCAATATCAAAGTCAAATCCTATTTCATGTGCAATTGCCGGTATATGAAGCATTGAGTTCGTAGAACATCCAAGTGCCATATCAACAGTAAGTGCATTTAATATTGCTTCTTTTGTAATAATATCTCTTGGGCGTATATTCTTTCTGTACATTTCCATAACAGCCATACCTGCATGCTTTGCAAGCTTAATTCTCTCAGAATATACAGCAGGAATTGTTCCATTTCCAGGAAGCCCCATACCAAGAGCCTCAGTCAAACAGTTCATTGAATTTGCAGTGTACATTCCTGAGCATGAACCACAGGTAGGACATGCCTTGCACTCAAATTCATTTACATCCTCCTCCGTCATGGTTCCTGCAGCATAGGAGCCTACAGCCTCAAACATTGATGAAAGGCTTGTCTTGTGTCCCTTAACGTGTCCTGCAAGCATAGGTCCACCTGAAACAAATACAGTAGGAACATTTACTCTTGCCGCTGCCATAAGAAGACCCGGAACATTCTTATCACAGTTCGGTATCATTACAAGTGCATCAAATTGATGTGCTGTAGCCATACACTCTGTTGAGTCAGCTATAAGGTCTCTTGTTACAAGTGAGTATTTCATTCCGATGTGTCCCATTGCTATACCATCACAAACAGCAATTGCAGGGAACATGATAGGGGTTCCTCCGGCTGCTGCTACTCCAAGCTTTACAGCCTCGGCTATCTTATCCAGATTCATATGTCCCGGAACAATCTCATTGTATGAGCATACAATACCTACAAGCGGCTTGGAAAGCTCCTCCTCTGTCATTCCAAGTGCGTTAAATAAACTTCTGTGCGGTGCCTGCTGCATACCGACTTTTACATTATCACTTTTCATTTTGTTTTCTCCTTTTTCATAATTTTATGTTACTGCTTAAAAACTTCCTCAAGCTTAATATTTAACATTGCAAAACTTATATCTTCCGAAAGTGCATCGCCGTCAGCACCAATATAATCATCCACCAGGATATAACCTGCTGTTGCGGCTACAGCACCATCCTTTCCCGGAACAAAGCATACCATTACTGGATAGGCGTCCTTGTATGTGTATATATACACTTCATAATCCTTTACCGAAGCATCCGTAAAGCTTGTCTCCATAACGAAAATAGAGCTTAAGGCAATTGCAGTTGCACTTGTTCTCTGTCCAGTGATATAAGTGGAAATCGCATTAACAAACCGTGCCTCTAAATACTTTTGTATTACATCAGAAAAGGCATCCATATCAACTTCCATTACAAAAGCCATAGCTGACGATATAACCTCGTCCATATTTTTCACCCTGTAAACATGCTCCGGCTGTGAATAATCCATGTCTGCGATGCTACTCACCATCTCCAGCATAAAATCTTCTCTCATAGGAAGCGATGCCTCAACATACATTTCATTTTTTGATAGCTCACTTATGGACGTGGCAAGCTCCAAACCTGTATCATACATTTTTCCCGATGAAGGTGCCTCTTTTTTATCACTGCCACCACAGGCAGTAAATACAAAAAGGAAAAGCATCATACAAGCTGTAAGTATATATATTTTTTTCATTTACACCTCCTGATTGGATATAAGTTCATCATATAAGCTATACAAAGCTTTGTTTCATTTGCAATTAAATCCTTTGTTTTATCAGGTCGCCCATCTCATCACAGGCAACAAGGGTTGTTCCCTCAGATACAATATCACATGTACGGTATCCCTCAATCAGTACCTGCTTTACTGCATGTTCAATTGCATCTGCCTCCTTGTCAAGGTCAAATGTATATCTGAGCATCATAGCTGCTGACAGTATCGTTGCAATCGGATTTGCTTTATTCTGTCCCGCTATATCAGGTGCGGAACCACCGCTTGGCTCATACATTCCGAATTTCGTTTCATTTAATGACGCTGATGCAAGCATTCCGATGGATCCTGTAATCATGGATGCCTCATCTGAAAGTATGTCTCCAAACATATTCTCCGTTAATACAACATCAAACTGTGCAGGATCCTTCACAAGCTGCATTGCACAATTGTCAACAAGCATATGCTCGTATGTAACCTCAGGATAATCCTTTGCCACCTCCTCAACAATCTTTCTCCATAATCTTGAGGAGTCAAGAACATTTGCCTTGTCAACGCTTGTAACCTTCTTCCTTCGTTTCATTGCTATATCAAAGCCCTTAATTGCAATTCTTCTTATCTCGTTCTCGTTGTATGTAAGTGTGTCAACCGCTGTCATCACACCATCTATTTCCTCTGTTTTTCGTGAACCGAAATAAAGACCTCCCGTAAGCTCCCGCATAATCATCATGTCAAAGCCCTTATTAGCTATTTCTTCTTTCAAAGGACACGCTGCCTTTAATTGCTCATATAAATATGCAGGTCTCAGGTTCGCAAAAAGACCAAGTTCCTTTCTGATTTTAAGAAGTCCTGCCTCAGGTCTTTTTTCAGGTGGAAGCTTGTACCAAGGTGATGTTGATGTGTTGCCTCCTATTGAGCCGAGTAGCACCGCATCACTTGCCTTTGCCCTTGCCACAGCCTCATCTGTAAGTGGCACACCGTGAACATCTATGGAGCAGCCTCCCATAAGAAGCTGTTCATAGTTAAATGTATGTCCGTATTTTTCACCTACTGCATCTAATATCTTCATAGCCTGGGTAACAACCTCAGGACCAATTCCGTCTCCCTTAATAACCGCTATATTACAATTCATTTTTTCATCTCCTTAAATACATATTAAAAGTCAAATGTCTGACCTGATACCAAAATTTAACATTAATTGACAAATAAATGCCTTCTTTTGCCAAAATATACTAAATTACATATTAAAAGCACTGTCATCATTATAGCATTTGAAATCATTCTTGTATTATTAATTTCAATTCCGACTACTGTTGCCTTTACCAAAATACAGTAAATTACAGCTACTAAAATGTTAAAAAATAAACAAAGATAATACATAAAAGGACCATGCTTTTTAAATCCCGCCAGAGAATACCTTGTTATAATTGCATATACACCAAGAGCCATCATACTGATACCCACTGCTAAATCAATGGTCTGCAAACCATCATACATATTATATATCATTTGAACATAGCTATCATCTAAATTATAATGTTTACCAAAACTGATTCTATATCCATTGTAAATATTCAGTACACAGTTTGCATAAAGCTGAAACCAAATGACAAATTTAAACCATTTCATTCCAAGCTCATTGCCATTGTTTTGTGAAATTGCCGATTGCTGTAAATTATTCCACTGCATATTTTGCTGTGGTGGTTGTTGTGGCTGCTGATACCAGTTTGTTCCCATCCCTTGATTTATTGGTGTTCCGCACACATTACAGCTTGTCGCTCCATCAGGAATGTAATTTCCACATTGGGTACAATACATATTCTCTCTCCTTCTTCTGTATATGTTTACGATATATGCATGTTTCCTAACTATAAGCGTTTTTATTACTTATTTTTACTGTTTATATTATTGATAAGTCCACCATTTTTGATAATCTCCTGCATAAATGGTGGGAACGCCTGTCCCTTATAGGATGTGCCCTTTGTCTTGTTGTAAATCATTCCACTGTCAAAATCAACTTCCACCATATCTCCTGCTTCTATACCCTTAGCCGCCTCCGGACACTCAATGATTGGAAGACCGATGTTAATTGCATTTCTGTAAAATATTCTTGCAAAGGTCTCTGCTATCACTACGCTTATTCCCGAAGCCTTAATCGCGATTGGTGCGTGCTCTCTGGATGAACCACAGCCAAAATTCTTGTTTGCAACCATAATGTCGCCTGGCTTTACCCTGTTGACAAAATCCTTGTCAATATCCTCCATGCAATTCTTTGCAAGTTCTGACGGGTCTGATGAATTAAGGTATCTTGCCGGTATTATAACGTCTGTATCTACATTGTCACCATATTTGTGAACTGTTCCATATGCTTTCATTAAATAATAACCACCTTTCATGTTTCTTTATTTATAGGCAATTGCGACACTCTGCTTTTATAATACGTTGTAAAAAATATACAATTCAACGCATGGTACGCTTGCGCTGCTTGTCGCACGTAACGGTACATAAGACTGCAAAATACGCAGTCTAAGTACCGACGGCTCCAAAGCACCTTGCTTATGAAATTGTATATTTTCTACAACTCATATTTTGAAAATAAGGAGTTTCGCAATTGTATAATTGTTTATGCTATCTCGCTCGGACTACTTATTTTTCCTGTGATTGCGGATGCAGCGGCAACAGCAGGACTTGCAAGATAAACTTCTGAATCAACGTGTCCCATACGACCTACAAAGTTACGGTTTGTTGTAGATACCGTTCTTTCTCCTGCCGCCATAACGCCCATGTGTCCACCTAAGCAAGGTCCGCAGGTAGGGGTTGACACAACTGCACCTGCCTTTATGAATATCTCGGTAAGTCCCTCCTTAATCATTGTAAGGTATACGTCCTGAGTTCCTGGAATAACAATAACTCTCACACCATCTGCAGCATGCTTATCCTTCATAATCTCTGCCGCAATTCTCATATCTGAAATTCTTCCGTTTGTACAGGAACCGATTACAACCTGATCTATCTTTATGTCTCCGACCTCGTCTATTGTTTTTGTGTTTTCCGGAAGATGTGGGAATGCAACGGTAGGCTTAAGAGTTGAAAGGTCAATCGTATACTCCTCGTCATACACTGCATCAGCATCCGCCTCATATTTTTTATAGCTTTTTGTTGAATGCTCCTTCATGTATTCCTCTGTTAGAGCATCCACAGGGAAAATGCCATTTTTTGCACCTGCTTCGATTGCCATGTTTGCTATTGTGAACCTGTCGTCCATTGTAAGGTTCTTTATACCCTCACCTACAAACTCCATAGACTTGTAAAGTGCACCATCCACACCTATCATACCGATAATATGAAGAATAACATCCTTACCGCTGACCCAAGGTGCCTTCTCTCCTACTATATTAAACTTAATTGCAGATGGTACCTTAAACCAAGCCTTGCCTGTAACCATTCCTGCCGCCATATCCGTGCTTCCTACACCTGTTGAAAAGGCTCCAAGTGCACCATATGTACATGTATGTGAATCAGCACCTATACATGTTTCTCCTGCAACTATAAGTCCCTGCTCCGGAAGCAGTGCATGTTCAATACCCATAGCTCCCACATCAAAGAAATTCTTGATTGAATTTGCACATGAAAATTCTCTGACGCATTTACAATGCTCTGCACTCTTAATATCCTTATTCGGAGTAAAGTGATCCATTACAAGAGCAATTTTCTCTTTGTCAAACACTTCCTTCTTATCAAACTTTTCCATTTCTTTTATGGCAACAGGAGTTGTAACATCATTTCCCAGTACCAAATCCAAATCAGCTTCAATCAGCTGTCCTGCAGTAACGCTTTCTAAGCCTGCATGTGCTGCAAGTATTTTTTGTGTCATTGTCATACCCATAATTTATTCCTCCATATATTTTTTAATCGTTTCCTATTTCTTATTAGCACGTTTCTTACGAACCCTGCTATTTATTCATTTAATTTTAAAAATGTAATAACAACTGTTTATTATACACCAAGATGTGCCTCGATGTCATCAGGATTTCATGATGTTCCGTCTGAAAATTCTATGTATTCTATGAAATTTCTTCCATTCTTTTTCCTTAATCCATGCTTTCCCTCCTAAAACATATTTAACATTAAAGACAACTTTTTTTGACTGATAGTTCTTTAAAAGCATTACAATCAATCTGACATGTTTTTCTTGTATTTGTTATAATAGTATCACAAAATATTATAT
>CAMWGV010000053.1 GCA_947173945.1 uncultured Lachnospiraceae bacterium
TTATTATATGACAAATGTAATTTTTGCTATATGATTTATGAATTTTCTGTGTATTGTTTAATTATTAACCAAATAACATTTGCAATAAAATGAAATTTGTATTATAGTATTAGTTATTCTAGTTACCTAATAAATAATTCTTTTACGATGGCACTTGATATGTAGTCGAATCTTATGTGACTACAATTCCAATACAACAACTTATAAGGAGGGATGTTAATGAGTACTACTGAATTGTCAGCAGTTACACCTGAAATATATAAGCTTGCAAAGCTTTGTGAATCACATGATTTAATTGATGCCAATCTATATACAAAATACGAAGTAAAGCGCGGTCTTCGTGATTTAGACGGAAAGGGCGTTTTGACGGGCCTAACCGAAATATCAACCATAAATTCTTCAAAAATGGTAGATGGTGTTTCCACACCGATAGACGGAGAACTGTTTTACCGAGGAATCAACATATATGACCTTGTCAAAGGCTTCATTAACGAAAACCGTTTTGGATATGAGGAGTCCGTTTATCTCCTCTTGTTTGGTGAGCTTCCAAATCAGCAGGAACTCAGCGATTTTACCGAAATGCTTGGTTCATACAGGCGTCTTCCACAGCATTTTGTCAGAGATGTTATTATGAAAACACCAAACAATGATATTATGAATGCAATGGCGAAAAGCATACTTACATTAAGCTCCTATGATGCAAATTCATCAGATACATCCATCCCTAATGTTTTGCGTCAAAGCTTAGAGCTTATATCAAGCTTTCCTCTGATTGCTGTTTATTCTTATCTTGCATACCGGCACTATGATTTAGGTCGCGGCATATATATACATAATCCAAAGCCGGAGCTTTCTACAGCAGAAAATATTTTAAGGCTTCTTCGTAAGGATAAGTCTTATACAGATACAGAAGCAAAGATTTTGGACCTTGCACTTGTACTTCATGCTGAGCATGGCGGTGGAAATAACTCTACATTTACAACTCATGTTGTTACATCCTCCGGCACTGATACCTACTCATCAGTAACTGCATCCCTGTGTGCACTTAAGGGACCAAAGCATGGTGGTGCAAACGTAAAGGTGAAACAGATGTTTGATGATATTAAAAAGCATATAAAGAATTGGGATGATAAAGAGGCAATACGCTCCTATCTCGCTGATATTCTGGACAAAAAGGCATTTGACCGTACAGGACTCATATATGGTATGGGACATGCTGTATACTCCATCTCAGACCCAAGAGCAAATATATTTGAACGATTTGTGGGACGTCTTTCAGATGAAAAGGGTAAACAGGATGAATATCAACTATATAGAAACGTTGCACAAATTGCAAAAGAAGTTATTGCTGAAAAAAGAAAGATATACAAGGGTGTCAGTCCTAATGTTGATTTTTACAGTGGTTTCGTATACAGTATGCTTGAACTGCCTGAAGAATTGTTTACACCTCTTTTTGCAATTGCCCGTATTGCAGGATGGAGCGCACACCGTATTGAGGAGCTTATAAATGCAAATAAGATTATCAGACCTGCATATATGTCTGTGGCAGAAGAAAAGAAATACATACCTATCGGTGAAAGATAAGGGCATCAAGCCCTTATTTTTTTGCTTAATCGTGCTACTTGAGGCGATGATGCTTTTTATCACTGACTTTAAGCATAATATATGTAATAGCTGCACCTCCGATTAATCCACCAATATGTGCTACATTGTCAATGTTACTTTCTCTGAATCCGGACAAGACACAAAAAATCACAACTATAAGTACAGAACTTATCGTGCCAGCGTTTGTATCTGCTGATTTTAAAACAAGTACGACAGCCCATGCCCCCAGAATTGCGAACACACAGCCTGATGCTCCTGCAGACACAACATTAGGTTTGAATTCTAGATGATAAACATAGCTGGCAAGCGATGCACAAAGACCGCCTCCCATATATATAATCAGATATTTTATTTTCCCTACCAGAGGTTCCAGCACTTCCCCTATGCAGTACAGAGAAAACATATTACATATCAAATGGACAAATCCGGCATGAATAAACATAGACGTAAATAACCTATATACCTGTCCGTGAAACCTAATATCCGGTGCATACATTCCTCCACATTTGCGGAGATATGACCCTTTTTCTAAATCACCGCCAAATACCGTAAGAAGGAAAATAAAAAGATTTATGAAAATAATAATATTCGTAACAGTAAGATAATCCCCGAAGGTTCTTTTCGGAGCCCTGTACACAACATTCAAATCGGCTGTTTCATTTCTTAATGACGCAGCATCAGGCTGTCTTCCGTAAAGGTAATCTTCAATTTTGTTTTTAATTCCAAGAAAATTTGATGGCTGGTTTTCATATATCAGAATCCTTCTGTAGTTTGTATCAAATATCCAATAAAAGCTGTAATCACTTAAGTTTTCCTTTACCCAGTCCAAATCATCGATACTTATGATTTTCAACATTGCAATGTTGTCATAAGCAATTCTTGAAAAAAGCTCTCTTACCTCAGCTTCTATCGAATCAATTCTTTCCCTGCTTTTATACTGGGGCATATTCATATCAATAAAGCATAGAATATATGGCATATCATTTTGTATAACATACAGGACATCAACGCCCGGCTCTACAGCTCCCGCTTCCGTATATCCCATATTACGAAGCTGCCTTATAAATTGTTTCATTTTTAATCTCCTTGTCAAAACTACAACAGATAATGCCACAGTTTACAAATTTGCAGGTTGCACGTTTCTGATTTATTTAATCGGAATCAGCTTTCGTTCTTCACGTTCTACTGACCGTTCCGAATTTGCAATAATTATACTTAAAATTCCATCCTTAAAAGCAGCCGATATGTCGTCCTGCTTCACCTTGCTGCCAACAAAAAAACTCCGCTTACAGCCTCCTACAAGCCTTTCTCTCCTGATAAAATTCACATCGTTTCCTTCCCTTGCAATTTGCTCCTGCTTTTCAGCAATGATAGTGAGGCGTCCGTCTACAAGCTCTGCCTGAATATCCTCACGTACAAAACCCGGAAGCTCTATTTCCAAAAGATAATTGCCATCTCGTTCCTGTATGTCTGTTCGCATCAACTGTGGCACGCCAACCGTATTGTCTTCAAAAATGTTTATCAATCCGCAATCAAAAAACATAAAACATACCTCCTGTTATCCGGAGCCTATTCCTTTCCACTCCAGCAATACGTACAAAGCTTACATGGGTCTATTCCCACAGATTCTATCATATCATCCAGTCTGTGAAATCTGAGTGATGTAAATTTCAACTCCTCACAAATTTTATCTACCATCTTCTCATATTTTTCGGAGTCAGGATCTGCATACTCCTTAAGCACCTCATCTGATACATTTTCTCCCTCAAGGTCTTTTATAACCTTTCTCGTAATAAGTTCCATCTCAGAATTGGTACGTGAGAAATTCAAATATTTACATCCAAATATAAGCGGAGGACATGCTGGTCTTATATGAACTTCCTTTGCTCCACTCTCATATAAAAATTCTGTTGTTTCTCTGAGCTGTGTACCTCTTACAATTGAGTCGTCAATCAAAAGCAAGCTTCTGTCCTTTATTAACGGCTCCACAGGTATTAGCTTCATCTTTGCTATCATGTCACGTTTACTCTGTATTGTAGGCATAAATGAACGTGGCCATGTAGGTGTATATTTTATGAATGGTCTGGAAAACGGAACTCCGGATGCATTCGCATATCCAATTGCATGAGCAGTTCCCGAATCCGGAACTCCGGCAACAATATCCGGCTTGACATTATCTCTTTTTGCTAATGCCTGTCCGCATTTATACCTCATCTGCTCCACACTTACTCCTTCATATGAAGCTGACGGATAACCATAATAAATCCAAAGGAATGTACAGATTTTCATATCTGTTCCCGGTGCCACAAGCGTCTTTACTCCATCCGGACTCATAACAACTATCTCTCCCGGTCCCAGCTCTCTGTCTGCGACATATCCTAAATTCAAATAGGAAAAGCTTTCAAATGCAGCACATCTCGAACCATCCTTTTTGCCCAAAACTACCGGTGTCCTTCCAAATTTATCTCTTGCACAATAAATCCCCTTAGGAGTAAGAATCAGCATAGACATGGAGCCCTCAATTATATCCTGTGCATACTGTATTCCTTCTATAAAATTTTCCTTTTGATCGATAATTGCAGCGACAAGCTCAGTCGCATTTATTTCTCCATTGCTCATTTCAAAAAAATGAGTCTTGTCCTTCAAAATATCTTCTATAATGTCATCTGCATTATTTATTTTTCCAACTGTGGTTATGGCAAATGAGCCATGATGCGAACGCACAAGTATAGGCTGAGCCTCATAATCAGAGATACATCCAATACCCATGTTTCCTTTCATAGAATTAGCTTCTTTTTCGAACTTTGTTCTGAATGGTGCATTTTCGATTTTATGAATCGATTTTTTAAATCCGTCTTCACCGTATACTGCAAGACCTGCTCGTCTTGTTCCTAAATGTGAATGATAGTCTGTTCCAAAAAACAAATCAAACACACAATCTTCCTTTGATGCAACTCCAAAAAAACCGCCCATGATATCCTCCTGTAAAATGACAAATTTAAAACAAACGTCTGCAATCACTAAGGCACTTGCACCCACAATTCTACATTACTTTAAATGTTTTGGCAACAATTTACTACATAAATTTACGTCATTTGCTCATCCTATATTCAAAGGGCTAATTTTATTAGCTACTTTATGTATTGGAGGTTTTGTATGAAATTTCTAAATTACTTCTGCCTCACACTGACTATTATTGGAGCAATCGTATGGGGACTTATAGGATTTTTTAATTTTAATCTTGTATCTGCATTATTCGGAGACGCATCTGCTCTCTCAAGAATAATTTACGGATTGGTTGGATTATGTGGTCTTTATATTATTGGTTTCTATAGTCTTGTACAAAAAGCAGAATAAACAAATTCTAAGGTGCATAGAACAGCTACATTCTATGCACCATTTTTGTTTTTCTTATTTGACCTGGTTTGCCTCATAATCCTTTACATTTGCTGCTGCAAAATTTCTTGCATTTTTTATTGTAACCTCACTTATTGCAGCCAGAGCTTCATTTGTAAGAAATCCCTGATGGGAAGTTATAACTACATTAGGGAAGGAAAGCAGCCTTGCCGTTACGGAGTGTTCCAAAAGCTCATCTTCTCTGTTTTCAAAAACATTGATAGCTTCTTCCTCATAAACATCAAGACCGACTGCAAAAAATTTATTTTCTCTGATTCCTTTAATCAAATCCTCCGTATCTACCAAAGCACCTCTTGAAGTATTTACAAATATAGGTCTTTTTTTCATAATACTGATACTATCCTTGTTTATCATATGATAGGATTCTTCTGTAAGCGGACAGTGAAGTGATATAAGATCAGATGTTTCCAAAAGCTCATTCAGGCTTACATACTCAACAAACGGTAAGTCTTTATTTTCGTATACGTCATAGGCAATCACTTTCATTCCAAAGCCATGGCATATTCTGCACATTGCAGCACCTATTTTACCCGTTCCAATGATTCCTGCCGTCTTTTTATAAAAATTAACACCGGTAAGACCAACAAGACTAAAGTTATTTTCTCTCACCTTAATGTAGCTTTTGTGTATACGTCTGCTGGCCACAAGTGCAAGTGCTATTGCGTGCTCGGCAACAGCCTCAGGTGAATATCCGGGAACCCTCAAAATAGTGATTCCTTTTTCATTTGCACGCTTTATATCAACATTGTTAAAGCCTGCACATCTTAACAAAATGAGCTTAATGTCTATTTCTGCAAGCTTATCGATAACAGGTGCACTCAGATCTGAATTTACAAATGCACATATTGCGTCATATCCCTTTGCAAGAGAAACTGTTTTTTCTGAAATATCTGCCTCCTGATAGGTTATTGTAACATCCGTATGCTTTGCCAGCTCCTCGTCAAACGATTTTTTGTCATAGATAGTGGTATCATAAAATAATATATTCATTTCCAGTCTCCTTAAGATATTATTTTTTCTTATGTTTTCCAATGATAAGGTAATATATTCAAATATTTTTATGGAGAAGCTATAAAAATATCTCCCTAAAAAAATTATGCGATAATAATTACCGCATAATTTTTGTTCGTGCAACAGCACCCTTTTTTACATTAAAGATTAATTCTTTTCTTCTAATAGCTTCTCTATGCTGACAAGCTTTACACAAAGTACAAAAATCTTTGTTGCCTCCAGCATTTCTTCCGGTGTCGGGAAGGATGGTGCAATTCGAATATTGGAATCCAGTGGATCCTTTCCATATGGATAGGTGGCACCTGCTCCTGTCAATACAACCCCCAACTCCTTACATTTGCTGACAATTTCTTTCGCACATCCCGGCATGGCATCAAAGGAAATAAAGTATCCGCCCCTTGGTTTCACCCATGTTCCAATTTCAAGACCAGTTAATTCTTGTTCTAAAATATTTAACACAGCTTCAAACTTCGGACGCAACAGCTCCCCATGCTTCTTCATATGTGCCTTCAGACCATCTATGTCCTTGAAGAACCGTACATGACGCAACTGATTAATCTTGTCATGTCCAATGGTCTGAACCGTCATCTGGCTCATAATATATTTCATATTGTTTTCTGAAGTAGCTATTGCAGAAATACCGGAGCCCGGAAAACTGATTTTGGAGGTTGATGCAAATATATACACCATATCCGGATTTCCTGCCTTCTCACACTCCTCCAAAATGTTCAGAATCTCATCCTGCTGATCCTCATATAAATGATGGATGCAATATGCATTATCCCAGTAAATTCTAAAATCCTCTGCTGCCGGTTTCAGGTTTGCAAATCGTTTTACTACCTCATCAGAATAGGAAATGCCAGTCGGATTGGAATATTTTGGTACGCACCAGATTCCTTTTACTGCCGAATCATTGTTTACATACTGCTCCACGAGATCCATATCCGGACCATCCTCATGCAACGGAATGTTAATCATTTCAATTCCAAACACTTCTGTAATCTTAAAATGCCTGTCATATCCCGGAACAGGACACAGAAACTTCACCTTGTCCTGCTTGCACCATGGAGTGGCACCATTTACACCAAATGCAAACGAACGTGCTACCGTATCATACATAATATTCAAGCTGGAATTTCCGCATACAATTACATTATCTTTTTGAACATCCATCATATCAGCCATGAATTTTCTACACTCGCCAATACCATCCAGGTCACCATAATTTCTGGTATCATTGCCAAGCAACGTCTTCATGTCTGATTCACTGTTCACAACATCCAGCATCGGCATGGAAAGCGTTAACTGTGATGCTCCCGGCTTTCCTCTTGCCATATTTAAAGAAAGCCCCTTTGCTTCTGCTGTTTTATACTCTTCCTGTAATGCTGTTTTCAATGACAGGAGTTCATCCTTACTCATATCTTTATAGGCTCTCATCTTATAATCTCTCCTTCTTGTATTTTTTGTATTTATCTTTACCCAAGGACTATAATAACCTATTTCTACCATAATTTCTATAATATTAATAAAATATTTCAAATAAATATTTTATTTAAGCATTCTTAATGCTATCTGCATTTATATATTCCCAAAAAAATTTGTATTTAATGTCGCCAAAAGGAAGAAAAAAGACCGCTTTCAATACTATCACGAAAGCGGTCTTTTTTTATTAAACAATCTTATAATATTAACGAAACATTAATATTTTCCAAAGTCATCACCAAGTGAAATCACCTGCTCATTCGCACTTGACATAGATGATGAAGAATATGATGAGCTACCGAATGATGATGAGCTTGCATGTCCTGATCCCAAATTGTAGATAGAAAGCATTTCTCTCATTCTTGATGCCTGGTTAGACAATTCTTCGCTGGCAGCCGCACACTGCTCACTAGTAGCAGAGTTTGTCTGTACAACCTGTGATACCTGTGTAATAGCCTGCTCGATCTGTGCCACTGCAGTTGCCTGGTAATTTGAAGACTCTGCAATACCGTTGATGATTCCTTCGCTTTCCTTTACAACCTTTGAAATCTCTTCCATAGCCTTTGCTGTCTCTTCTGCAATCTTAGAACCAGCATTTACTCTATCAATAGACTCCTCAATCAATTCAGCAGTCTCGCCGGATGCTGCTGCACTCTTAGCAGCCAGACTTCTAACCTCTTCTGCAACAACCGCAAATCCTTTTCCTGCCTCGCCTGCTCTTGCTGCCTCAACTGCTGCATTTAACGCAAGGATGTTTGTCTGGAATGCAATATCATCAATTGTTTTAATAATCTTTGAAATACTCTCAGATGACTTATTAATATCCTGCATAGCAGCCATCATATCCTGCATCTGCTTGTTACCCTTAAGTACATCTTCAATTGCACGAGCTACAAGGTTAGCTGCTGAATTTGCTTCCTCAGCATTTGCTTTTGTCTTATCTGCAATCTCATCAATTGATGCAGTAATCTGCTCGATTGCACTTGCCTGCTCTGTAGAACCCTGTGCCAATGCCTGGCTGGCACTTGCTACCTGAGAAGAACTAACTGTTACCTGTGAACCTGCATCACTGATGTTAGTCAATGTACGAAGGTTATCTTCTACAAGCTTCTTCAATGCATTACCAAGCATATCGTCCTCTGACCTTGGATAAACCTTAACAGTCAGATTACCATTTGAAACTTCTTCTGCAATACTAGCCTGATTTCTGATATTTTCAATTACCTTATCATACTCATCCATCAATTCGCCAAACTCATCATTGGCCTTCTTCTCCAACTCAATATTCGTACGTCCCAAAGCGATATCCTTTGTTGCAGCAGACAGCTGTTTCATAGATTGTGAAATCTGTTTTATGAGTGAAGCCGCAATAAAAAGCGTAAATATAATTGATACTAATAACGATATACCACTTACAACTGTTGATAACCTAGCTGCCGAATTTATCTCTGCCAGCTCATCTTCCTTTTCAGTGGAAAGCGTATCTATAATAATCTGAGCTTTTTCCTTGTCTGCGTTAATCTGTTCCATTGTTTCTGATATCTTCTTTTCCTCTTCACTAGTCATATCTTGAACTTCATTTTTGATTTTGCGAATTGCAGTCGTTCCTACTACAGAATTAAGAATCATAAGTACGACAAGAATAGCAAAACCTATAATCATTTTTGTTTTCATCTTCACGTCTTTCATAATTATACCTCTCCTTCTTCATTTAAATCACTTGCCTGCTCCATAACTGATAAGTCCTCATCATTTAATAACTTATCCGGATCCAGCAACAATTTTACAGCATTTCCTACTTTACCAATGCCATAAACATACTTATTCTGTGCCTTATCTGTATGTCCGATTTTAGGTGGCGGCAAAATATTATCTTCATTAATTTCAACCACCTCAGCAATTTTCTCCACAATCAGACCCACTACGGTTGATTTTACATTAATGACAATTATACAGGTTCTGTCATTATACTCTAGTGGTTTCTGCTTAAACCGCAACCGAACATCAATGACAGGAACAACTTTTCCCCTCAAATTGATAAGGCCTTTAATATAATCCTCTGTTTCAGGAATCGCCGTAATTTCCTGCATCTGGATAATTTCGTTTACATATTGGATTGCTAATCCGAAATACTCATTTCCAGATTTGAAAGTCATATATTTACCCTTTTCATTGTCGCCATTTGAATTAACATTGGGTCCTGTTTCCTGCTTTTTAACTTCGCTTGTTGCCTCCATATGACTACCCTTCCTTTCTATAATTTTATTCCACTATTCCGGCAGCATCCAATATCAAAGCGATACTTCCATCGCCAAGCTGTGTACAACCGGACAGTCCTTTCACCTTCTTTATGTATGACGGAATCGGCTTTACTACTATCTCCTGCTCTCCGATAAGCTTGTCGACCAGAAGACAGAGTCTGTGACCCTCAACCTCAAGAATTAAAATGACACCATCTTCAACGGATTCCCGGTAATTCTCCAAACCATACCATCTGCCCAACCTGAGCATCGGATAGCATTCTCCACGTATCATAATGTATTCATCCCCATTTGGTTCATAAATCATCATATCTTCTCTTACGCGGACAAATTCCTTAATCACACCTGTTTCCATAACAAAGGAAGAATTACCTACCTCCAAAACGATACCATCTATAATCGCAAGTGTCAATGGAATCTTCAGGCTCATAGTACTACCCATACCCGGGGTACTCTCTATATCAAGTGCACCACCGATTGACTGGATATTCTGAACTACAACGTCCATTCCTACGCCTCGACCCGAATATTCTGTTACCTGCTCATTTGTTGAAAAACCTGGCAACGTAATAAACTGGTATACCTCTTTATCCGTGTAGGCTTCATCCGGCTTACTGTCATCCAACAGCCCCTGTTTTCTTGCCTTTGCAAGTATCTTATCCCTGTCAAGACCTTTTCCGTCATCCTGGACGCTAATCCATACCTTACCGGCTTCTGTCTTAGCCGACAAGGTAACCTTGCCTTTTGCGGACTTGCCACTGTCAATACGTTCTTCCTTACTTTCAATTCCGTGGTCTACGGAATTTCTTACAATATGCATCAATGGATCAGAGATTTTCTCAATAATATTCTTATCAACCTCTGTGTGCTCACCCACCATCTCAAATTCAATATCTTTTCCAAGCTTCCTTGATACATCGAATACAATACGATTCATTTTTTGGAAGGTATTTGACAAAGATACCATTCGCATAGACATGATAACATCCTGCAAATCCGTTGAAATCTTGGATAATTGAGCTGCTGCTTTATTGAAGCGGTCAAGATTAAGTCCCGGCACCTTCAAATCAGGATTTTGCAGTACAACTGATTCTGAAATAACCAGCTCTCCTATCAAATCCATCAACTGATCCATCTTTTTAACGTTAACGCTGATAAAGGTTGCCTTTTCTCCCTTTTTATCCTTTGCAAGCTTCTTTGCTTTACCAGGCTCTTTTGATTTTATAACAAAATCACCCGGTGCCATCTTAGGCTTTTCTTTAGGTTTTTCCTTTGGTGTCTCCGTTGGTTCTTCTGTTGTAGTTTCCGTATCTGCTTTTGTTTCCGGCTGTTTACGCGATTCAATATCCTCCACGCTGGATTCCAAATCAATCACACGCTCTTCCTGTTCCCCGAAATCAAAGCCCTGAAGAAACTCCTCAGCCTTACATTCATAAATGTCTACCTTTTGAATGTCATATCCTTCACTGACATATTTGCGTATCTCCTCTTCATCGCACTGTGCCTGCAAAAGAATTCGGAAGCCCTCTTCCATAATAATTGATGCACTTTGCTCGTCCGAAATAATATCCTCAGGAGAATACAGCAAGTCCTCTGCGATTTCCTTTAATGCATATACAGTTTTATAGGCATGCACGTTTGCCATTTCCGTTTCCGGATAAAACGTAAGATAAATCTTATAAAAACGACTGGCACTTGTAGCAACTGGTGCTATATAAAACTGCTTTGGCTCTACATGCACATTCTCAGGAGGTGGTTCTTTTCCCCCTTCTGTCACACCGTTTTTAATCATGTCCAGAAATTTGTCAAGACCCGCTATAATTGCACTGGAATCACCATCTACCGGATCACCATTACGAATCTTTTCCATTTCATTTGAGATGAAATCCTCTACCTCTAACACGTGCTCCACTAACTCTAAATGCGGAACATTCTCTGGATGGGACTCTCTTAAATAATAGAATACATCTTCCAGCTTATGTGAGACAGCCGTTATGTCATCAAACATCATGATACCTGAAGAGCCTTTAATGGTATGCATCGTTCTGAATATCTCATTTATGCTGTCTTCATCAAAGCAATCTGCATCCTTCTGTTCAAGAACCGTTTCCTGAAGCTGCTCAAGCAATTGCCCATTCTCGAACAGATACATATCTAACATGCCATCTGTACTAAATTCCTCAGCCATATACTTCTCCTTTCCTCTAGCATTCAAATATGTTTTTAACTAAATTACATTCAGCTTTTTCAGTGCCTGTTCAAAGCGATCCTGATCAATGGGTTTTCCTGAATATATAGTACAACCCAGTTCAAATGCCATCTTGACATTATCTTCACCATTTAACGCAGTGGTCATAATAACCTTTACCGCCTTATCATCCGGAATGTTTCTTTCTTTTTCCAGATTACGAATTCCAACAAGTGCCTGATAACCATCCATGACCGGCATCATAATATCAAGACATACCAAATCATATGGGTCATCATCCTCCAAAGCCATCATAAATGCATCTACTGCTTCCATACCATCCACAGTAACGTCGCATTCACCATACTTAGATAAGAATTTTGTCATAAATTTTCTTGTCGCAAAATCATCTTCTGACAATAAAATCTTCATGCCTGCTCTCCTTTACTTTTTATTTAATTAAGCGTTTTATAAGCGCTGCAATTCACTCATTTTATCTGATTTTATTCAATAATGAATATGTTCTTGCCGAAATATCAAGCAGCTTTTCCTGATACTCCACGGCTCCCAGGTCATAAGCAACTTTTGGCATTCCGTAAACCACACAGGTTGATTCATCCTGTCCGATAGTTTTGGCACCGGCTTTTCTCATTTCCAGAAGTCCTTTTGCACCATCACCACCCATACCTGTCAGGATAATTCCAACAGCTTTGGGACCTGCTAAACGTGCAACAGACTCAAACAGCACATCTACAGAAGGGCAATGTCCATTTACTCTTGGTCCTGCCTTACATTCCACCTGATAAACTCCATTTACTTTAACCAGACGCATGTGCCTGTCACCTCCAGGTGCAATTAACATGTGTCCCGGTAAAACCCTGTCTCCTGTTTCTGCCTCCTTAACCTGAATCCGGCATTGATCATTCAATCTTTTGGCATACATTTTAGTGAAGCCCGGCGGCATGTGCTGTACCACAACAACCCCCGGAATGTCTGGTCCAAATCCTTTAACCACATCAAAGATTGCCTCGGTTCCTCCTGTTGAGGCTCCAATTGCAACAATAAGATTGCTCTTACCTGCGGCAAGCTGCTGCTGTTGCTGGTTATTCATCATAACAGTTTTCTTTATATTACTGATTTTAGCTGTAGAAGCAATTTTAATTTTTACCAAAAGCTCATTTTTGATAAAATCCTCCAACTGTGCGCGATTCGTCACAGTCGGTTTAGCCACAAAGTCCACAGCTCCTGCCTGCATCGCATCAAATACCTTGTCACTCAGAGAACTGATGACAACAACAGGTAGTGGATATTGTGGGATCAATTTTCGTAGAAATTCTATTCCACTCATTCTCGGAAGCTCAACATCCAGTGTCATAACATCCGGCTTAAGCTTTAAAATGGCATCTCTTGCCTCAAATGGATCCTTTGCTGTCCCTACTACCTTTATTGCAGGATCCTTGCTCAGATTTTGGACAAGCAACTCCCGAAACACCAGGGAATCCTCTACTATCAAAACCTTAATTGGCTGCATATACTAATCACTACCCTTCCTTCCTAAATATTGACGGTTGAATAATTTTAAACGGTGTACTTCCCCTATCAAGGGTTTCTGTCGTTCCAATAAACAGATATCCTCCCGGCTCCAGTGCATCGTATATCTTTTGAACCAATACACGTTTTGTTGGCTCATCAAAATAAATCATAACATTTCTCATAAATATCGTGTGCATTTTTCTCTTGAACGGAAAAGGATCCATCAGGTTAAACTTTCGGAAAATAACCTGTTGTTTCAATTCATCCGTTACTTTGTACTGGCTTCCGTTATTAATCGCCTTGAAGAAATGCCTTTTCCATGACTCCGGCATCTTGGTAAGCTGGTCGGCATTATAAACACCTGCCATTGCCTGTTGCAATACACCTGTCGACAAATCTGTTGCCAGAAGCTTCATATCCCACTGATTTTTTTCTAACCCAAAAAAATCAGCCAATACCATTGCAATCATGTAAGGTTCTTCACCTGTGGATGCTGCTCCACACCATACACGCACATCTTTTCTGCCGCTCTCCTTTTTCTTTATCCAAGGCAGCACTTCTTTCTTAAAATAATCAAAATGTTCAAATTCTCTCATGAAATATGTATGATTCGTTGTCAGCAAATCTACAAGCATCTTTTCCAATGAACCTGATTTGTCCTTTTCAACATCATCCATAAAGTGATTATAATTCTTCCAGCCTCCGGATTTGAGATGGTTTTCAAGTCGGCCATTTACAATAACTTTTTTCTGACTCAAATCTATACCATACCGCTGTTTCACATAAGATGAAATCCTTAAAAACTCCTCATTCGTTATCATACATATACGCCTCCCGTAAAATAACTATATTATATTTCATTTAATACAACTGACGCAATATTTTACAAAATATTTCAAAAATATCCGGATTGAATTTTACTCCTGCTTCCGCCTTCATAATTTCAATAGCCTTCTCTTTTGAGCAATTCCCTTTTCCGGTCAATATACAGTACCGTTCAACAACAGCAACTATCTGTGCTGCAAGAGGAATGTTCTCTTTTGAAATAGCATTCGGATAACCGCTTCCGTCCCAATTTTCATGATGACAGCGTGCAATATCAATAGCTACACTTATAAAATCATTATAATCACTATTGACATGTAAATCTTCCAGAAGCTTTGCACCAATATTCGTATGATTATGTACGATGGCAACCTCTTCCTCCGTCAATTCAGTTTCCTTTTGCAGAATCTCTTTCGAAATACCAATGTTTCCTATATCACAAAGAGGTGCTGCTAATTCTATTGCATCAATGTAAGTATCTGAAATCTGCATTTCAAACAATGGCGATAACTGCATACCCTGTGCCAATATTCTACAATTATGTCCCATGCGTTCCACATATTCTTTTTCATAATCACTGTTTTGGGCTGCAATATTTGCCATTGCATATAATATATTTTTTTTCTCATTTTCCATCTGCTCAAGCTGTTCGCTGACAGAAACCTGAAGTTTTCTATTCATCTCCTTAAGCTCACGTTTTACTTCATGCAAACGTAAGTGAACACCAACACGTGCCTGTACCACAGCGGCGATAAACGGTTTTGTAATATAATCCTCTCCGCCCAGTGAAAATCCCTCAATAATATCCTTCGGATCATCAAATGCTGAAATAAAAACAACAGGAATATCCTTTGTGTCTTTATTTTTTTTCAGAATTCTACACAGCTCATATCCGTCCATTCCCGGCATAGAAATATCGGTCAAAACCAGTTCCGGCAGCATTTTTTCCATAATCGTAAGTGCCTGCTCTCCACTTTCTGCCAAAACAGGTTCACAGTTCATGTCCTTTATAATTTCTTCCAAAATCGCTCTGTTGGTTTCTACATCATCCACAATAAGAATCTTTGCTTTCCCTGAGACGCTGTTCATGCATTCAACTCCTTACCATTACAGAAAATTATTCAGCTCTTTAAATTCTGCATCTACTTTATCATAATTTTCTTTCTGAATTGCCATTTTTAATCTTAACACTGTACGTTTGATCTCCCTTGGAGCTTCGTCCGTCAACTGTTTTACTGTATCCATAAACATTTCTGCCTTTTCCCAATTTTCCATTTCCACACAGAGAATCAGCTTTGACAATGTTCTTTTCAGATTTTTCAGGTTTGCCTCGGTACCATATTTTCTGATATCCTCTAAAGCTTCTTCCTCATCGGAAGAAACGCCTATTCCTGCAATTGCACCCGAAACACGTTTTTCATCATTTGGCTGTTTAAGAACGGCATCCTCACCTTCACAAATATCTACCCATATAGAAAAAGAAAATGTGCTGCCCTTATTCTTCTCACTCTCAACCTCAATTTTTCCACCCATCAGTTCAACAAGCTGTTTACTGATATTCAAGCCAAGACCTGTGCCGCCATATTTTCTTGAAATAGACGCATCCACCTGTGAAAAGCTCTGAAACAGCTTATCCTTGTCTCCCTCATCAATTCCGATGCCGGTGTCAGATACAATAAAAAATAATTCCATTCTGTTATTTATCTGAGCTGTCCTGATTGCCTCGACGGTAATTTTTCCTACTGTCGTGAACTTTTGTGCATTTGACAGAAGGTTGTTAAGAATTTGCACAATTCTTAGCTCATCACCTATAATACGTTCCGGTATCTGCGGAGATATTGTCACAAAAAAATCTAATCCTTTTTCTGTAATTTTATTAATATGATTTGCTTTCACATAATCCATCATATTTCTAAAATTAAATTCACGTGGCTCTAAGCTAAACTTTCCTGCTTCCAGTTTGGAAAAATCGAGAATGCTGTTTATTATTTTATTCATATCATCACAACAGCGTTCTATTAAATTCAGTGACTTTACAGTCGCTTTATCCAATTCCTGCTCATGAAGTTCCCTGATATTTCCCAGAATACCATTTACCGGTGTCCGAAGCTCATGTGTAACATTTGCAACAAACTCTGACTTTACCTTCATCGCCTGCCCGGCTTCTTCCTTTATACGGTCGATTTCTCTATTCAGAAATTCTTTTTCCAATATATCATTGGCCATACATATGTACATTCCTGAATCTGCATCATCCTTAAGCAGTCTTGCCTCTACAGGAAAACAAGTGAGATTTTTACGGTATGCAACTAAATTCTTTAATCCATTACCAACGAAGTTCTCCCATACAGATTCATTTTCTGCCAACCGAAAATCATTTGGAAAAACATCACAAATATTTTTCCCACACAAATCATTCTCATATTCCAATTTTTGTCTGGCAGCTCTGTTAACATAAGAGATTTCCCCTGCTTGATCGAACATCAGAATCATTTCCAGGGCATCATCTATTGGAAATATATTATGTTTCCTTTGTTCCATCCTTTTCCTCCTCAGACACAGTTCAAAAAACTAGCAGCAAAGAAGGTGATTTTTTGCTGCCTTATATATTTTTTATTTTTATACTAAAATATTGATTAATTATACTTTTGAAATATATCTTTGCATGTGCAAAGCATGCCAATATCGGTTATATTATATATCTTAAACCGCCATTTTTCAATATAAATTTCAATTCATTTATAATTTATGGCATAACATTAGAACCCAATACTTGAAACACATTACAAAGTTTAGCATATACCACTATAATCGTCAACCTTTCTCTGCTAACAGCAGTATTTTCTCCATATCTGCAATCAATTCCTTGGAATAATTATCTGCTTTCCTATATATCTGTTCAGCCTCCGAATAATTTCCGCCATTTAAAGCATTAATAACCGACGCACCAAATTGATGAAATCTTCTATGTTTGTCGCCAAGGGTATCCCATATTGGAAGAACCTCTGGAATTTTCGGTGTCATAGAATAATAAAAATGTCCAAATCCACACTTAGAGGAATCCAACTGCAACGGGATTACTTTCCGTTCACTCACCATCTTATGTAAATTTCCCAACCATGTGTGATGTGCGGAAATGGCGTTTTTCATATACTCAGCAAATTCCTTGTTTTCCAGACGGAAAAAGGCATCATCTGTCATTGCACCCATCTGTTTAACCGCTTCATCCAGCATTTTTTCAATATTGACAACCGGCTCAATTGCCTGATTTAAATCCGTGCTGACCTGACGCATAAAATTCGTGCTTCCTATTATCTGATTTTCCATTTCAGTCATTGAGCAGCTAATTTCCTGGCTGACGGTAGCAATGGAACTAACAGATTCATTGACATCTGAAACTGATTTTCGGTTTTCGTCATTTAATTCCCATACATTTTTGATTCTGTCTGTCATAGAATAAAGTTCACTGATTGTATTAGAAGCACTCTTTGAGCTTTTTTGTGATGCATGTTTCATATTCTCAACAAAATTTCCCATAGTCCCTACCATTTTCTGGGTTTCTCCTGCCAACTCACGAATTTCATTTGCCACTACGGAAAATCCTTTTCCTGCCTCTCCTGCCCTTGCCGCCTCAACGGAAGCATTTAACGCAAGCAGGTTTGTCTGCATAGATATTGCATCAATGCCGGAAATCACCTGACCCATACGCTCTATAATTCCAAATAGCTCATCCATATCCTTTTGCATTTCAATAGATATGGATATCACCTGCTCAGAAAGCTCTTTTATGGTCGTCAGTTCATTCTGACCCGATTCTATTTTTCGGTATACTTCTTTAGTGTCCTCGGAAACCTTAATAATTGTATTCGTTAATTCTTCATGCTGATTATTGGAACTTCCTGATGCATACCCCTCACCGGACCCTGTTCCGAAAATAGCTTCTGTTGCTCTTTCTATGCTTTGGGATATCTCCATGATTTTTTCTGTCTGATGCTGCATTGTTAAATCAAGGGAGCTGATTTGCATAATAACTTTTATGTTTTTTTCGAAAATTTCCGCAAACTGTTTTCTTCCATTTGAAAGCCTCATATACATACTGTTCAACTCAGGCTCCTTAGAATAATCAGCCTCTTTTAATTCGGAAACAGCTTTCATAAGTGCCGCTTTGTTACCTTTCATCGCCATATCTTTGCCCTCTTTTCTTTTTATGATTGAATGTGTGACAACCGTTACCAAATACAATTAAACATTATGCCGATAAAGGGATTTGCTCCGTGAGGGTAAAGAGGCTCCTCAAAAGAAGATGCAGAATTCGCAATGTGCATGGAAGATATCTTTGATATATATGAGCTTCCATTCAACCCTTTGCTCCCGACTATATGTATAGATGAAACTTTGCGAATGTGCAGTAACCGGAAGCCAAAAAGATTACATTGGTTATGGATAAGCTTCATATCCATAAAACTTCCATATATAGTGTATTAAGATCTGGCTCTTATGCACATCTCCGAGCCCACGAGACGCTCATGAAGCTCGTATGCCGTCTTCTGCTTGA
>CAMWGV010000054.1 GCA_947173945.1 uncultured Lachnospiraceae bacterium
CATCCCTCAGAACATCCGTTGCCTCTTCATCCCTCAGAACATCCGTTGCCTCTTCGTCTCCTAGAACGTCTGTTGCCTCTTCATCCTTCAAATTATCCGTTGTTTTCCCTTTGTCATTCGCTGCTTTGCCTGATGCATGTTCTGTTTTTTCAGTATCGGATATGGCATTATCTCCAAGTATATCAGTTATGTCATCATTGTTATTCTTAATTGTTTCTGTCGATGCCGCCTGTCTTATTTTAATCTTACCTGATGTCTGATTATAATATTTACCCTGTTCCTTCTTTGATACTGCACTGGAACCCTTGTTGCTTGCTTTCATTTCCTCGATGCTCTTCTTGGCTGTCCTTCCGGTAAGTTCGCCAATCACACTCGGTATTTTCAAAACAATAAACAGTACGATGGAGACTACAAGGAGTAATGACGCTAAAATAAGCCCGCCATAGAAACATATATTATAAATGTCTGCCATTATCATCACTCTCCAATCTACTCTGCATCATCACTGTCTACATTTTCTTCTGTCTCTGCTTCTTTATTATCAGTTTCTGTATTATATCTTCCTTCTGACAGCATTTCCATATTCTCTTTTCTCTTTTTCCACGTCTTGTTAGACTCTATATCCAAAACATTTTTCCCACTCTCATACACACTTAAAAGCTCTGACAACTGATTTGGAAGCTCTTTTGCCCACGCAGTAGGATTTTGCTGTCTTGCCTCACAATAAGAATATATGTAATCAAGATGCTCTGCATATATCTTGTTGCTCATAATGTTATTTGTACCAAGTCGTTCCTCCGCTTTTTTATAAGTATTAATAGCCTCTTCATATTTACCCATCATATTATAACAGGAGGCAATTTTTGAAATTTTATTATAATAGGCTGTATTATATACATTGTCATTTGTTCCGCCTATTTCAACCTCGGAGTTTTCCACCTTAATATCATTAACATTTATGTACTCCTCACAATATGTAATTACATCATTGTAATATTGAGATGCATCTGCTTGACTTTCTGCATTTTTTGCAAGGTTTTCATATATTACCGTTAAATTATCATAATATGCATAAAAATAATCATTTACATCTATATCGTTCCCTGTATATTCCTCAAGGTCGGATACTGCCTGATTCATTACCTGTTCCGCCTGTTCTGCCACATCTTCATAGGTAATATATGTCGCATAAATTCTGCCTATTGTCTTATAGTTAATAAATTTATCACTATTCTGATTTGTATATTCACTCTGGTTATAGGCCGCAAAGCTGTTGACCTGTTCCATAAGCTCCTGTTTATCCGGGTCAGTACTGGAAAGAATTAAGGACACAGAACCATAGTATCCCGCTAATTCTCCATATTCACCATCACGTGAATCAATCATGCCAAAATATTTTGTCGCAGTCTTGTAATCACCAAGCTCATCAAAATATGTAATTGCCAGCTTAAATAATACTTCAGAATTCTTATCCACGTCATCATATCCTGATTTTACTCTGTTTGAAACAACGTTAAGTCCGGTTTCCAGATCAAGAGCAGGTATCTTTTCTTCATTTACCACATTTGAAGCATCAATATAAGTCTGAATATATTTATTGTATGCCTCAGCATCCTTTCCGTCCAACTCAAATGCTTTTTTGTACTGTTCAACAGCCTCGGCATATTTTTCTTCAACTCTATAATCATTTCCCGTTTCAATATAGGTGTGATAATTGTCCATCTTTATTCTTTGAAGCCCACTGTAGCCTGCTATGGACGTTATTGCAGAAGCAACCGTAAGAACTGAGGTTGTGATAAATATGCCAAGCTTCTTTTTATTTTTTCTTCTGTACTCATCATCCAGCTCGTTATAGTGCTCCAAGGCATACATGAGCTCCTTACAGTTATGGTATCTGTCATTCGGATCCGCCTGAGTACACTTTATAATTATTTTTTCCAATCCGGATGACAGAGCAGGATTCCACTCCCTGATTGGTCTTATCTCATATGGCGGTTCACATGGATTCATGCCTGTCACTATATGATAAAGGGTTGCACCAAGGTTATATATATCTGTTCTTGCGTCCGTATTGTATATACCCCGTCCCTGTTTATCTCCAAACTGCTCAGGTGCAGCATAGCCACGGGTTCCAAGTGCTGTTGTATCAGCATTATTTTCAACAATATATTCCTTTGCAGTTCCGAAGTCGATAAGCTTTACGCCACCCTCCGGCTTGATCATAACATTAGAAGGCTTCATATCTCTATAGATAACCGGAGGATTCATATTGTGAAGATAATCAAGTGCGCTGGCAAGCTGCAGTCCCCATTCAATAACAGTTTCCTGTGGCTGTGCCCCCTCCTTCTTCAATCTGTCGCTTATGGTCGTGCCCTCTATAAAGTCCATAACAACATAGATTGTTCCGTCCTGATTTATAATATCTACTATTCTTGGAAGAACAGGGTGGTCAACATTTTTCAGGATATTTGCTTCACGTTCAAGTCCCTTTAAAAGTGTCTGGGTTGACTTGGAACCATCATTTTTTATCTCCTTAACCGCCCACTGCTTATTCAGACGGTTATCTCTGGCAAGATAAACTATGGACATTCCACCACGTCCAACTTCCTTCCATATCTCATATTTTCCGTCTAATACAGTACCTTCCTTAGTCATGTTCATTTCCTTCCCAATTTTGAACTATATTGTCCTGATTAAAGCAACGGTTATATTATCCGTCTCATTCCTGCTCTTTATAAGCTCTGTCAGATACATGCAGCCAAACTTCATTTTTTCTGCATCTGCACTGCAATCCGGTCCTATTTTTGCCAACATTTCATCCTCAGATATCTGATGTCTGAAACCATCAGAGCATATCATATATACTGCATTTCTCTCTATATTGCCCTTTGCAAACTCAGGTTCAACTGCTGAAGATGCTCCCACACATTGAAGCAAAACGTTCCTTCTCGGATCTGTCTTTGCCTGTCTTGGTGTCATCCTGCCTGCTGCTATTTCCCTAGCTACAAATGTCTGGTCATGTGTCAACTGATTTACCTTTTTCGTAAACTGATACACACGACTATCTCCTACATGTACAATGTAATATTCACTTCCAATCATTAAAATGGCTGATATAGTTGTACCGAGCTGTAAATGGTTCTCCTCCCCATATGCACCCAGCTTTTTATTCTGCAACTGAACAAGCTCATTCCACTGACTAACCAATCTTTCTTCCGTAAAGCTTCCATTCTGAATATCATCAAGCAGTGTATTTTCAAACCACTCACAAAATGCAAGTGTAACCTCCTTGCTGGCAAGCTCTCCTTTTGAAAGACCACCCATACCATCGCAGACTATTCCAAATGCAACAGGTCCCTTATTGGTCTCTACAATTTTAATTGCAAGAGAATCCTGATTTGTTTCTTTTGTTATGCCTACATCTGTATGGTAAGCCGCAATGTAATTCATCCTATTCTCCCTTTCTTAAGAGGAAAGTAAACTCCTCATCACCCATCTGAATTAATGTCTTATTCTTGAGTAAATGTTCCTTGCCCGGTGCAAGCTCAACACCATTCAAATATGTATGGTTTGTAGAATTATTATCCTTTATATAATTAACACCGTCTCTTTGTACAATAATACAATGTACTCTGCTTATAGCAGGGTTATCCTCAATTGAATAATCCGCTTTCGTTTTGGATTTTCCGATTGAAAATTCCGGTTTCGTTATGTTTATAGTCTCTCCAGTCTTTTTTCTTACCATGTGCGGTATCGGTTTGCTTCCCATCTGCCCAACAAAACCACCATTCGGCATAGCTGACATTGGCTGTACCGGTGGCATTCCCTGCGGCTTCGGTGCATTTGGTGTCGGCGGCATTTGTCCCTGTACTGGCTGCACTGGCTGTACTGGTGGCATTCCCTGTGGTTTTGGCATGTTTGGTGCCGGTGGCATTTGTCCCTGTACTGGCTGTACTGGTGGCATCGATTGCATTGGTTGCATTGGTTGCACTGGCTGTACCGGTGGCATTCCCTGTGGCTTTGGTGCATTTGGCATCGGCTGCATTGGCTGTACCGGTGGCATTTGTCCCTGCATCGGCTGCACTGGCTGTACCGGCGGCATTCCCTGTGGTTTTGGCATGTTTGGTGCCGGCGGCATTCCCTGCGGTTTTGGCATGTTTGGTGCCGGTGGCATTTGTCCCTGTACTGGCGGCATCGGTTGCATTGGCGGCATCGATGGCATCTGTGCCTGCCTGTTTGCATTCTGAATATTATTCATCACACCAAGCTTGTTTACCTTAACCGGATTTTGTGCAACAGGCTTTTCAATGGATTCCATTTCCTTATTTATATAATTTCTAAAATTACTGATTGAAAAATCAGTAGCATTAATAGCAGACAACAGTTTTGCAACATAATTATCTTTATCATTTTCATCAAATATCATTTTGGAGATAATTTCTCTAAAGAATACTGGAATTTCAGCTAAAGGCAGTACATCCTGCTTTACGGCAATAAGAATACACTTAACCTCATATGTGTTTTCATTAACATAAACATATGCCGGTTCTTTAACTATGTAGCTAACAGGTATCCCTTGTGTCCCCATTTCATACACAGACACAATTCCACTCACAATTGATAACACCTGTTTCTTATTCAAAGTTTTTTTGAACATCATCTCAAGTGTCATTCCTTCTCTTACATAAGAAGTAATTGTTCTTTTCCCGTCCTCATCACTATATTGGAATGGAATAACACATTGCATACTTGCCGCCTTATCTGCGGCCTTGTCATCATAAACATCTGATGCCTTAAGCTCATATTTGATAACGTCCACATCGTTTTGCTTTGTGACTATTATGTCAGCCTTTTTCATAAATGCCTCCTCTTTTTACCTTAGTTTGAATATAAATTCTTCATCTCCAAGCTTAATTATTGATTCATGCGTAAGGATTTCTTCAGCGCCCTCCTCAACCATCCTTCCATTTACATATGTGTGATTCGTTGATTTGTTGTCCTTGATATAACATACCCCATCTCTTTGAATGATTGCCGCATGCTGACGACTCACGGCACCATTTCCGCTAACAGTATAGTCCACGCCCCTCATAGCCTTACCAATCTTAAATGTTGTCTTGGTTATCATAATTCTTTCTTCTGTATTTACCCTTACTATATATGGGTTAGCCTTTGGTACATTTAAATTGCTGTTTGCATTAGGATCATCCACCGACTTGCTGAGAACAGAATTGCTCTTTGGCTTTTCTGGTTTTGCAGCATTCGCATCCTCATATACCTCCTGAATAACAGGCACCTCCCCCTTGTTTGATTTTTTTCCAGACTTCTTTGTCGGCTTTATTGGCTCACCATCTCCAATTAATTCTTCCGTAGCACCTTCATGTTCAGCAACACTTTGTATCAGTGCGGCTCTGTTGACCTTGACAACATTTTTCTTAACAACAGGTGGCTTGCTATCGAGGAATTCATCCAACTCCTCAAGCGTTTTTATAGTATCTCCCTCACTCTTTGTCTTTGCCGTAGGAACCGCTCCTACAAGTTCCTTAATCCTACTCTTTATAAGGTCTACATCTGTTTCTTTCTTAGTCTGTTGTTCATCCTCCACTTTAACAGGCGGTGCCTGTTGTTGCTCCGCTTTTATTTGCTCAACCTGCGGCTGTGGCTTTTCTTCTTTTGTTTCTTCCACTTGCGGCTGTGGCACTTCTTCTTTTGCTTCCTCTGCCTTCCATTGTGGTACTTCTTCTTCTTTTATTTCCTCTTCTTTAAATTCCTCAACCGGTATTTCAGGTATTGCATTTTCAATGTCCTCTGCCGATTTTCCGTCTGCAGCATTTTCTACCACCTTCATTCCTGCCGGAAGTATACTATCGAGTTCCTCATCCAAAGATGAATCTATTTCATCCTCATCTTCTTCATCTTCCTCATCGTCACCTATCTCAGGCAGAACTTCATCCTCAGCAACAGCATTATTCATAAAATCTGCAACATTTTCTGCTGTTCCCTCTGATTTGATTTCAGGCTCGTCAGATACAACCTCTACCCCATCTTCTGCTTCTATAGTTCCTGCTTCCTCGAAGCTTACGTCGCACTCCTCCATAAGTGCCTCAGCAAGTCCCACAAGTCCCCGCAAATTAAATGTATCACCATTAATGTATGTAAGAAGCTTTCCCACATATCCAAGTCCTTCATCCACATCATATTTCATGTTAGCAAGCAGTTGTCTCACAAATCCCTTAAATTCAACAGCCAGCGAGCCCTTACTTTCAATCGGCAGACATATAAATTTAAGCTCATATGTCTTCTCATCTATATAAACAAAGCTCTTATTCAGCAAAATATATGAAAGCTGAACAGCCTGTTCTTTAAGAGAAATAAGACTGGACGCAACATTCCTTAAAATATTGAGAACCTTTTCCGCATTCATTTCTCTCTTTATGTAATTTTCAAGTGTAACCCTTCCCGTAATATCATATGTGAGGTAATCATAATCGTCATCTTCTTCGTAAATTATATCCAGTATTTCTTTTACATCATTCTCCTCACAATAATCTAGAACGTCCTCATCTAACTCACATTCTTCCCCCATTGTGTAAGTCAGATACTTTTCCTCTCCAATATTTCTTGCCTTGAAGTTAAACGTCCTCATAGCTTCCCTCCTAATTTAATATTAAGTGAATCTCACTGTGTATGGTTTAATGTTTACTCTTCTCCTGAACCATTTTCTGTGTCATATATAATCTGAGGATTTAGATGTTCCTCATAAGTCTCCGTAAATACATGTGTTCCTGCATCTTCATCCGCAACATGATAATAATAATAGCTATGCTCCTCAGGATATAATACCGCCTCAATACACGCCAGACCCGGATTACATATAGGGCCTACAGGAAGTCCTGAATATTTGTATGTGTTATACGGTGAGTCAAGCTCAAGGTCAGAATAATAAACCTGTGCCTGATTATACATTCCATCCGTCAATGGATATAAAACTGTAGGACACATCTGAAGCTGCATGCCACTGCTCAAACGATTGTTTATAACTCCCGCTATTGTAGCCCTCTCACTGTCAACCTTTGCTTCACGCTCAATAATAGATGCTCTCGTAACAACCTCATAGGATGAGTAACCAAGCTCAGATGCCCGGTTAGCCAAATCTCCCGAATAATAATTCTCAAATGTATCAAGCATCCAGTCCACAAGAGACTCTGCCGTCGTATTTTCATATATGTCATAAGTAGCAGGGAAAATGTATCCCTGAAGCTTATACTTAACATTTGCTCCTGCCGGAACATCCTTGAGGTATTCAAACTCTGACGAAGTAACTGAATTTACCGCATCTAAAAACTCTTTTTTGGTGCATATGCCCTGTTCTGCACATCGTTCCGCAATCATTTCTATGGTATAACCCTCTGGAATAACCAGCTTATCAATAGGCTCATCCACAGAACGTTTCGGGGAAAGCACTGCCATCATTTCAAGCGTATTCATACCCGTATTCAAAGTATAAGTACCACTTTGAAGGCTTCCCTTGTATGGAGAATTTTTCAATCTTCTGACAAAGGCACTTGGATATTTTATAAGTCCTGCATCCTTAAGTACATTTGCTATTTCCTTTGCTGAGGCTCCCTCGTTAATGACAACTTCAACATCCTTACCATCATAGCTTGCCGTACCCTCATACTCCTCCATGTATTCATTATAAAATCCCTTAACATAGTTAAATACTTGTCCACATAAGGCAAGAACTGCTATTGTAAGTATAATTCCTTTAATATATCCTGCTACCTTATTCACTTCTTTTACCCCTAATCTAGTTTACATAATTTTTTATAAAATTACATACTTGAAGTAATTTTACAATAATGATATTATAGTAACATCTTTTATAGAAAATATCAAGAAAGGATGATAAATTTGACAAATCCTATTGTAACCATAACAATGGAGAGTGGAGATGTAATGAAATTCGAGCTTTATCCGGATATTGCACCTAACACTGTAAAGAACTTTATTTCCCTTATAAACAAAGGTTTTTATGATGGTCTTATATTCCATAGAATCATCGAGGGATTTATGATTCAGGGCGGTTGCCCGGAAGGAACAGGCATGGGAGGTCCTGGTTACTCCATTAAAGGAGAGTTTTCACAGAATGGTTTTCAAAATGACCTGAAACATGAACCAGGTGTTCTTTCCATGGCAAGATCAATGATGCCTAATTCAGCCGGTTCACAATTTTTCATCATGCATAAGACAAGCCCTCATCTAGACGGTGCTTATGCAGCGTTTGGAAAGATAACCGAGGGACTTGATGTAGTTAACAAGCTTGCTTCCGTTCCTACAGGGTTTGGGGACAAGCCACTTGAAGATCAGGTAATCAAAACAGTAACTGTTGATACCATGGGTGTCGCATATGACGAACCGGAAACCTGTTAAGATAGTGCAGATGAATTTAGAAATCGGGGTATTTTAATTTATACCCCGGTTTTTCTATTGAATGAAGCAATCCCTTTTAAAAACCAACAGGAAATATAAACAATCTATATCTTCCCATAAACGAATAATAATGTTATTATAAGTATAGTGTTATTTGTCACAAAAAATATTTTAGGAAAGGAAAAGCCATGAACAAGACAAACCAAAAATACTCAGACGACGATCCATACAAGAATTTTTTTTTCACAAGGCTTAAGCAGACTGTATACAAGTGGTGGTGTGTTGTTTACCGCCCTGTTTACAAGCTTACCCACCATGGCTACTGGCCTGAAGAAAAGGAACCCGGTTATGTTCCACCCGAAAACAAAGAACCAGACCATGTGCCACCTAACACAAACGAAACTGTTTCACCAAATCCCCAGACATCTGAAGACACATCAGATATTATATCAAGGGTTTTAAATGAAAAGCAAAATAATCTGAATAAAACGATAGCATCTGCACACATGGAGCAAACTGATGAATCAACATCCGATTCCAGCCAGCCCGATTCAGTCTGGGACGACTCAGTTGATACGTCCCATATGAGCTCTGAATCCGTTGATTTGGCAAAGGAGATAATGGAGCGACTTGCACGTGAGGCTGCTGAAGATGAAGCAAAAAAGCAGGCTGAAATTGCCAAGGCCAGAGAGGTCGCCGCTGAAAAAGAGCGTCTTGAGGAAATCATGCGTTCCAATCAGGTTGATATCTCCCGATATATTGAGGAAGGTAAAGCGAGTCAGGCAGAAGTGTCGGTTTCCACCGATTCCGACAGCAATACATAGTACATGGAATTTAAGGAGGCAATGCAATATGGGTATACATTTCAAATATAATATAAAACAAAAACAATATGTACTTCTGACCTTTTTGTTTATCTGCATGACCGTTGTTTTATGTTCATGCGGCCACAAACCGAAAAATTTTACCGAGCTTAATCTGACAATTACTTTAACAGATGCATTTCGTGTTCAAAAAAATAACAGCTTCGATATATATATAGCAAGTGATGATGTTGTTTTCTCCGCCGTACAGGAAACTGCCCAGGAGCTTGAATATGCCGGTTATGAAATACAGTCCTTAAAGGATTATTGTGATGAGATTCTTACGCTTAACCAAACGTCAAAGGACGCTCTTAAGAGCAGGAACAACTACTATTACTTTACAAACACCAGAACGGTAGATAAGGCAAAATATTCTTATGTACATTGTATGTTTGAACACGGAGACTCATTCTGGATATGCGAATTTGCTTGTAAGAGTAAGAACTTCAACCGACTGGAAGACAAGATACTTTCATGGGCCGATTCCATTACATTCCAATAAAAAAGGTGCTGTATATGATTCGTCTGTAGCTGTCATATACTGCTATACACATAAAACACGCTCTCGCTCGTCTCAGACGTAGCGGTACTAAAAATTGCCGGTTTAAGATACTTCCATATAAAGATATCTTAGACCGGCAATTTAAGTACCGACGTCTTCAAACGGTTTTACATGTATAGCAGTATATGACAGCAGCAGACGAGCCAACTCAAATCTTAGTGCGACAGCTCCTTTTGATGCCAATGTCATTATTTATAATTCTGTATATTCGTAGATAGTATATTCAGATATATTCATGTCATAATCGTCAGAATCAGTTTTGACATAGCTGTGATCCTGACGTATCTTCCGACCATTTTCATCATACTGATATTCATAGCTTTCTGTACGGTAAACGGTATCCGCATCTGATTTCCATATCCCTTCTTCGGATATAAGATTATTTTTATCGTCATATTCAAAGCTGTGGGATATGCTGTAGTAACTGGATTTTTCACTGTCAGCATATACTTTTTCGGACGAGAGCATATTGCCGTTGTCATCATAGGTATTGGTGGTAGTGGATATAATTTCACCTGATTCAGAACGCTCTCTGCAAACAAGGATTTTACCATTTTCATCATAATCGCAGTCAGAATAGTCCTCTAACATTTCCAGTGACACTGCTCCCTCCTGATCATAAACAATCGTATGCGACATAATATGATTGCCATATTCATCAAAGGTGGCTTCACTTTCAGCTTCTAGTCTGCCAGTCCCATCATAGCTTTTTGTCTTTTCAATATTATCACGGTACTCAGTTTCGTTATACTCTCCTGTATCGCTTATACTTTTGTCATAAATTTTTTTTCCGTTATCGTCGTATTTACATTCGTGGTGACTTACAAGTACCTCTTCGCCATCGAAGCCGACATATCCCCAAGCCACACTATCGTCATGAGCATTTCGATATGATAAAAGTGTTTGCCACACTTCACCGTTCCTGTAGGTTGTTTCTGTAATTTTCAAAACTGCATCTTCAGGGATATCGGTATTTTCTACGGCAGCACCGGTATTTTCGGAGATCATCTCTGTTGTAGTTATGGTATCTATGACATTATCCGTAGCACTTGTATCTGATACAGCCTGTGTATCGTTATTCTTTTTCTCACATCCTGCCAACAGGCAGCAAACAGCCATAAGGCAGACCAATTTTCTGATTTTCATAAAACGTACCTCCTCTTTGATCATCAACAATTGCCGTGTCTCGGTGACTTTTCCATCGGCCATATTACAGTGGTTTCATATTTTTAAGACTGATATCCATAATTGGCGCCGAGTGGGTAAGAGCACCTGCAGATACATAATCAACACCTATATCTGCTATCTCTGCCAGACGTTCCTTCGTCACATTTCCAGAACACTCTGTCTCGGCTTTTCCTGCAACACGTCTGACTGCCTCTCTCATTGTGTCGTTATCCATGTTGTCCAACATGATTATATCTGCGCCTGCATCTAATGCTTCATCAAGCTGCTCTAAGGTTTCAACCTCCACCTCTATTTTACGCACAAACGGAGCATACTCTTTTGCCATGCTTACTGCCTTTGTAATACTTCCAGCAGCTCCTATATGATTATCCTTTATGAGTATGCCATCGGAAAGATTGTATCTGTGGTTTGTTCCACCACCCACCTTCACCGCATATTTTTCAAAAGGGCGCATGTTAGGTGTAGTTTTTCTCGTATCTAACAGCTTTGTCCTTTTTCCCTCAAGCTCCTTTACAAGACTATTTGTGAATGTCGCGATTCCGCTCATACGCTGTAAATAGTTAAGTCCCGTCCTCTCACCTGAAAGAAGTGCCCTGATATCTCCCTTTATCACACCCATTACCTGTCCGTTTTTTACGAAATCCCCATCCTTGACATCCGTTTCAAACATTGCCTTATCATCCAATAGTTCAAAGGTTCTCTTAAACACCTCAAGTCCACATATAATACCATCCTGTTTACATATAAGTTGGGCACTTCCCAAAACGGCCTCTCTCATAATTGCATTTGTTGTTACATCCTCGCTTGTTATATCCTCCTGCAATGCATTTAAAATATATCTGTCAATATTCACCCTATTTGTCACACCATTTATCATAAAACTCTTTATCCCTTCTTTTTATTTCATTTAAAATTATTTGTTTGTTTTCTTCATCCCATTTTTCCATATCTTCATATTTTGAAAGAAATACCTCCGACTGAACAAAAGGCACAGTGTCTATTTCCTCACTTATAATCCAGCCTGCCCGCTCCGCAAAAACCAGACTTTCTAAAAGAGAATTGCTTGCCAGCCTGTTTGCTCCATGCACACCGTTACACGCCGTCTCACCAACTGCAAAAAGATGGGCAACCGATGTTCTTCCATATGTATCTGCAAGAATTCCTCCCATTAAATAATGCTGTGCAGGGGTTACCGGAATGTCCTCCTTGCTAAGGTCATATCCCACCTCAAGACAGTGTCTGTATATATTCGGAAATCTTCTTATAATTTCCTCCTTCGGCATATGCTTTATTGACAGCATCACGTAAGGACGTCCATCTATATCCATCTGTTTTTTTATTGCATCTGTAACCACATCCCTCGGAAGCAGTTCATCTACAAAACGCTCTCCTGCCTTATTCAGCAGTATTCCTCCTTCTCCCCTTACCGACTCCGATATGAGGAACTTTCTGTTTATATTTTCCTCATAAAGAGTTGTAGGATGAATTTGTATATAATTTATATTCTGAAGCTTTATTCCATGCCTCAAAGCAAGTGCAAAGCTGTCACCCGTTATATGCCGGAAGTTGGTGGAATGAGTAAACAAGCCTCCGATTCCTCCTGTTGCAAGAACTACTTCCCTTGCAAAAAATGTCTGGACCTTATTCTGGTAAAGCATAACCACACCATGACACACATTATCTTCTATAATAAGGTCAATCATTTTGGTATATTCCTTAAGCGTAATATTTCCGCGTTCTTTCACGCATGACAAAAGCTTATTTGTTATCTCCTTGCCGGTAACATCCTTATGGTGCAGTATTCTGTATGTAGAATGAGCGCCCTCTCTGGTGTACTCATATGTTCCATCCTTATTTAAATCAAACTCTACTCCGTACTCAATGAGCCGTTCCATAATCATGGGAGAATTCTCAATCATAACCCTTACGGAATCCTGATTATTTTCATATCTGCCTGCCCTTAAGGTATCCTCCAGAAAACTGTCAAAATCCGCAGGCTCCTTCAGAGTGCAGATGCCACCCTGCGCAAGATAGGAATCACTGTTTTCAATTTTATCCTTTGATATCATCAGAACCTTGTAATCCGGTGAAATGGATAATGCTGCAAAAAGTCCTGCAACACCTGTTCCTACAATAATAACATCAAATTTATCCAATGTACTGTTCCTCTTTTACTTTAAATTATCTAGGTAATTGTGAAACTACGTTTTTTATATAATACGTTGTAGAAAATATACAATTCAACGCATGGCACGCTTGCGCTGCTTGTTGCACGTAACGGTACATAAGACTGCCAAATACGCAGTCTAAGTACCGACGGTTCCAAAGCACCTTGCTTATGAAATTGTATATTTTCTACAACTCATTTTTTGAAAAAGTAAAGTTTAGCAATTGCCTACTTTAAATTATACTAGGTAATAATGGCATAAAGTGTTTATAATGTCAATGAATTATGGTATTATATGTCCTAAGGGGGACCAGCGAAGCTGGTGGATTCCTTAGGACCGACCCTCGTAGCAAGGGGGACCGGCGAAGCCGGTGGATTCCTTAGGACCGACCCTCGTAGCATTTTAGATTTATGAAAGGTGAACGATATGTATAAGGTAGATTTTAACAAGCCCTGCAATGTCTATTTCATGGGAATTGGGGGCATAAGTATGAGCGGCCTAGCTGAAATACTTCTTGCAGAGGGCTTTCAGGTTTCCGGCTCAGATATGAAAGCATCCGATATTACAGACTCACTTGTAAAACAGGGTGCATCCGTGAAAATAGGTCAGGTTGCGGAAAATATAACCGATGAAATAGATTTAATCGTATACACCGCAGCAATCAGCAAAGATAATCCTGAATATGTAACGGCATGTGAAAAGAACATTCCAATGCTGACGAGGGCACAGCTCCTCGGACAGATTATGAGCAACTATAAATATTCCATTGCTATAAGCGGAACACATGGCAAAACTACCACAACCTCAATGATGTCACATGTTCTCCTCAAGGGAGATACAGACCCTACGGTTTCCATCGGTGGTATGCTTGATGTAATAGGCGGAAACATACGTGTGGGCAAATCAGAATATTTTGTAACCGAAGCATGCGAATATACAAACAGTTACCATGCATTTAACCCCTACATAAGCATCATCTTAAATGTTGATGCAGACCACCTTGACTTCTTTAGCGGAATCGAGGAAATCGCTGCATCCTTTAAAACCTTTGCTGAAAAGCTTCCTGACAATGGGCTGCTTGTTATAAACGGTGACATGGAATACACAGACTATATATGCTCCGATATCAAATGCGACATAAGCACCTTCGGACTCAATCCAGATAATATGTATACCGCAAAGGATATAAGCTTTGACGACGAGGGGCATCCTACATACACGCTTGTAATAAACGGTGAAGCAAAAGATGTAATCCAACTTCACTCTACAGGACTTCACAATGTAACAAACTCCCTTTCCGTTATTGCAGTTGCCACAAGACTTGGAATATCCATGGAGGCTGTTAAAGCAGGACTTTTTGATTGTACCAGTGCAAAAAGACGTTTTGAGAAAAAGGGTACAACATCAGCCGGCGTTATTATCGTTGATGATTACGCACACCACCCTACCGAGATATCAGCAACACTTGCTGCTGCCAAAAACACTCCGCACAATGAACTGTGGTGTGTATTCCAGCCACATACATATACAAGAACCCATGCACTTATTGATGATTTTGCCACGGCACTTTCCGTATGCGACCATGTTCTTCTTGCAGACATATACGCAGCACGGGAAAAGGATACAGGTCTTGTCTCCTCAAAAAACCTTTGTGACAAGATAAATGAAGCAGGCGGTAATGCAATATATTTAGGGGACTTTGACTCAATAAAAAAATTTGCTGAAAAAAATTGTAAAAAAAATGATTTGTTGATAACTATGGGGGCCGGAAATATTGATATCATTGGAACTGACCTCATAAAAAAATAATTATCCACAATATCCACAGGGCTATTCACAGGCAACTCACCGAATGGCTCTGTGTTTTTTTGTTTACATAACGCATATACCATTTTCTCATTATCCAACGCATAACTTAAGGTAACAAAATTATGGTAACATACCATCAACATTATCCACATTTTCAACATTTTCCCCTTTTTTATCTATCGAAAAGACGTTCTCTTGAAATAAAAAATGCCTATGTTATAATGCCAATGAACGAAATCCAGAGGGGAAGGAAAGCAATGAAAACTATAACTATTTCAACTGAAAATAGTGAGACTTATTCTTCGATTTCCAACTTTTTTATTGACTACTACATGACAGATGCCAATGGAGAATTTGTCAAGGTATATCTATATCTTGTAAGACTTTTAAGTAATAACACATCCATTACTGTTGCAGAAATTGCAGATCATTTTAATCTTACGGAAAACGATATATGCCGTGCAATTAAATATTGGATTGGCCAGAATGTATTAAAGCTTAACTATGACGGAAAGGGAAATCTTAGTGGTATTGTTTTGTTACCGCTTTATCCGGCACAAAATGAACCAAAGCTTTCTTCTGATGCAGTATCGATTTTAAGGACAACTGCGGTCAATGCTGAAATAGGCAATACTCCTATTGAACGTGCCCAGCCTGAAATATCCAATACAGTGGGTATAATTACCCCTGTAAAGCATAAGCTGTCCAAAGCGGCAATTGATGCAAAGCAGAGTGATGATGACTGGTCGGATATTGTTTATCAGGTCGAGACGTTATTTGGCAAGCAGATATCGGCATCCGATACAGAAAGTCTTATGTACATATATGATGATCTTAAATTTAACGTGGAATTATTTGAATACCTGATTGAGTACTGCACTACCATGAACAAGAAAAACTGTCGTTACATGGAAGCTGTTGCTATTGCATGGTACAAGGATGGTATCAAAACCAGACAGCAGGCAAAAGAGCAATCAGTTATTACGCACGGAATTACAAAGATTGTTTTTAAAGCACTTGGTATACGTAGGGCTTATCCTACCAATATTGAGGTTGCATACATAAATACATGGAGCAAGGATTTTGGATTTTCTTCCCAGCTTATCGAGCATGCATGTAATCGTGCCATAGAAGCAAGACCAAGCTCCGCAAACTTTGCCTACATCAATGGCATACTGGAAAACTGGCACAAAAACGGTGTCAAAACGATTGACGATATCAACAAACTAGATGCTGAATTCATAACCCGAAACAGCCGGAAGAAGGCAGGTACTTCTGCCGCTGTTAACTTTAATAACTTTAAGCAGACAAGACTTGATAACGAACTTACGGAAATGGAAGATTTATTCTTAAAAGAGGTTAATCAATAATGAGTTACCATTCACTTAACATCGAAGATATTCTTCGTAACTATGATAAAAGAAGACTGGAAAACAAACGTCTGCTTCAGAAAAGACAGGAACAGATTTATGCTTTAATTCCGCGCATTGAAGAGATAGACCGCACATCTACATCATTGCACATTGAAGCAGCACGAAACAGGGTTATAAACGCTGATTCTGACAAAACAGAAACGGTAACGACAAAAAACACGGCTCGTAACCTGAGGAATGAAAAGGAATCACTTCTTACCAGACATGGATATCCAAGTGACTACCTGGATCCTATTTATACATGCACACTCTGTCACGATACAGGCTATGTGGAATCGGATGACAAATCCACTACCGGCCTTGTCAAAAAGTGTACCTGCTTTACAAAGCAGATTATAGATGCACTCTATTTAAGCTCAAATCTGGACAAGATTCTTGAGCAGGAAAATTTTGATACCTTTGATATATCATACTACAGTGAGGAAAAGGGGAATCAGCAGTTCTCTCCTCATGAGAATATAGGAAATATTCTCAAACGTACAAAGGAATTCACAAAATCTTTTGATACAACAGAACGAAATAGGGGAAACATTCTTATATATGGTGAAACCGGAATGGGCAAAACCTTCCTGACAAACTGTATTGCAAAGGAGCTTCTTGACAAAGGACATTCCGTTCTCTATCTGTCCTCCAACGAGCTTTTCGAAAAAGTTTTGTCGGGCTATGTTATGAATCAAAAAACTGAGCTTGCAGAACTATATAAGTATATATATAGCAGTGAGCTTCTTATAATTGATGATCTGGGCACAGAGCTTACGAATAATTTTGTACTTTCACAGTTGTTTGAAATAATAAACCAACGGAGTATCAATGGCTTATCTACACTCATATCATCAAACCTTACAATGACAGGCTTACGGGAACGCTATTCCGAACGTATCGTGTCAAGAATAATTGCTGATTACACTGTATTTTACATGTACGGTGATAATATAAGATACCAAAAGAGGAAAAAATCTATTACCTCAAACACATAACAGGCAGTCAATTTTGCTGAAGCAGAATGATTTACGAACTATGGAGGAAAAACAATGCCAGATTCAAGTAACCTTATTAATGTACCTGTAGGAAAGCTGGGTATTATTCCACTTCAGAGCTGTATGCCTTTAGGCGAAAAGGTGGACAGCTACATTGCAAGGTGGAGAGCCCAAAGACACCACGAGCACAAGGACAACATAACCTTTGCAGGGTATGAGAAAGATTCCTATATTTTAAAATCTTCCTGTCCACGTTTCGGCTCAGGCGAGGCAAAGGGAACATTGTCCGAATCTGTTCGGGGAACAGACCTTTACCTGTTGGTAGATGTTGTAAACCACAATATAAAATACTCTATTTGCGGTGAGACAAATATGATGTCCCCGGATGACCATTATTCTGACTTAAAGCGCGTCATTGCAGCAATCGGCGGCAAATCCAACAGAATAACAGTTATTATGCCTTTCCTTTATGAGAGCAGACAGCACAAGCGTAACGGGCGGGAATCTCTTGACTGTGCAATTGCACTTCAGGAGCTTGTCAGCATAGGTGTAGACAATATTATAACCTTTGATGCACACGACCCAAGAGTTCAAAATGCAATTCCGCGTAACGGCTTTGAAAATATTATGCCAACCTATCAATTTATCAAGACACTTCTCATGTCCACACCTGACCTTACTTTAGACAGTGGACACATGATGGTTATCAGTCCTGACGAGGGTGCCATGAACAGAGCAATTTATTTTGCCAACCATTTGGGTGTTGATGTAGGTATGTTCTATAAGAGACGTGACTACACTACGATTGTAAACGGAAAAAATCCTATTGTTGCCCATGAATTTCTCGGTGATTCCGTTGAAGGAAAGGATGTTATCGTTGTTGATGACATGATTGCCTCAGGTGAAAGTATGCTTGACGTTGCACGTGAGCTTAAGAGGCGTAAGGCAAAACGTGTATATGCTCTGGCAACCTTTGGACTCTTTACAAGCGGTTTTGAAATCTTTGACAAGTGCCATAAAGAAGGTGTCATAGAAAAGGTTATCACCACAAACCTTACCTACCAGAGTCCGGAGCTTTTTAACAAGCCTTGGTATAATTCTGCTGACCTCAGCAAATATATTGCCACACTGATTGACCATCTCAATCACAACGCTTCCATAAGCCAGCTCCTTGATCAGTCTGAGCGTATTCAGGCCCGTATTCAGGAGTACAAAGAATGTGGCACAATTACCCCTAACTATAAGGCACCTGATCTTAATTAAATTTCCTTATTAAATCATAACTACCGGCTTAGCCGGTAGTTTGTTCTGCCCCTATAAGGGGCTGTT
>CAMWGV010000055.1 GCA_947173945.1 uncultured Lachnospiraceae bacterium
TGCGTTCTAATCAAACTTTGGCGGACAGCCATGATAGTTGTAAGAAAAATTTTTGTTTTCTGTTGAGACGCTCCTGCATGTTTTGAAGCTGATGCAAACAAAGCAGCAATATCATCCGGCGACATCATTTTGTTCGGGTCATCACTGGTAGGCGGTGCTACCGGTTCTGGTTCCGGTTTTGGCTCCGGTTGTGGTTCTGGTTCACTTGCAGGTGTTGAAGCTGCTGCAAATAAAGCAGCAATGTCATCTGGCGACATTTTTTTGTTTGGATCATCATCAGCAGGTGCTGTAATAACTTCCGGTTCCGGTGTTTTAGGTGCAGGCGCTTTCGCTGATTCAGAAATCGCTTCAAGAGCTCTGGTCATTGCTTCTTCCTCTGAGGATGCAGCAATAGAGATTGGAGTCTCCATTTTTGGTTCCGGTTCTGGTTCCGGTTCAGCTTCTGTCATTGCATCCAATAAAGAGTTAACATCAATATCGGAAGCCTCAGCAACAACATTTGCATCAGGTATCTCGTTTATAAATGGGGTTTCATCAGCAACGTTTTCATCCGGGGCATCTTCCTGGATACCAACAGGTAAATCAAAGTCATCCGGCAAATCATCGGTTGCAAATGTGAGTCCCTCATCAGAATCATCTACAATATCATCCGGAAGCTCATCCGGCTCTCCGTCAAATATTTCCAAGCTGTCTTTTGGAGCCTCGGCTGCAGGAGCAGGTGCGAGAGAAAGCTCTGAAATTTTTCCAGACATGGAAACTACACGGTTTTTAATTGATGTAATATCGTCTAAGAGTGAATTAATGGAAAGGGCAAATGCTTCCTTCTCACTATCAGAACATTGTTCAATCAGCTTTGATAATGCACCCAAATCGTTATCCAGTTTATCAATAGATGTGATTAGCTTACTTGTGCTGATTTCGTTGTATTTTATTAGTACTTTTACTGCCTTATTGATAGTCTGGACTGTAGTGTGGTTTGAAATGTCAGCGGCCTCCTTGATAAGAGCTTCCTGACGGGCGGCGATAACAGCTTTTTCCTCATCCATCTTTTTCAGTGTTGTTGCAATTTTACGAATCTGTACATAAGATGCCTTGTTAAGTCGCTCTGCATCTTCACTGCCGCTTGCAAGTGCTTTAAAGCCTGTTATTACGGTCTGGTCTATGTATTCTTTAAGATTCGCTTCCTTTGCATCGTTAAGTCCTGTAATTACACTTAAGAATGCAAAAACAGAAATAACCAAAGCAAGAGAAACCACGACGATGAAAATCGGCTGATTCCGATATTCCATAATACAGTAAATCCAAGCTAACACACAAGTAATGCTTATCATACCTACAGTGATAAGTCTTTTGTATAATACATTCATGAAGGTATCCTCCGGATAGTGTTTATCGTTTATATTCAAAATAAAATTACATATAGGCTTATTTTATCATATCGGCTAAAAATATTCTAGTGTTTTGATATGGATATTTTATGGTATATTTTATTTTAATTAAATTTTTAAAAAAGTTTTTGCTGGGATGTAATTAAAATAAAGAGTATATGCCATTGTAAGGGATGACAGTATATTGACTTTTAATGCCCTTAAAGATAAAATATTTAGTGTCATTAGAAGGGGGTGGCTACATATGGGGCGTACAAAGGTCATAGTAGAATTTTATTCGGAGGAACCATTGGAAAACATAATGGCAATGCTGAAATACAGGCCGGAAAAAATCATATTTCTTGGACACAAGGATAATATGATTACGAAGAAAATAAATGATATCAAGCATTTCAGGGACAATAAGTGCAGTGACACAGAACTTGAATTTATTGAAATTCCAAAGGATGACTTGGATGGAGCTATTGCCTTGATGACAGATATAATAAGGGAAAATCCTGGGGTGAGATTTGAGCTTACAGGAGGAAGTGAGCTTATACTTATTGCCCTTGGATGTATAGCAGCAAGAATGGATATAAGTAAGCTTAGAATTGATCCATTTACGGGAACGGAAATTGATATACGAGGGTCTGAAGTTGTAACCTCAGATTACCATTATAATTTAAGCATAGCTGACGATATAATCCTTCACGGAGGGGTACTTACAAAGCAGACGGGAAATTATTCCGTATGGAATTTTACGGAGGAATTCAGAAAGGATATAAGGGCGGCGTGGAAAATATGCCAGAAGCATAAAGGAAACTGGAACAGATATTGTGCAAGGATAGATGAGCTGAGGAAGAGTATACCTGACCAGTATGAGGGCTGGGTTGAGCTTTTTAGAAATCCCTTAGGGGAGGCAATACAGCTTCTAAGAGATTTACATCAGAGTGGACTTATTAAGGATTATAGTGAAGCGGGAAAGAGAGTCGTTTACCGTTATAAAAACAATATGATAAAAAGAATCATCGGTAAAGCGGGAAATATATTGGAGCTGCATGTCTATGAGGTGGCTACAAGGGATGGCTATGCTTTTTCCGATGCACTTATAGGTGCACATATAGACTGGGATGGTGAAATACATGATATTGAAAATCCGGGGTATGATACCATAAATGAAATAGATATTATATTGATGAAAAAGGTTTGTCCTATATTTATATCATGTAAAAGCGGAAAAGCAGGGGGAGCCGCCCTGCATGAATTAGAAACAGTGTCCAGAAAGTTCGGTGGTAAGTATGCAAGAAAGGCACTTATACTTGCAAGAGGCTGTGATGATACAACAGGTACACAGTTTTTTAAGCAGAGAGCTAAGGATATGCATATCTGGATTATAGATGACGTTTTTAAGATGAGCGATGAGGAGCTTTTGAGCAGATTAAAGAAAATATAAAGAGGAAACATTTTATGAAAGTCAGCGGATGCGTAGTAACATACAACAATATAGATGTTATAGAGGACTGTATAGAAAGTGTTCTGCAGTGTACAAAGAACGTGGATTTCCAATTGTATGTAGTTGATAATGGCTCTACTGACGGGACAAGGGAGCTTATTAAGCGAAAATATGAAAACGTTAAGCTGATAGAAAATGAAAAAAACAGCGGATTTGGTGAGGGGCACAACAAGGTTGTTTCTCTTATTGACTCAGAATACCATGTTATTATCAATCCGGATATAAAGCTGGAATCAGATGTTATCTCGACCCTGTGTGGGTTTATGGCAAAGCACGAAAATGTTGCAATGGTTACTCCTAAAATATTAAATGAGGATAAAAGCGAGCAGTATCTGCCTAAATATTGTCCGACAATACGATACGTGATAATAAGCAAGTTTAAGCCGTTTCAGTATCTTAGAAGACAATATACAAGACAGGATGAAAGCTTTGAAAAGCCTGTGAAAATAGAGTTTTCAACGGGATGTTTTTCTGTTGTACGAACAGCACTTTTTAAAGAACTTGAGGGTTTTGATAGTAGATTTTTTATGTACTGCGAGGATGCTGATTTATCAAGACGTGTGCGGAAAAAAGGATATATTGTTTTTTATCCGGATGTAAGTGTAATTCACAGATGGGAAAGAGAAAATACGAGAAGTCTTAAAGGGGTTATCAGGTTTATGTCCTCGCTTACCAAGTATTTTTTGAAGTGGGGAATAAAATTTTAGAGGGATATATTTCATGTTGATTTATGGAATTATTGTTTTGTATAACAAAATCTTTGAAAAAACTTCATATGAAGCACTCATGGAAAATGGGGTAACGCTTATAGTATGTGACAACAGTACAAAGGATATGGGTAACGGAAAAAAGGTTGCTGATGCGGGAGCTTATTATATTTCAATGGGTGGAAATAAGGGGCTTGCATGTGCATACAACAGAGCTATTGATATGATAAGAGATGAGTTGTCGCCCGATAAACATGACTATGTATGTCTTTTTGATGATGACACAGAAATACCGGTTAATTATCCGGACGAAATAAAATTAAGGCATGAGCCTATATTGCTTCCAATTGTAAATGATGGAATAGGGCTGATGTCTCCATGTCTTATGAAAGATAAAATTGTTAAACGGTTTGGTAGTGTCAAGGAAGCGTTGAGAGCCGATGAAAGACAAATTACCGGAATAAACAGCTGCATGGCAGTAAGATGGGACTGCTACGATAATTACAGGTATGATGAAAATATGTTTTTGGATTATATTGACCATGCATTTATATTTGAAATGAGAAAAAGAGGCATATATCCGACAGTATTGAATTATAAAATCAAGCAGCATTTTTCTGCCGTGGAGGATACAAAAAAAAGAGCGGCAAAAAGGTTTGCAAAACAAAAAGCAGACCTTAAGATTTTTTATGGGGACAGAAAACTGGTATATTACTATATTATTATGAGGAAACATATCAAGCTTGCACTTAAATATAGGGATATACGATTTTTAAAATGATGGGAGAATGGCATATGGTGTCTGTTGCTATGGCAGTTTACAACGGAAGCAGGTATGTGGAACAGCAGTTGGAATCTATTTTAAGACAGCTGGACAGTGGGGATGAGATTTGCATTTCCATTGATCCGTCAGAGGATGGAAGCGAGGAATTGCTTAATCAGTTTGCAAAGACCGAGAGTAGAATTCATTTGTCAAAGGGTCCGGGAAAGGGCATTATTGAAAATTTTGAAAATGCAATTTCCATGTGTGGCGGAGATATAATTTTTCTTGCCGATCAGGATGATGTCTGGGAAGCGGATAAAGTAAGCTTTGTAAAAAAATGTTTTGATAAAACAGGTGCAATTCTTGTTATGCATGATGTCCGGATTATGGACGAACAACTGGAACATGTGATTAACGACTCGTTTTACAGACTGAAAAACAGTCGCAGGGGGATTATTAAAAATATAATACGAAATTCATATATGGGTTGTGCCATGGCATTTAAGAGAGAATTGATAGACTATATTTTACCTATGCCAAGGGACATAGCAATGCATGACCAATGGATTGGGCTTGTGGCAGAAAAAAAGGGGAAAGTTATTTTTACATCCAGAAAGCTTGGGCAATATAGACGGCATGGAGGAAATGTCAGTGGACTCAGCCATGCAGACTTTAAGTCCATGCTTCGGTGGAGAATTCAAATTATTAAAGCCATAGTCAGAGTAAAATAGGCATATACTTTATCTATATATTAGTTTGGATTTGGGGGTAATATATGGATAACGGATGTTCTCAATATATTTATTCAGAGGATTATCTCTCGTTTCTTGTCAGATATGATAATGATATTCAAGGTGTGTATGACAGTTTTCAACCGGATTGCGTATCTATAATTAATAATCAGTTTGTTATTGTATACAAAAAGCATAATGTAACACCGGAAGGAGATATTTTTAAATATGGATATCAGGTACTGCCGCAATGCTATGGACTGATGGATGAGGATGTGGTTCGTGTGACAGGTGCTGAAAGGCTTCGCGGATTTCCGGGGCTTGGACTTGATGGCAGCGGAGTGTTAATCGGATTTGTAGATACGGGAATCGATATAGGTTCACCGGCATTTAGAAGAGCAGACGGTACGACAAGAATAGTGGCACTATGGGACCAAAATGAAGATGTCTATGGTAAAAGTGAAGCTTCATTTGGGTATGGGGCAGTATTTACTGAAGAGCAGATAAACGATGCACTAAAAACAAATAATCCTTACGAACAGATACCATCTATTGATGAGGATGGACATGGGACATTTTTGGCATCTGTGGCTGCGGGAAATGATGGAATGGCCCCCGGTGCTGAAATAATTATGGTCAAGCTGCGTCCGGCAAAGAATATACTTAAGAGCATTAATATTATTCCGGAGGATGCGAAATGCTTTAGTGAGGACGATATAATGCTTGGCATTAAATATCTTACAAATTACGCATCAGAGCGGAGGATGCCTCTCGTTATCTGTATGGGTATTGGAACAAACCAGGGTGACCATAATGGCAATACATATCTGGATTTGTATTTGAATTCTTTCACGGGGCTTAGAGGTGTCGCAGTTGTTACGGCAGCAGGAAATGAGACAGGATATGGTACGCACTATCGGGAATTGTCAATAGATGGGGAGTACAGTGATGTTGAGATTGTAGTAGGCAGTAATGACAGGGGATTTGTCATGGAAATTTGGGGAGAGAGCCCGGGATTTTTAGATGTAAGAGTTGTGTCGCCTACAGGAGAAATATTTTCGGGAATTCCGGTTACACGGTCAGGGGAGGCCTCTAAGACATTTTTGTATGAGGGAACCACTGTGGATGTGCAGACATTAACGGCGGGCAGAACAACCGGGGACCCTTGTGTTTTTATGAGGTTTAAGGAACCTGCTGAGGGCATATGGACGATTAGGGTGAGCGGTCAGGGAGCGACAGGAGAAAATGGATTTAATATGTGGCTTCCCATACATAATTTCTTAAACTCAGATACAAGGTTTGCCATTCCTGATCCGGATGTGACAATTTGTTCACCGGGAAACAATAAAGGTGTAATTACAGTTGCCGGTTATGATTATAAAACCAATGCAATATATGTAAATTCAAGCCGCGGTTATACGAGAAGTGGCAGGATAAAACCGGATATAACTGCTCCAGCTGTAGATATTCAGGGGGTATTTGCCGGCAGAGGCACGAGCAGTACTCAAAATGTTTTGTATACGAGAAAAAGCGGAACAAGTATTGCATCTGCGGTTGTGGCAGGAGGGGCTGCACTGATTTTACAGTGGGGAATTGTGGATGGAAACAGTCCGCTTATGACAGGTTCAAGTATAAAACAAATGTTGATTAGGGGTGCAGACAGGGTAAATCCACTAAAATACCCGAACAGAATATGGGGTTATGGGGTTTTGGATTTATTTGGTGCATTTGAAGCCTTAAGAGACTGATTTTTTGCTTGCTATAAGAGCATTTATAAAGTATATTTATATTAAAGGAAGTTCTACCTTAATGTAGGTTGTTCAACAGTGGGGGTAAAGGCTTATGGAAAAAGATTGGGTTGTACTAAAAATTGATGATGAACGTATGAGCGTATCCCTGACAGTTAAGCAGCCGGAGGGAGAACAACAGTTGTGTCCTCCTGACGGATTTATTGAGAGCTACTTAAAGGAAAACGGCATCACAGCAGGTATTGACAAGGAAGCAGTTGCCATGTTGTATAAGCCGGAACATTATGGACAGGACATTGTGGTGGCGAAAGGGAAACCGCCTATAAACGGTCATGACGGATTTTATGAGTTTACGGTTGCAATGGAGGATGATAAATCCAAACCGATACTTAAAGAGGATGGTTCTGTAGATTACATAAATTCCCTAAAGCTTGCCATGATTAAAAAGGATGATTTGTTTGCTGTGTACGTTCCACCGACACCGGGCGAATATGGGTACACGGTTTGTTCGGAGATGATTCCTCCTATTAAGGGAAAGGATCTCCGCAAACTTAGAGGCAAGGGTTTTAATGTAAGTGAGGATGGAAAAGAGTACAGAGCGGCACTTGATGGACGTATTCGCAAGAATGAAGATCAAATTATAATTGAAAGTGTATATGAGGTACATGGTGATCTGGATATACAGCAGGGTAACGTCAAATTTAACGGTGATGTCGAGGTAAAGGGTGATGTGCGAAGCGGGCTTACCATAGAGACAGACGGAAATATTTATATTCATGGGCACGTAGGTGGATGCCGGCTTATAGCAGGAGGTTCTATAACAATCAGAAAGGGCGTTCAGGGTAGAAATAAGTGCACAATGGTTTCCAAAGGAGACATAGTATGTAACTTTATGGAAAGATGTATTGCCAGCACAGGTGGAGATTTGTATGCAAATTATATACTGGACAGTGATGTTGCGGTAAAAGGAAAGATTTACGCAAACTCCAGGCAGGGAGTAATTATCGGTGGTAACGTTTCTGCAATGCAGGGAATTATTGTAAAGGAAGTTGGAAACACATTGGGAATTGCTACAACGCTGCAGTCAGGAGTTTCCTCTGAGCATATTCAGGATGCAATAATATACAAAGACCAGCTTGAAAAAATGTCAAATGACATGGAACTGTTAAATAAAAATCTAAAAAGATTTGACGCGATACCCGGAAATAAGAGAACAAAGGAAAATGAAGAACTGCGCATGCGTATACTAAGGGCGAAGGTAATTGTGGCAGCAGATTATAAAAAACTGGAAGAAAAGCTTGAACAACTTAATTCAGAAATGGAAATGGCAAGAGAACAAGCGGTTATAAAAATAACAGGATATGCCTATGGTGGAACTAAAATTGTTATGGGACAAAATACGTTTGCCATAAAGGATGATGTAAGGGACGTGGAATATCGCTACGATGAAGACACTCATGAAGTAGTACAGACTGCAGGAGTATACAAACGTGGTCAATACTAATTCTAATCTAAAAATGCATCACCATGAAACGTTTTTCTTTGATAAGAAAACACTTCATGGTGATGCATTTTTTAAACTAAATATAATTTTATTAAACTGTAACTACATTTACAGCACGTGACTTGCTGGCATCCTTTGGATCTGCCTCAGTATCAAATGAAACCTTCTGACCCTCATTTAATGTTTTGAATCCGTCTACCTGAATGGCTGAAAAATGTACGAATACGTCTTCTCCGGTTGCATCATTTGTAATAAATCCGTACCCCTTCTCCGAATTAAACCATTTTACTGTACCGTTATTCATTGTGGTACCTCCTAATATATTTATTGTAAACAAAAATTAAAAAAACTCACAATATCTGCACATCACCGAATACCATAACATGCATCATGTGAGAACTAAAATGTATTGAATACGAAAACAGTATAGCATAAATACGCAAATGTGTCAACAATATTTCTCGCTTGTTTTTGGAGATTTTATTAGGATTTAATAAAATTAAAAAGTGATAGAAAGTAGCAATTGTCGAATTAAAGTGCTATAATATTTGTAAATCACATACACAAGGGGAGGTGGCCCGGCAATGCGGATTATATATGCGCATGGTTGATGTAAAAAGGAAAGGAGTTTTTGATGAATAAAAAGGTAAGGGTGAGTTTGAGAAAGCAATTGTTATTTATGTCTATTGTTCCATGTGTTTTATTGGCTCTTTTTATTACATTTATTGCAATTAGCAAAACGAAAGAGGGTATGAAAAATGAAACGATGCTTGGTCTTCAGGGCATGGTGACAAGTATGACAGGTGCCTACAATGGGTTGGCTGAAGGGGACTATTATATTGAAGATGGATGTCTTATGAAGGGTGACTTGAATATTACAGAAAATATGGATGTTTTAGATGCGATGGTTGAAGGGACAGATTACGATATAACCATATTTTATGGGAAAACCCGTATGGCTACTACACTTATCTCAAATGAAACGAAGCAGCGAATCGTCGGCACAGATGCGAATGATAAGGTTGTAGAAACTGTATTGAATAAGGGAAAAGAGTATAAGAATTATAATACGCAGATAAATGGCGAAAATTATTATGTTTATTACACACCATTGAAGGATTCAACCGGTAATGTAATTGGAATGATGTTTGCGGGAATACCAAGTAAGGAGGCAGAGTCTTATGTTAATAGTATTATAAAATCAATTTCCATAGGTATTGCTGTAGTTGAAGCTATTATAATTGTTGTGAGTATTATAATAACTGTTGGAATTGTTCGTTCAATAGAAAGTGCAGAGGCTGCAATACATATCTTATCACAGGGTAATCTTAATTTTGATGTAAATCCAAAATATATTAACAGAACGGATGAAATAGGCGATATGCTACGGGCATTAAGGAATTTCGTTGAAAAGCTTAAGGAAATTTTGGGTGATATACACCAGTCATCAAAAATAATGATTGATTCAGGAAAAAATCTTGAGGATATGGCACAAAATACATCTACAACCACACAGGAGATTAATTGCGCAGTTGGAGATATATCTCAGGGGGCAGTAACGCAGGCTGAGGAAATTGAAAATGCAAATATATACGTTGCCAATATTGGAGAGGTGATAGAGAACATTGTAAAGAGTGTTTCAGAGCTTGACCGTAATGCGGCAAGAATGAAAGATGCGGGTGACGAATCCGCAAAGATTATTAAGGAGCTTGAAGCTTCAAATGATCAAACAACGGAGGCACTGGATAAAATTGGTAATCAGGTATATGCAACAAATGCATCGGTTCAATCTATTAAAGAAGCTATTGCTCTTATCAGTTCAATAGCTGAGGAAACAAATCTTCTTTCCCTGAATGCGTCTATAGAAGCGGCAAGAGCAGGAGAGCATGGAAAGGGATTTGCGGTAGTTGCGTCTGAGATACAAAAGCTGGCTGAACAGTCGAATGAGTCCTCTACAAGAATTGAGGAAATCGTTGATTCTTTGTTAATGGAATCAGAGCTTATGGTTGAGGTTATGGAGGAAGTTAAAATAATTGTTGACCAACAGCAACGAAAGCTGGATGACACAAAAGCCAAGTTTGAGGATGTTGAGGAAGGCATAAATATATGTTGGCAGAAAACAGAAGGAATCAAGGGACAGACGAAGGCCTGCAATGAATCCAGAGAACAGGTGGTAGATGTTATTCAAGGATTGTCTGCAATATCTGAGGAGAATGCTGCATCCACACAGCAGACATATGCATCTATGGAAGAATTAAATTCCTTTATTTCTGTTATGGCAAATGCAGCAGGTGAACTGATGAATCTTTCTGAAAAACTTGATGCAGATTTACGCTTCTTTAAGCTGTCGGCAGGCGAATAAAATGTAATTTAAGTGAGGATATGATGATAACAGAGTGAATATTAAAGGAGTGAGTATAATATGGGAAAACATAAAAGAGTAATTGCTTTGTTCACTACATTGATTATGTTTTGCAGTATTTTGACTTTTGGGGGCGGCAATACGGTTTTTGCAGCATCCACAGTAACGATTAATGCTACAAGTGTTACGCTCTATGGATTGGATGATTGGGCACAGGAATATATTTCCATTCCATCAGACCTGAATCAGACGTTTCAGCTAAATGTAAGTGGAGCAACCACGGTCACTTACAGCGTTATTGAGGGTAATTCTGTTATTGTATCACAAAGTGGTATGCTTGAACCAAAGGTAACTACATGGTATTGGTACGGTAATATGGGAACAACAAGCAAGTATCCGAATCAGACACCTACAAGAGTAACGAATGATATACAGTACGGAAAAAGTGTTGTTAAGGTTACAGCAGGAAGCCAAACATTTAATGTAAATGTTGAGGTTAAAGATTATGCTGATGTTTATGCCAACGAAATTATGGATGAGTACATATCCAAAAATATAACGGAAGACATGGACACTTACGACAAGCTTGAAAAGATTGCAAAGTTTGTAGCTGACAGAGAATACAGTGTGTATTATCAATCTGCTGCAGGACTTATAGTAAGTGGTGGAGGCGATTGCTGGGCATCGACAAATACAGTAATTGCAATGGCAAAAAAAATCGGACTGAATGCATGGCACAGAAACGGAAACCGTGACATTGGTGCGGGCTCCGGACATATGAATGCCATGGTTTCGGATGGTAGCGAATATTTTGAGGTTGAAGCGGGTTATTCCGGGAATGCACCAAGACCATATCATGTAACCAGAAGAACTTCACTTTACAGTACACGGTACAGTTCTGAATATGATGGCATAGAAATTTATCAGTACGATGGCGAAAATATGCCGGCAGTACTTAATCTTCCCGACGAAATAGGTGGCGAGCCTGTAGTCGGCATAGGAGAAAAGTTTGCAATTAGTGAAAGAGGCCTTACAAAGGTCGTGTTACCATCAACAATAAAATACATAGGGAATGATGCATTTAACTCATGTGAAAATCTTGAGACAATTAATATTCCGTCATCTGTGGAGAACATTGGCAGTCGGGTATTTACAAGATGCAGCTCATTGAAAAATGTAGATTCACAGAGCGTGTATACCTTTGAGTCGGGAGTCCTTTACAAAAATAAAACAATACTGGTGTGTGCCCCATATGCAGCAAAGGTTACCATCCCTGAAACTGTAACAGAAATTGCAGATTATGCATTTTATTATAATGATAATATTACAGCATTAACAGTTCCATCTTCGGTAACAAAAATAGGCGAGGCTGCATTTGGCAATTCGTCCTTAAGCACTATTACGCTTCAGGGAAATAACCTGAAGGAAATAGGGAATTTTGCATTTGCATATACGAATTTGAAATATGTTACGATTCCAAGCTCGGTAACTACGATGGGTGAATATATGATGAAGTATGCCGATGAAGTAAAACTGATAGTAACAAAAGGCTCTGCGGCTGAAACATTTGCACAAAATAATAGTGTGACATATTATAATCCGGATAATATACCGGCAGATTCAGTTAAGCTGAATAAAACTCAGGTTACATTATATGTAGGGCAGACAGATACTTTAAAGGGTAGTATTGAGCCGGCATTTTCTTCCGGTACGCTTACATGGAAAACATCAAATGCAAAGGTTGCTGCCGTAAGCAATGGCAAAATTACTGCAAAGGGAGCAGGAACAGCTACAATTACAGCTACGGCAGTAGGAGGAAAAACGGCTACATGTAAGGTTACTGTAAAGGCTGGTGCTACAAGCATAAAGCTGAAAGACAAGAGCGTGACATTGGGTGTCAAGGAAACCTATAAGTTGAAAGCAACAATTGCACCATCAACGGTAACAATCGGTTGTACATGGGGTGTAGCTAACACAAAGGTAGCAACGGTAAGTAAGTCGGGAAAAGTGACAGCTAAAAAGGTTGGAACAACAACAGTTACAGTAAAAACAGCCAATGGTAAAAAGGCAACATGTAAAATTGTTGTTAAGAAGGCACCGACTACAGTTAAGCTTAACAAGCAAACCTTAAAGCTTAATAAAGGAAAGAGCTATACTCTCGCTCCGAAGCTTTCGAAATATGTTGCGGCAAATGCTGCAAATGTAAAATGGGCAACATCTAATTCTAAGGTAGTGTCCATTAAGAAGTTGTCAAGCGGTAAATGTAAAATTACTGCAAAGAAAAAGGGAACAGCTACAATTACCTATAAGACATACAATGGCAAGAAGGCAAAATGTAAGGTTACGGTTAAATAAATATAGGGATGCTGTATGATTGGCTTGAAGGTGTCTGCGTGAACCGGGAATAATTTTTGAAAAGCTATAATATACATGAAATCAAAGTATCTCAAATGAATATTTTGGAGGGAAATAATAATGAAGGTGCTTATAATAAATGGAAGCCCTCGTGAGGGTGGAAATACTTCAATTGCGTTGCAGGAAATGGAGCGTATTTTTGCAAAGGAAGGAATTGAAACGGAGATTGTACAGGTAGGGAACAAGGCTGTTCGCGGATGTATTGCATGCAATAGCTGCTTTGAGAAGGGAAAGTGTGTATTTGATGACATTGTGAATGAAACGATACCTAAGTTTGAGGCATGCGATGGGCTTGTAATTGCTTCCCCTGTTTATTATGGTTCTGCCAATGGTACGCTGGTTTCTTTTTTAGACAGACTGTTTTACAGTGCACATTTTGACAAGTCTATGAAGGTGGGCGCATGTGTCGTTACTGCAAGACGTGGCGGCATGTCAGCAACCTTTGATGAGTTGAATAAATATTTTACTATTTCAAATATGCCGGTTGCATCCAGTCAGTACTGGAATGGTGTCCACGGCAGAGAAAAAGGAGAGGCATCACAGGATGCAGAAGGCTTGCAGATTATGCGTGTACTTGCAAGAAATATGGCTTTCCTTATAAAGAGCATCGCTCTTGGCAAGGAAAAGTACGGTTTGCCTGAGAAGGAAGAGTTTGAGAGAACAAGTTTTATAAGGTAAAGACAGGGGCTGTCGCACTAAGCATATTTAATAACATAAACATGTTTTTAAATATGCTTAGTGCGACAGCTTTTTTAAATTGACAAGAAATCATTAATCACTAGGACAATGAGCTTAGTGATTTTTTTATGGGTATAAAGTATAATGAAAAAAATATTTAAGATAAAGGACTTGAATACAAAGATAAACGAAGCTTTACATATGTTTTATACACAACTTAGTGTGATGCTTAAGGATGTATTTGGATGAACGATCTGGGGAGGTACTTATGGGGAAAGTTTTGATTATTAAAAACAATAATAGTATTGAGCACATACATCAATATGCACAAGAAAGTTATGAGAAAAATGAAAAACGTTTTTATATTTCAGGTGATGAAACATTAAAGGAAATGAAAAATAAATTTGAAGGCAATGGAATTGTTTTGATGATTTCATATGAAAAATCTGATTCAAATGTTATAAAAGATATATTCATAGGTTCGGATGTGAACATAAATGATAAAAATTATATTGAGTATATTATGAAAATATATTTGACAAGTGAACGGCATAAACGAACGATTGAGAGTATTACTGATAAAATTGATTTGGATCTTGCAACCGATTTCGGGCCAGGCCATTATGTGATAATGAGTGATATGGAAAGCTTGTTTCAAGAACTCCATGAAAGAATACTTGCCAATAATGAGGAACAGTTAACATCAAGGCATAGTACAAAAGTGCAGCGCGACGAAATATATGAAATGAGTGTGTTGGCACAGTCGGATGAACAATCAGTCCGTATATATCCCAGTGGAAATACAGGTCCATCCAGAACCGAATTTCAAAGGGATAGAGAACGGGTTGTTAATTGTAAGGCATTTAGGCGATTGGTAGATAAGGCACAAATATTTGGGTCTGAAAAAGGAGATTATTACAGAACAAGAATGACGCATTCGCTTGAAGTTAACCAAATAGCAAAGGCTATTGCATATGCATTAAGGCTTAATTTGGATTTAACAGAAGCAATAGCATTGGGGCATGACCTAGGGCATACTCCATTTGGACATCAGGGAGAACGGACTCTGGATGAAATTTTAGGTGGTAAAATAGATGTGGGTATAAATGCAACAGAAGCTATGTTTGCCAAAAGGTGCTATGGTGGATTTAAACATAATTACCAAAGTGCACGGGTTCTGACTGAAATAGAGGAAAAATATAAGGAATTTCCCGGCTTGAATGTAAGTGTTCAGGTCATTGAAGGCGTTTTAAAGCATACAAAGTTAAAACCGAACGAAATTAATATAAAGGATTTTATTTCGGAACAATATTTAAGTAAAATACATATTGATTATAAGAAAGAAATGCAGGTTTGTTCAAGCTTAGAGGGACAAGTAGTAGCTGTTGCTGATGAAATTGCGCAGAGAGGCCATGATGTTGATGACGCATTGACTTCCGGTGTAATGACAATTGAAGAATTTGAGGACCGGCTTAAAATAAACAAATGTTCAGAATTATATAAAAAGATTTTTGATGAACTTAAAAAAGTGGATGATTCAGAACGCCTTATTGTAGATGCAAGGGAATTGAAGATTGCAACGATAGTATCAAAAATTGTGAATTATTTTATCGAGGCTACTATTAAGTGTTCTTTAAATCAAATTGAGGAACATGAGAAGCTTGGAAAAATCACATTAGATAATCAAATTTGTATGGTAGGGTTTTCTAACGAAGTGAAAAAGGTAAACGATTATTTAGAAAAGGTGGTACAGAAAAAAGTTATATGCAATAGCGAGGTTGCACGTGCTGACCATAATGCAAGTATGATCGTGCAGAGATTGTTTGAAAGGTATTATAAAAATCCGAGATTGTTGCATTCGGGTACAATACATAAGATTTTTATTGAAACGCTCAAACATAAAAATAAAGCAGTTTCCAATAGTGCAATTAATCTAAGTGATGGCAGCATAAAATTGGTAAATGAGGAAATTAAAGAAATAACAACAACTGATTTGGATGAAGATAAAATTATTAAACATATAAATAATGTGGATAATTCATGCACAGATAAGGATATTATTATTTTTGAAAAAAGAAGAATTCTAATAAGAGCCATTACAGATTATATTGCCGGAATGACAGACGGTTATGCGTTAGAAGAATATGAGAGGTTGAAGTGATTGTTAATATCCATCCTTTCCGTGAATTTAAAAGGTAATTCAGGGGGAGATTGATGTTTTATTAAATAGCTTAAAAACAATATTTTAACGGAAAGTTTTTATTAAATATAAGTAAAAACTTGTTGAATACTTAAACATTTTTGGATATACTAATGGTAAGAGGAGGCGATGTCATGATTGTCAGAACTTACTATTTGAATATCCTGAAAACATACCGCAATGTGCCGCTAGTGAAAATATTAGCGGGTATCCGTCGTTGCGGTAAATCTACAATTTTACATATGCTACAGGAAGATTTAATAAGGGATGGTGTTAAAGCCGACCATATTATCAGTATGTGTTATACCTCAGAAGATTTTGATGTCGGTATGACCGACAAGGACATGTACAATGGTATTAAGGAAAAAATGACCGACGGTGAGCGTTATTATCTTCTGTTGGATGAAGTGCAGGAAATTACCGGTTGGGAAAAAGCCGTCAACAGCTTGCTTGAAAATTCTAACACTGATATTTATGTTACCGGCTCTAACTCCAAATTAATGTCAAGTGAAATATCCACGTACCTGACAGGCCGATATATTTCTATCCCTGTGTTTACGTTGTCCTTTGCTGAGTATATGGAATTTAAAAATCAATCTGGCCACACGCCTAAAGAATTGTTGAATGACTACATTCGGATGGGTGGCTTTCCGATTATTGCACTGAGCAACTTTGATGAAGGTGCAGCTTATCAGATTGTCGAGGGAATCTATACTTCTGTTGTTACCAGTGATATTACAAAACGACATAACATTAAGAATTTTGACCTTTTTAACCGCGTGGTAAAGTATGTTGTGGAGAATGTAGGTAAGACCTTTTCTGCTAATGCTATTGTGAAGTTTTTGAAAAACGAGGGGCGTTCTCTTTCGGTGGAATCCGTCTATAACTATCTGGAATGGCTGGAAAAAGCTTTTGTGATTTACCGTTGCCAGCGATATGATATGCAAGGAAAATCTGTGTTGAAAACGCAGGAGAAATTCTATCTTGCGGATCCTTCTCTTAAATACTGCATGATGGGATTTAATCCGAAATCTGTTGCTGCCATGCTCGAAAATATTGTGTACTTTGAACTCCGCAGAAAAGGCTATGAGGTCTATATTGGCAAAAATGAAACGAAAGAAATTGACTTTGTTGCGGTACAGCGTGACGAGCGTATTTATGTACAGGTATGCCGTAATCTGCCGGAGGAATCTGACCGTGAGGTTGCCAATCTGCTTGAAATTAAGGATCACTACCCTAAGTACGTGGTAACTCTTGATGAGCTTGCTGCAGGTAACATTAATGGGGTTAAGATTGTGTATTTGATGGATTTTTTGCTGAGGGAGGAGTATTAAAAATTACAGAGAATACGGTTGATGGATAGGGAACATTTAGAGCATAATGTAAACAAAAAAGTTCCCTAAAGAAAGAAGTAGTAGATATAGCGATTGAACTGTGTCTGTATTGCATGAAGGTACAGGTGTTTACAGATGGAAATAAAAGGGCATCCGTAATTTTTGTAAATCATTACCTGAGTGTACATGGAGAAGGATTTATTGTCATTCCTGAAAAGGATGTTTCAGAATTCAATAAACTGCTGGGTAGTTTTTTATGAAGGGGAAACGATAGAGGTAATCAGTAATTTTATGCGGGAGCGATGCTGGAGGAGCTTTTAGGTGTGGTGTAATCATAATGTGGTAAAAATAATCTGAATGAAAGAAATAGTAAAAGAATGATTAAAGGCGGTAAAACAAAATCAGTTTTACCGTTTTTCCTTTTGCCCAAATAGATGAAGATGTGATTCAGATGACATTAAGCAATAACCAAGAAATTCATGGACTTGCTGCGTCGGGAGGTGTCAGTTTACATCTATCTCTTTTGATGGGATAGACAAGGAAGGGAAATGCTGGATTGCAATTTTGACTATAGCTAGAGAACGGAAGCAGCTAGAGCCTGACATTCGAAGAATAATCAGGGATTTGGCGGAAAAAGGGACTGATAAAGACTGAGTAGAGATATCGAAGAACGGGCGCTTAGAGTAGTTTGCTATACACACTAAAGCGATAGAAATTTATCATTTGTCATTAAAGGAGTAATCTGCCTATTCTGTGGCAGGTGGTATCGGACATGGTGACAGGAGAAAGCGAAGTACCTAAATGAAAAGGGAATACAGTACAAAAAGAAAATATAGGGAGGAAAGTGGATGAGGTAGGACAAAGTCATTAGTAACTAGGACAATGAGTTTAGTGACTTGGCGAAAGATGTAGAGTATAATCGAAATATGGTTTAATGTGGTGGATGGTGCTATGTGATGTAGAACTGTCTTGTATTAAATGTAAATTTTAGTGGGTTTACGTTGGTAAGATTTAGTGGGATGGATAATTAGAAGTTATC
>CAMWGV010000056.1 GCA_947173945.1 uncultured Lachnospiraceae bacterium
TTCTCCTCTTTAAATTGATTCCCCTTAGTCTATTTTTTTTGCTGATGATATCGCTGCTTTGTTTGCATCAGCTTCAACACCTGCAAGTGAGCCAGAACCGGAACCAGAACCGGTAGCACCACCTGTCAGTGACGACCCAAACAAAATGATGTCACCGGATGATATTGCTGCTTTAATAGCATCCATGCAGTAACTAGCAGGAACGTGTCAACAGAAAAGAAAATTTTTTATTACAAATATAATGGCTGTCGTCCTAAGTTATCTTAGAACGACAGCCTTATCTATTATATGCAGTCTTATAAACATTTTAATTATTCAGCAGCGCTAACTCTGGGAGAAATATTTGTTGTATGCTTTAACAAAGTCCTGATATTTGTATTTTGATATTGACAGCATATCTCCATTTTTCATGTATATATCTGTACGGTTATAACGCTCAATAAAATTCAAATTAACCAAATAGCCTTTATGTACTCTGAAAAAATCCGGTTTCAATGCCTCTTCAAGGTCTGTAAGCTTTCCATAAAATTCCATGCATGTATCCCCTAATGACATGGAAACCTTATGGTCGTTGCTCTCAATATAATATATATCTTCCACCTTAATTGTTTGAGTGCTTTCTCCCTTTCCTACTGTAATGCTCTTCTTGTCATCGTCACCCACTATTATAAGCAACTGTATCCACCTCCAAGTAATTCTTAATCCTCAATTATTTTATCGGCATAAAATTATTCTTGGAAGCTGTTTTGACGCAACTGGACAGTTTTTGACGTAAGTGGACAGCTTAGGATATTTAACATAACACATCACTGTTACCCTTTAAAATCATACCTATTTTGACGTCCCCTTGACGACACGCCATTCGGAAGATAACTGCTTGAAGTTGTTTCTACATTTGCCGCTGCATTATCACCTATGTGTTGTGAGACAAAAGCAAGCTTGGATAAGAACGAGCTCTTGTTCCCTAACATCTGCTCAACCTTTTCAAAGTCAGCATCATTAAATTTGCTCTTATCTATATTAAGGCGGCCATCAGAACCGGCAGTTATACCAATGCCTGCAAGCTGTTCCTTATTTTCTTCTACAAGTTCTTTTATACTCTTACGGTAAAATGAATTTAAATTGCCTGTTGCAAATTTCATTGCAGAAAGCATATCATTATAGTTATCAATTAATGCCTCCGCATCCTTGTACAGCTGTGTTCTGTCTCCGCTTTCCTTAGCTTTGTTCATAACACTGTCTTCCTTGTCACTGGCAAGCTTTTCCACCTGACTTACCACCTTATCTGCTGCCTTATCAAGCTTTTCATACTTTGTTCTTTCAGCAGTATTTACTGCTGTTCCTGCTTTCGTATTCATAATATTAAACAGGTTGGAGCTTTTACCGGTTTTTATGTAATCAAGTAATGTACGCCGTTGTCCTCCCACACCTGCTTTTTTCATATTCTGATTAAGCATTTGTGATGTAATTCTCATATATCCATCTCCTTTTCGATTTCCTTTGTTACCTGTCTGCACGTTCTTCAGAACTATGCCAAGATTAAAACTACAGTATTCAAAATACTTTCGCTCTATAATAACTATCGTCATTGAACTTCCATATCTGTACCTATATTACGTCAATGGACACTTTTTTGACGCAAATGGAAGCTGGTAATTTTTTCCATCACGTATATGCTCACTGCTCATTGCAAACCTGAAAAATATAGAATTTAAGATAGTAAGACTCATCTGCTGCCCAGAGTATTGGATGATCCGGAGCCTGTGTTTTGAACTCTACCTGTCTTAATCTTTTATGAGCATTATTTGCCGCCTGATGAATTGTTTTTGTAAACAACTCAAAATCCATAAAGTGAGAGCAGGAGCACGTCACAAGAAATCCCCCATCACGCACAAGCTTCATTCCACGTATATTAATCTCTCTATAGCCCTTTACTGCATTTTTTACAGAGCTTCTTGATTTGGTAAATGCAGGCGGGTCAAGTATTACAACATCATATGTGTTTCCTTCCTGCTCCATTCTTGGAAGAAAATCAAATACGTTTTCACACACGAAATGGACCTTCTCCTCAAGGAAGTTCAGCCGTGCATTTTGTTTGGCCTGCTTTATGGCAAGCTCCGATGCATCAACTCCGACAACACTCTTTGCTCCTGCCACACCCGCATTTAATGCAAAGGAGCCTGTGTGAGTGAAGCAGTCAAGTACATCTGCATCCTTGCAGATTCCATGTATCGCTTTTCTATTATATTTCTGGTCAAGAAAAAAACCGGTCTTTTGTCCGTCCTCAACATCAACAATGTATTTCACTCCATTTTCAACGATTGAAACCTTCGTGTCAAATGCTTCCCCTATAAAGCCTTTGCTCCTTGCCATGCCCTCTTTTTCACGAACCTTGGCATCGCTTCTCTCGTAAACGCCACGTACCACAATACCATCTGCAAGAAGAATTTCCTTTAAAATGGCAATTATGTCAAGCTTCAGCCTGTCAATCCCAAGTGCCAGTGACTCAACCACAAGCACATCCTCAAATTTATCTATAACAAGTCCCGGAAAAAAATCCGCCTCTCCGAATATTACCCTGCAACTACTTGTATCAACCGTCTTTTTTCTGTACTCCCATGCATTTTTTGCCCGCATATGTAAAAAGTCACTGTCTATTTCCTGATTTGCATTTCTCGTAAGCATTCTCACAGATATTTTAGATTTTCTGTTAAGGAAACCCTTACCCATAGGATAACCGTCAAAATCCCTGACGAGCACAATATCTCCGTCATCGCAAGTGCCCATAATACTCTCTATCTCATTATCATATATCCAGAGTCCACCTGCTTTTATGGTTCTTCCCTCGCCCTTTTTCAGCACAACAACTGCCTTGGTCTCATATAATTTATACTCCATGTAATCTCCCTCACCTCATGCAGCTTTATATTCTATCCTGTACATTTTAATTACATTTTCATTTCGGCATCTGCCACTGAATTATATCCATATCCCTTTGCGGTATTATTCATAATAATGTATGCTAGATTTCTTCCGCCCTTTCTGGTTTCCACGATAAATCTTCCATACAATACAAGTGTAACATCGGAGTACGTTCCAAGCTCTCCACGCAAATATGTCTCATATGAGGTATCTATCGGATTGTCCTCATATGTGTGTATTTTTCTTGCATTGCCTGCCATCTTCGGATATTTTGCTGCAAACTCTTCCATCCACTCAACCTGTATTTTAATAATTTCCTCCTGAATGGCAATTCTTTCCTCATTCCTTACAGGGAGGGTGCCCTCAATCTCAGCGTATCTCTCCGGGGCTGTTGACTTCATCATACGTGCATATTTCTCTGTTATAAGATTCCAGCCATTTTCCTCCGCCTCAATCAAATCTGCCCTATAGCTTGCCAATAGTTCCTCATTCCATGCCATATACTGACTTCGTCTCATAAGCGAAAATGTATTCCAGTCATCCTGACAATCTGCCCTTCCGCCTTCATTTTCTACCTTATCAAACTGTTTCCATTCATGCATTACAATATCGTCTATCAGCTCATCCTTTTTTGTTTTAACCGGTTCCTTAATAATATCTTCAGTTGGTTCATCCGCTATCAAATCTTCCTGTTCATTATCCGTATTCTCATCCGTTACTACGAATGTTCTGACATGCCCTGTTGCATTATCCACAATCATCTGACAATAGTTATCTAAAAACGTGCTGTCACCGGTTATAAGACCTGCCGCAACAAGCTCCCCATGAATCCGTTTGGCAATAGACTCAAAGGAAAGAATAATTATGTCGTCCTCATTGATGTTGTATGGGTCGTATTCCTTATCTGTCCATGCGGCTATCTGACATGGCTGTTTTGCAATATCGTCAAGCATAATTGCCACATCCCTAAGCTTATGAAGATTATTCATTCCCTTTCGCATCCATTTATAATAAGGTGCATATGCCTTGTCCATAATATAGGCAATTCTCATGGCACACTCAGCCGCCTTTGAAACACAAAGCATAGCTGTAGTATAATCGGCTCTTGCCATCATCCTCTCATAATTACTCTGCGCATACTGTGAAAAATAATGCAGATGTTCTGCAAGCTTAAGCATCCATACCTTTCTCGGGTAATACCCAAGCAATCGTTCCCTTATTTTTGTAAATTCACCTAAATCATCTCTGAATATCTGTCCGTTTACGACTGTTGAAAGCTCCTCATCCCTGACCTTATACCAAAACTCCTCAGGTATTTCAGAATAATCCGACAAATCAGCTGTCCCTAAATCATTATTCGGAAATAACAGCTTGTTATAAAATTCTGATATCCGGAATACCCCACGTCTTCCGTCAATAAATCTGCTTATATCTTTTTGCTCCTGTTTGATACCAGTATTATTTTTTTCATCCTGCATCAAATAGTAATCTCCAAATTTTATTATAAGACCTTCGTATTCCATCTGGAGCTTACCTGATATTGCATCATAATCCTCATCCGTAAGCCACATACAAAAGCCCACTCCATAATCATGATCCATAGAGATTGCATCATCAAACCCAAAGCAGTCGGAGCCCTCACCAACAAGTCCTACTGCAATTCTATCCTCATACTGAGAGAAAAGCCTCTGTATCATAGGCACGCCCTGTTCTCTGTAGAATGCCCTGCATCTTTGCATATTATTTTTGTAATATTTCTTCTCTAATACTTCCTTGTCTTCCGTTTCCTCTTCATCATAGGAATTCTCTTCTGTCGCCTTTTCTTCTGTATCTCTGAATAATGTCTCCTTCAGTCCATTTACATCCATTTCTGACCGTCTGAAAGCACTCTCATATTTTTCCTGTATTCTGTCGTATGCCTCTGTTCTTCCCACATGCTTTTCAACTTCTGCCATAGCCATACTGTAATACCTGGATGCTCCTGCGTAGTCCTCCACCATGTACAATGCATCGCCCATTGCAGAAAGTGCTGCGCTATAGTGAAAATCCCTTCCACCGTCTTCTTCGTATATTTTGAGTGCATGTTTTAAATAGCTCATGGCTTCATTGTATGTATGCTCTGATTCAGACACCCGATCCACACCATACACTCCGTTTTTTTCATTCTGGCTGACCTTAAACATTGTTACCGCAAGATTTGTACGTGTGGTTGCCTGTTCAACAACTGCATTTGGAAATCTATCAACAATTCGAAGTGCCTTTTTCAGCATTGTTTCTGCACTGTCAAAATCATCCATCTCCTGATACAAAAGGCTCCAATTATTGTATAGACTTGCATAATTAAATTCGTTTGGAGATAAATTCTGGCTATAGTTTTCCTCAACCATGTGATAAAGCTCTAAAGACTCTTCTAACATCCCATAAGCCCTGTATGCATTGGCAACATTAAGCAGACTCGTGGCATATTCCACTGTGCCTTTCAGCCCCATTTGATTCATAAGCTCTATCGTCTGACGGCAGCATTCCTTGCCTTTTTCATTCTGACTTGTATCACGGCAAAAGCCCATAAATTCATTTAAAAGTGTTATTGCAGCATAATAGTCAGGCTCCTCGTACGCCGCTTCTATGTTGGACACAAGGTAATTTTCTATATCCACCAGCGATCTGTTTCCAAACATGCTGTCATATTCCATTAATACTCTGTTAATATTCATAACACGCCTCCAAACGAAAGATTTTCTTACCTATCCGGTATTTGTTCAATTACGTTATATATATCATCCAGCCATGTTCCACTAAAGTCTTCTATATGCCCCTCATCCACCTGCTTTCTCAAATCAGGTTCAATAGGGATTCTTGCAATATTTTTTATTCCGAATTTATCTGCTATGTTTTCCAGATTACTTTCTCCAAATATATAATGTCTTTCTCCGCATTTTTCGCACGTAAAATATGACATATTTTCCACGATTCCGATAATCGGGATGTTCATCATATCAGCCATGCGGACTGCCTTCTCCACTATCATTGACACCAAATCCTGTGGAGATGTAACTACTATGATTCCATCTATTGGAAGCGACTGGAATACCGTGAGCGGAACATCTCCAGTTCCCGGTGGACAGTCAACAAACATACAGTCTACATCACCCCATAGAACATCACTCCAGAACTGTTTTACAGTTCCTGCTATAATCGGTCCACGCCATATAACAGGCGCACTTGCGTCATCAAGAAGTAAATTTATTGACATAAGCTTTATGTCTGTCCCTGTAACAACAGGAACAATCATGTCCTGCTCGGCATATGCCGTTTCATCCTCCAAATGAAAGGTTTTCGGTATGGATGGTCCCGTGATATCCGCATCTATAACAGCCGTTTTTTTACCTGCCCGCTGGGATAGTACGGCTAACAGGGATGTAACTAACGATTTACCGACTCCACCCTTTCCGCTTATTACCGCTATAACCTTTTTTATGTGCGATGCTTTATTTTCCGGTACTAAAAAGCTTTGCTGCTTTCTTTCATCGCAATCCTTTGCACAACTACTACAGTCATGTCCACAATTTTCACTCATCGTTTCTATCTCCTTATGAGCATCTATCATAGATTTTATTACTTGCCTGCCTCATATATAGCCGTCGCCAACGCTTCCAAATCTGCCATATTTTCCGGTTTCATCGTTGACTTTATCGTCACAACAGGTTCTACCACTGTTATATCCTTCATTGGTTCAATCATTGCCTTAATAGTCCTTGCAGCTGACGGTGCCCATGAACCATTTTCAAGTATACCCACCGTACGTTTTTGATATGCCTTAACCTGAAGTTTTGACAAAAATGTCTGCATACATGGGAATACAGAAGCATCATAGCTTGCTGAAGCTAAAATCATTCTGTCGTATCTGAACGCATCCTCAATTACCTCTGCCATATCCTCTCTTGCAAGATCACTGACAACAACCTTTTCCTCTCCCTTGGCCTCTATAAGCTCAGCAAGTTTCTTAGCTGCCTTTGCAGTATTTCCATGTATTGAAGCATATGCAATAAGCACACCCTTATTTTCCGGTGTGTAGCTGCTCCATTTATTATAAAGATCTATGTAATAGGAAAGATTTTCTGAAAGGATAGGTCCATGCAATGGGCATATTGTCTGAATGTCAAGCGTTGCTGCTTTTTTCAACAGTGTCTGTACAGGTGCACCATATTTTCCACAGATATTGAAATAATATCTTCTAGCTTCACATGCCCAGTCCTCATCTGTATCAAGTGCCCCAAATTTTCCAAATCCATCCGCACTGAATAATATTTTTTCACTTTCCTCGTATGTGACCATTACCTCAGGCCAGTGCACCATTGGCGCCATAAAAAACTTAAGTGTATGTGCTCCAAGAGCAAGTGTGTCGCCTTCTTTGACAGTTACCATTTTATCTTCTACAGGTTCAACAAAAAACTGCGGGAACATTGAAAACGTCTTGGCATTTCCCACTAGCTTAATATCAGGGAAAAGCTCAATCGTTCTTGCAATGCTTCCCGCATGGTCAGGCTCCAAATGTGATACAACAAGATAGTCAGGTGTTCTTCCCCCCAACTCGTTTAAAAGATTTTCCTCCCATTCCTTCTGTCCTCTTGCGTCAACCGTATCCATAATGGCAATTTTTTCATCCATTATGAGATATGAATTATATGCTATCCCATTTGGGACTACATACTGGCTCTCAAATAAATCAATATCTTTATCATCAACCCCTATGTACTTTACAGCATCTGAAATAGTAATTTTCATAAGTATCCCCTCCGATTAAAATAATAGTTAATTATATCACATTTACCATTAAGTGTAAAAGGGTATGAAGGGAAAATTTTATTTTAAATACAATTCCAATTTTGTTCTTACCGGTATTAATAACAAATAAGTAATTATTCCATTTTTCATTACTCTATGTTGTTAAAAACGGTTATTGTCGCATTCCGTATAATATGGTAAAATGCACTTAGTCAGATTAGAGCATAGTAGGGATAGTCTGGTGGTTGCCTTTTCGGAAACGGAAAGGAGGATGCCCATGAACACTTTAGAAGTCTTAACACTTTTATTGGTTGTCTTTGCGGCATTGTCCTACATAGACAACCACCGCAAGAAATAGAAAAAAGGCTATCTCCTACGCCAATAGGAGATAGCCATGTTGATTTGTAACTATAAATCATGTTTCCGGTACAACCATCGGATTCGCAAATATCCTTGATTGCTTCTAAGCTGATTATAAACCATCTGCCAGAGCTTTTCAAGCAGAAGTTTAGGGAATGAGGATGTATTGGCATCCTCATTTTTCTATACTATTATACCCACTATATTTGACTTGATATATAATTTAACAATTATCCCACAGAAAAATCCAAAGCTCTCTCTTGACACACACAATATGCAGTGTTATTATTGTGATATCAAAATAATATCATTATAATAATAAAGAGAGGATGATAATTATGAGTAACGAAGTAGAAAAAAAGCAAGAAAACACAATTGTTAACAAGGACATAGCAGAGCGGGAAATAACGAAAGCCAACGGTTTCCCTATGATGTTTGCGCTGCTGTTTGGATTAGTCTTTTGCATCGGACTTATCATTTTAGGGGCTATAGCATTAAGTGCCGGATATAATGCTATCGGCGCAGCAAGTATTCTTATAGGCAGTATATCATTTGTTGTTATATTAATTATGTTTGGCGGGCTTAAGATTGTACATCCAAATGAAGCAGCAGTCTATACTCTTTTCGGACAGTATTATGGAACCATAAAACGTCCGGGATACTATTACATTAATCCGTTTTCATCGGCATACAACCCATCTGCAAATACAGGAATGACAGCATTGGAAACAGCCTTCACCAGCGATGGTAAGACAACTGAAAAAAACACTACTACAGTAACCTTTGATAAAAAAATATCAACAAAAACGCTTACCTTCAACAACCGTACCCAAAAAGTAAATGATGCTCTCGGTAACCCTGTTATTATCGGTGCAGCAGTTATATGGAAGGTTGTTAACCCTACAAAGGCAGTATTCAATGTAGATAATTACAAGAGCTTTTTGTCTATCCAGTGTGATGCAGTAATCCGAAATAATGCAAGGCTGTATCCTTATGATGTCATGGAAAATGATGTTGATGAGAAGACACTCAGGGGAAGCAGTCAGGAAATAGCCGACAATATGAAAACAGAACTTCAAAAGAGAGTTGAGGAGGCCGGCATTGAAATTAAAGAAGTCAGAATCACCCATCTCGCATATTCTGAGGAAATTGCAGCAGCAATGCTCCAGAGACAGCAGGCTGTAGCTATTATTGCGGCAAGGCAGAAAATAGTTGAGGGTGCTGTAAGCATGGTTAAAATGGCAATTGACCAGTTAGGCGAGGAGGATATCGTTGTACTTGATGAGGAAAGAAAAGCGGCAATGGTCAGCAACCTGCTTGTTGTTTTATGTGGAAATAAGGATGCACAGCCTGTAGTTAACAGTGGTTCTATATATTAGGAGGAACATGATATGATAGAAAAAACAGTTCAGACAACAGTAGCTCTAAATGATATAATGTCTAAGCTTGTACTGATCAGTGCAATCGCACTGGTGACACTGGTGTTCTCGCTTGTATATGTTTTTATAAAAAGCAGTCAATGCAAAAGCACAGGAATACGGATTGCACCAGCGCAGTATAAATCATTTGTCTCCATGTTGCTTGCAATGTGTTTGACAAGCTTTATGTATACAGTTATCGAAGTCCTTCTTATTACTCTTGGTCCTATTTCATATGAAATGGTAGCAAGTACGTCATTTGTATATATAACAGTGATAGGATTACTATGCGGTATATCAATGATTTTAAAAGGAATTATTGCAGGAAACAGCCTTATAAAAATTGCAAATGATACATCACAAAAAAGCCTGAGCATGACAATGCTGTATATGGCAGCCGCTGAAATTCCTTCCATCATATCTCTTGTATTGTTTTTGATGGAATATTTCGTCTCATAACCTTTAGAGCTGTCGCACTAAGAATATTATTAGTGCGACAGCCTATTAACTTTTAAAAAGAACAGGAGTGTTAGCATGACCAAATCGCCGGTTACATCAGATAACGGACATGACAAGGAAGAAAAAAATATAGAGGCACGGGAAAAGCTCCTTTCGGATCGCATAAAAAAGCTTGAGGCAATGGAAAAGGATGTGAGAGAAAAGGAAAAGCAGCTTAAGGAGAAGGAAAAAGCCAAGAAGCAGGTACTTCTCCGCCTCTCGCCTTCTCTCTGGCAGGAGCTTGCAAGCTGGGCTGACGAGGATTTCCGCTCCATAAACAGTCAGATAGAGTTTCTACTGTCAGAGTGTGTAAGGAAACGGAAAAAGAATTAGAACATCTGCAAAGTTATATAAAACATAAAATTTAGGCATACTTATTATATAAGATACCTGCATAAAGACTTAGAATTGGAGGCAAACATGAATATTCTTGTTATTTTTACAGGCGGCACAATAAGTTCCTCCGTTAGTAACGGATATATAAGCCCGGATGGTGCCAACTGCTACAGATTGATAGATGAATATAAAAAATACCACGAGGCAGACAGTAACGATATTAACTTTAAAACAGCAAAGCCTTATTATATTCTCAGTGAAAATATAAATGGTGAGCACATAAACAAGCTGGCCGACTGCATGGACGAGGCTATCTCCGATTCGGAATTAGATGGAATTATTGTCACTCACGGTACTGATACCCTACAATACACAGCTGCAGCGCTTTCATATATTTATCCGGATTTACAAATCCCTGTAGTTCTCGTATCCAGCAATTATATTCTTGATGACAAACGTGCAAACGGTATGGCAAACTTCTCTGCCGCAATTGATTTTATAACGGACTGTTCAAAACACCATGGGAACTTCCATCATGGTGTCTATGTTGCATACAAAAATGAAAACGAGGCGGCAACAATTCATTATGGAACCAGACTTCTACCACATGCTCCGTACAGCGATAAAATATACAGCTTGGACAACATTGTCTATAAATCATCCCTCCACCGTTCATCTGATGATGTATCCCTGAATCAGACAAAAACAGATGCCTGCTTAAGCATGCATCCCCGTTTCACAAAGGCTTCACCCGTAATGTATATACGTCCAGTTCCGGGACAACAGTATTCCTATGTTCCTGACTATGTCAGTGCCATTCTTCTGGACAGCTATCATTCAGGAACCTTATGTACAGATGATGAAAGCTTTAAAAATATGCTTTTAGCTGCCACAAAAAGAAAAATCCCTATATTCTTGACAGGTGCTGAAAATAGAACCGGCTACGAAAGCACCCGTATATATAAGGATTTGTCCATATTGGTTCTGCCAAAAGCATCCCCTGTATCCATGTATATGAAGTTGTGGTTGCTGCTGTCTTCAAGCTGCAACCAGATTTCCGATTGCATGAACACACCAATTTGTTATGATATTATGTAGCGCCCCAACTTGCGATTACTACTCAGACAGAAGCTTTTTCATATATGAAAAGTCTTCGCATTTTTCAGGGTCTACTGTCTCATTATTTACAACACAGTCTGTAAACATCAGCTTCGTGTTTACACCCGGATTTATTTTGAAGCTATTGCCAAAATCAAATTTGCCGGAAAATACAGTTTCATAAAACATGTGATCCATGCTTTTCACCGCTGATGTATCAAATGTGTCCGGCAGCCTGAAGTTTTTTGGAACCCTGCATTCTGAAAACATGAAATCCATTTCTTCTACTTTACTTGTAACAAAATTGTCATTTAACGTAAATTTTTCCGGAAGAACACACTCATAAAACATGTATCTCATATCACGTACATTATTTGTTGTGAATTTCTCGCCGATAGTAAACACATCTGGAAGTATGCTTCCTGCAAACATAAGGTTCATATCCACAATATCCTTTGTATTAAAAAGCAAATCCAGCTTGAAATTCTCCGGCAATGTTGTCCACGAAAACATACCGCAGCAGCTGCTTGAATTTATCGGGACCTCAAATCTGCCTCCTTTGTAATCATCCTTATTGAACTTCAGGATTCTCTTACCCTTCCAGTTTTTGTCAGGTCTGAATTGCACGGGATTATATAACACCCAATTTTTATTGCCTGTACCTTCCTGAAACCATTCATAATTATTTAAGCCTATTTTCTGCTTAAAAACATCCCTCTCTGTCAAATCATCCGTATATACAAAATGAGAATTTCCCTCATAAACAATATGTGTATATCCAATGCTTTCATAGCGTTCAATATCTTCCTTACTTGCTATGCCTGTATTTAATTTTTTGCTGCTTCCTGAGCCTTTCAGTGAAAATGCCATATATGCCTCCTTTAACGAAGTTTCCTAACTAAACAAAAGATAGCTTTATTGTACTACAATATAAACATTAAGTCTAAGATTTTTTTAATTTTCAACAGTTTTCTCCCGTTTTCTCATGTGTATATAAAATATTATACATATGCAGGCAGAGACAAAAGAGCCTGCCGGAGCTGCCCATCCCATAGGATACAATGTTGCAGGAAATAGCTTTGACGCAAGGTATGCACCGGGTATTCTTATCGCCAACGCTGATACTATATTGTGTACAAACGAGTACACAGACCGTCCGCAGGCACAAAAATATCCGCTGAAGCAAAAATGTATTGCCGCCAATGCACAATCAAATACATATGACATGAGATATTGTACCCCCATTCGGATTACGCCTTCATCATCCGTAAATAAGCCAACAATTGCAGGTGATGCAAATTGGCAGATAATACTGAACAAAATACCACATGTAAACGTTATTATAATGCCGTATCTGAGCGTCTGCCTTGCCCGTTCCCGCATTCCTGCTCCTATATTTTGTGCCGCAATTGCTGATATTGTGGCAAGCATAGCCGATGGAATCAAAAATAAAAAGCCGATTATTTTTTCCACTATCCCAACCGCCGCAGATACAACAAGTCCTCTTCTATTGGCTATTATCGTTATGACAGCAAATGATATTTGTATAAACAAATCCTGCACGGAAACAGGAACTCCCACCTTGAATATATATGCTATAACATCCCTGTCAATTGCAAAATCTGCTTTTTCAAGCCTTATCCCCATATCCCTTTTTAACAGTACAATAATTGCAACAATAACACTTATTGTCTGTGATATAACAGTTCCAAGTGCGGCACCTGCTGCTCCCATGTCAAAATGCCCTATAAGTACAAAATCTATCAACACGTTAAACAGACATGCAACTGCAACAAAATACATAGGGCTTCTGGAGTCCCCCAGCCCTCTCAGAATACAGCTTATGATATTGTACGCCGTAATAAACGGAATTCCCGCAAAGCAAATCATAAGATAGGTTTTCGTCTGGGCAACAGCCTTCTCTGGAGTAGACATTACAGATACTATAACATCACAAAAAATGAGAAGCAAAGCAGTCATCACAAGTGATACAATCAGAAAAATTGTTACTGTGTTACCTATTGCCTTTGCAGCACGCTTATCATTCCCTGCACCAACAGACTGGCTAATCATAACGGTAGAGCCCATGGCAAGTCCCACAATAACCAGTGTAACCATGTGCATCACCTGACTTCCTATTGATACAGCCGAGCTGCTGTCAGCGCCATTGTACTGCCCAACAATAAATAAATCCGCCAGCCCATAAAAGGTTTGCAGGAAGCTGGACAAAAGGTATGGCAGTGAAAATATTATCAGATTTTTTAATACACTTCCTTTTGTAAGATTCGTCTGCATTATAGTTCTCCTGAATGTTTCATACATATAGTATAACATTTACATTTAAAATAAACAAATATGTTTGAAAACCTTGGCAATTGTGCGATAATGAATATGGTCGTCTGATATCATTATCAGGCATCCCTATTACCATAAATTATCAGGAGAAATTATGGACGAATTACAGATTTTAAAGGCACGTCTTCTGGACCTTGCCCAGAAAGCATACAGGCAAAATATATATACATACACCGGATTTCTTAATAGCAGTGAGCTCGCTGTTTTTTATTCCCTGCGTCCGGAGTTTAACTGGATTGATTTTGACACAAACGGTGGATATGAAATGGCAGAACGGCAGATGGTACGATTTGGTTCCCAGTCGATGTTTGGCTACGATGAGCCTTGGCGGTTATCTATATTAAAGGCGGTACCTGTCATGGAAAAATTTGCCGACACCCTGTCACACAGAGATTTTCTGGGTGCCATTATGAATCTTGGAATTGAAAGAAATGTCATCGGTGATGTAATTGTCAAAGAAGGACGGGACGCATTTATCATATGCCAGGACAATATGGCAGAGTATATAACAGAAAATCTTACAAAGGTAAAGCACACAAACATACGATGCCTGCCCATCAACAGCAAAGAGGATCTGAATGTTCTTAAGCCTAAGCTCATTGACATTTCCATTACAGTTGCCGCTCCCCGCTTTGATGCAATTATTGCAGGGGTCATCAAGTGTTCCCGTAAGGAAGCACTCTCCCTGTTTGCTGCCGGCAAAGTCACATTAAATGGCGTACCATGTGAACGAAACAGTATCCCACTTAAGGATGGAGATATTTTTTCCATTCGGGGGCATGGCAAATTTCAATATGTGGGATGCGGAAATGAAACAAGGAAAGGCAGAATATATGTGCATTTAATGCAATATGTTTAGTACTTTTTTTAATATTTATTGTTTTTTCCGTTTATTTCATTATAATTGTTTATAGTATATATTATATTAAGTATATGCCTGTTCTGACATATCAGGCAAAGAATAAAGGAGGGTACAATATATGGATAATCAAAATAACAACTCAGGTTTATCAGATATAGATAACATAGTAAATATTTTAGATTCCAAAGTCGAGGCAGGAATAAGCCGCATAAAAATTCAAATTGATGAGGACAGGGAAGCAGGAAGCATTTCTGAAAGATACCATCATGGAAGATGTGATATTGCAAGTCCGTTTGATACAGGCTGTATACCGACCTTTGACGATGAAAAATAAATCATAAAAAGTATACTATTAATGACTTTCAAATATTTTAAATAATATTTTTATATTTTGAATAATGACTATTTGAAGTTTACAATAATATTATTGTTATGATAAAATGAACATTACACAGCTTTTATGCCTGCATAAAACGCATTACAAATACGAAAAAGGAGCAGACTATGATTAGCAAATATATATCCGAACATGGTTCATTAAAAGAAACAACTGAAAATATTACCGGAATGTGGATTAATCTTACTGCTCCCACCCAGGAGGAAACTCTTGAAATTTCCAAGCAGTTCGACATCGACCTTACTGATGTAAGAGCGGCGCTCGATGAAGAGGAGTCCTCCCGTGTAGATGTAAATGACAACTATGTACTTATAATCTTTGATATTCCATCGGTGGAAATACGACACAATCAGGAAGCTTATACAACAATCCCCCTGGGTATTATATGGACCGAGGAGGCAACTATTACCGTATGCTCTGCTGAGACACCTGTACTGAAGCATTTTCTTACAACTTCAATTCGTGACTTTTCTACAAAAAAACAGGTCAGGTTTACGTATCAAATCTTATATAGAACAAGTACACTTTATCAGTCATATCTTCGCATTATTGATAGGCGGAGGCTTGAGATGGAAGAACGAATGGGCGGTGCCACCGAGGATGCCGACATCATAAACCTCCACGAGCTGGAATCCAACCTTGTATACTTTGACACATCTTTGCGTGCCAACCGGCTTATCGTTGACAGGCTGACAAGATACAGTGGTGTAAAAAAATTCCCTGAGGATCGGGAGCTTTTAGATGACCTTATTATCGAAAACCAGCAGGCAATTGAGATGACCCAGATATATCGTGATATCTTAAAGGGTACAAGAGAACTGATGACTACGGTTATTAACAACCGCCTTAACAATATAATGAAATATCTTGCCAGCATAACGATTGTTATGTCTATCCCTACAATCATATCCGGCCTTTACGGTATGAACGTAGATGGCAGATGGATGCCACTTTCCACTACACCGTATGGTTTTGGCATTATATGCGGTATAACAACTCTCATATGTGCCATTGTTCTCGTCGTTTTACGAAAGAGGAAAATGCTTTAGTGCCTGCCTACATTTTAAACATGCCCTATTGCCTTATTATCGAATTAACTATATTTAAAAACAGCAGGGAATTACAGTTTTTCTGTAACTTCCTGCTGTTTTAGTATTCTGAAATAACAGTCTTACTGATATTTCACGTTTTTCCCTGCGCCCTTGCTCTTTAACAGCTTCTGATATGCCGCCTTTTTACTCTTAAGCGTCTTAATTGTCGCCTTGGAATATATTCCTTTAAACGCATTGGCTCCAACCGTTGATTTGGTTAGCTTTGCTGTTTTTATGGTTATGGTCTTCAGCTTCTTACATCCGTAAAATGCCTGCTTGCCTATCTTCTTTACATTCTTCGGTATCGTAATCGCTGTCAGGGCTGTACACTTGTAAAATGCGCCATTACCTATCGTTGTAAGCCCTGTACCAAGGGTTACCTTCTTAAGCCTAGTACATCCTGCAAATGCTGACTTGCCGATTGTTTTTACCTTACTGCCAATTTTTATTTGCGCAAGTGACTTGCAGTTATAAAATGCCTTGTCTCCCAGCTTTGTCAGGCTTTTATTAAGGGTTACCGTCTTAAGCTTCTTACATCCGCTGAAGGCTTCACTTCCCACAGATGTAATATATTTTCCGAACGTAACTGCAGTGATTCCCGTCTTATTCTTAAATGCACCTTTATATATCACTGTTACTTTAAAGGTTTTACCTTTATACTTTACAGTGGCAGGTATGGTTACCTTTCCTGATGTTGCCGTTGTCTTTATGTAGGATGCTGTCGTCTGCCCTGTAATCTTATACTGCCCCTTTGACTTAGCATCCTTAAATACCTCTCCTACTTTCGGAATTTCCACAACCTTTATCCCTTTATTTTTTCCATACTGCCCTCCGCAGGAACCTTTTTCGTAATATAGTGTAAGAGAAGAACTGCAATTATCAAATGCATTATACGCAATATTTTTTACACTTGAAGGGATTTTTACACTTGTCAAGTTGGTACAGCCCTTAAATGTGTATTCACCTATATAGGTTACTCCTTCGGGAACTTCTATACTTGTCAAATTGGTACAATCCCTGAATGCGGCATAATCAATACTTGTTATTCCTTTTGGAATTTTTATACCTGTCAAGCTGGTGCACTTCCTAAATGCACCATTTCCTATACTCGTTACACTCGTCGGGATTTCTATACTTGTCAAACTGGTACAGCCCCTGAATGCCTCTTTTTCTATACCCGTTACCCCTGTCGGAATTTTTATGCTTGTCAAACTAGTACAATCTCCAAATGCAGAGGCACCTATATTCGTCACACTCGTCGGGATTTCTATACTTGTCAAACTAGTACACCTATAAAATGCAGAATCCCCTATACTTGTTACACTCGT
>CAMWGV010000057.1 GCA_947173945.1 uncultured Lachnospiraceae bacterium
CTGTATCCTTGTTTGATAATTCACTTTTCAACTCATTAATTTCTGTTACTTTTTCTGACAGTTCTTTTTCTTTCTTTTGAAGTGCTTCTGAAACTGCTAATTTCTTTTCTGTTTCACCATTTTCAATTTTAGCTTTCAGCTCTTCAATCATGCGGACTTTTTCTACAAGTTCACTGTTTTTCTTTTCCAGCGCTTCCTCTCGCTCTTTTTCCTTTTTGCCAATTGCCTCACTTACTGCGAGTTGTTTCTCTGTCTCACTTCCGGAAATCTGTGCCTTTAGCTGTTCAATTTCTTTAACTTTCTTACCATCTTCAGCAGAAAATTTTTCTTTTAAGTCAGTAATTTCTTCTATCTTTTTTTTGATTTCCTCTTCTTTATCTCTAACAGCCTCACTTATAGCAAGATGTTTCTCTGTCTCGCTTCCAGAAATCTGTGCCTTTAACTGTTCAATCGCTTTCTCTTTCTCAGCAATTTCCGCATCTTTTGATGAAAGAACTTTATCAAATTCCTCTTTCTGCTTCATTTCAGCAAGTTTTAAATCTTTTTCTTTCATTGCTTCAAAATCTTTTTCTCGTTGTTTAAGTTCTTTATCAAATTCCTTATCTCTTACTTGCTGAACAATCTGTGCATAACCAGTTTCATCAACTACAAAAACCTCCCCACAGTTAGGACATTTAATCTCCTGCATAATCTTCCTCCCCATCTACTAACACCGTCTCTTATGTCGTATTTTTATCTCTGTTTCGTAATTTCACCATATTATAATCAATTTTACTATAACAATCAATGACCTTGAACATTCCGCATAAATTACTTTTCTTCCTTCAACGTATCCAAAAATGGGCGAAATGCCGACGGCATCGCCACTTCATGCTCCAATTCTTCCATTGTTACCCAGTGAAACTTCTCACACATCCGGCTGCATGCCAGATAATATGCAGTCATTCTCCATTCTACATGAGAAAACACATGGGTATAATTAACACTCATTTTCATCTGCTCTGGGACAGTATTCCATTGACTTGCCACATCTGCCGCCTGTTGCTCTATCAAAACACCTTCCACGTTAGGGAATTCCCACATACCGGACAGAAGACCCTTGCTTGCCCGTTTCCGCACTGCAATCCTGTCCCCGCACTGCAGAACAAACACGGTCTTATCCTCCTGCCTTCTGCTTTTCTTCTCGTCCCGTACCGGATACTGCTGCCATGTATCATGCTCTTTCGCACCACACATGGTCTTCAATGGGCATTCTTCGCACTTTGGTATCCCATTCGGCAGACATACGGTTGCTCCAAGTTCCATCAGGCTCTGTGTCAATGTACCACATTGTCCTTTGGAGTATACCTTTGCCAATTGCTCCCGAATTTTCTTTTTTGTTGACTGTTTATCAATGTTGGAAGAATCTTCCATTACTCTTGTATAAACCCTCAGCACATTACCATCCACCGCCGGTGTTGGCAGATCAAAGCAAATGGAACCAATCGCACCTGCCGTATATTCCCCGATACCCGCTAGGGACAAAATTCCTTCATACGTATTCGGGAACTTCCCTTTCCCATCTTCAACAATGGTTATAGCCGCCTTTTTCAGATTCCGTGCCCGATTATAGTAGCCAAGACCTTCCCACAACTTTAACAGATAGTCTTCTTCCACAGCAGCCAAGTCCTCAATAGATGGAAGTGCTTCCAGAAAACGCTTATAATATTCCTTTACCGCCTCCACACGGGTCTGCTGCAGCATAATCTCTGATAACCAGACGTGATACGGCTCCGTGTCTTTTCGCCACGGCAAGTCCCTTGCATGGTCCGGATACCAGGCAACCAAATATTCAGCCAATTTCTTGCATTTGTTCATTTTTTACCTACACCTTACATTATCTTTAAACACGATACTTGTTACTGATTGCAAGCTGTTTTGTACTCCTGTCATAATAAAAAACATCCCGACTGAGCATCAGCCATTCCATATTTGCCTTGGGCAAATGTTGATTTTTTGATTATATCACTTTCATTTTCCATTTACCACACAAATATAGAGCATAGCAACCTGCGAATTTTTCATCGGAATTTATTCATTGACAGAAAGATGCAAATTCCAGTATGATAGGCTCAAAGGAAATGATTGGAGGAACATGTTATGATGTTGACAGACACTTGGGCTGATTTTTTAATCTGCCTCTTTTTTGGATATTTCGGAGTACACAAGTTTAGAGAGAAAAATCCCAAGATGGGAATTCTTTACCTATTTACACTCGGTTTAGGTGGTATAGGTTGGTTTGTTGACATTATACGTTACTTCATAGCCGCTTACAAAGGGGAGCGAATACAAGGGAACAGACCTAAGCACCTGTCTGCTGATGAACCTCTACCAATTGTTTCATCAAATGTTGTACTTTCCAATGGAGAGGTATGTCATTTTTCCGAAGCTGCCATTCATATAAAAACAAAAAATGTCGTTGTTGGATATTCTAGCGAAAGATACAATACCAAAATCCGTATATCAAAAGAAAAGTCTATAGGCCTAGGAGATCAACGAGCAGTTCGGATTAGACATGATGTTCAGGAACGCACAAATGGAATTCTTTCTATCACGAATACAAGAATTGTGTTCTCTGGAAACAACTTTGCTTTCGATAAAAAGATAACTGCTTTATCATCTATCACTCCTTATAAGGACGGTATTGCTTTCCAGTTCGGTAGCCAACCGTATACTTTGCTAACACATAATTCAGAATATATATATGAAATATTGGTCCGCATTATGAATTCCTCAAAGGATGACTCTGATTCCGACATGCAAATATAGCAGCACTGCAATAAAGCCCAAAATCCTACCCACGGTCAATAAAAAAATCCCTACAAAGCTCATAATTACAAGCTCTGTAGGGATTTATCTATTTATTTGAATTCCTATGTAACCTAACCGAATGAATGCGTTGGAAATCAGACAAATTGCTTTATAACATATCTTAATCCGCCTTCTTTTTAATATGATTTCCAATTATCTCTGACACATCACTAATCGTGATAAAAGCGCTCGCATCTACCTCTTTAATCAACTGCTTCAATTGATAGATTTCAAGTCGGTTCAGTACGCAGTAGAGGACCACCTTTTTTCCGCTAATCAGACCCTCACCCTCCAAAATCGTCACAGTGCGTCCCATCTTCTTATAGATTTCATCCGCAATTCTACGTCCCTCATTCGTGATTATCATGGCAGATTTTGCCTGCTCCACGCCTGTCTCTACAAAATCAATCACTTTCGATGTGATAAAATACGTCAGCAGGCTGTACATGGCCCGGTCAAATCCAAACAGAAAACCTGCAATCGTATAAATCATGATATTGATGAAAAGAACCGTCTGTCCTACCGGAAGATTAAAACGTCGGTTCAAAAAGATTGCCACCGTCTCCGTTCCGTCGAGGCAACCGCCGGAGCGAATGACGAGCCCCACGCCCATTCCCAGAAACACTCCTCCGAAACAAACAGCCAGCAGATAATCCTCCGTCATATTCGTAAGCGACTCAAATACTCCCAGAAAACTCGAAAATGTCACCATGGCAACCGCAGATTTAGCAATAAATCTGGCTCCCAGCTTACGCATACCGATTAGCAGAAACGGAAGGTTGAGTACCAGAGTTAGTATTCCCAAAGGAATCTTAGTAAGATTATTGATCATAATCGAGATTCCCACGACCCCTCCATCCAAGATCGTACATGGAACCAGAAATTCTTCAACGGAGAAAGCAGCGATTATAGCACCTACCACCAGCACCACATAACTAAACATGTCCTTCATATGCTCTTTCGACTTTACAACTTTTTCTGACATATACATTACCTCCGATATCATCATATCAACGAAAACCGTACCCGTCAAACATAAATTTGTGATAAATAATAATCTTTTTTGAAGCAGAGACGGTTTAATTACATAGTTTGATATTAAAGCATATGTCCTTCACAGTTAAAACTGAATAGAAAACTGCAATAATAAAGAGAAAAAGCCGCCAAGCCCTAATGTTTACAGACTTTGCAGCTTAGCTCTAACTATTCAAACTCGGCAAGGCTACGCCATACCTTAAACTATGAATTGAGTGAGTTCTTTGTCCTTCTCTTTATCATGACAAAGGCTACTAACGTAACAACTATGTATCCAATAAGAGCAATAACGGATGCTTCAATTCCGAACTCGCCTCCTGTTATTGCAAAGGATTTTGAATGTAAAACATAGGTCATAACTGAATCCTCACTTACTTTTTCGCTGATGCCAAGACCTCCCCCAATGATTATGATATTCCAAATTGAATGAACAATTCCACTGTTCCATACTGAATCACTTTCCATAGCAATCATTGAAAACATAATGCCTACCATTGTTCCTGCTACTAAAACTAAAATACAGCTCAACACTGAAAAATTCATTCCAATTAAATGCACCGATGCAAATAAGACTGACGGAACAAGAATTGCTATCTTTGTGTTCCATCTTTCTCTTATAAAGCTCATTATGACACCTCTAAAGACCATTTCTTCAACCAATCCGGCAGCAATACCTGTAAATACAATTCCTGCGCTTAATGTAGTAAATATCTGATTTTTATCCATTCCGGATGATACAAATTCTCCTGGTAGCAATAAAAAAATCCCCTTAACAATAACCGGCAGCACAATGGCTACAATAAGCCACTTTACATTTACTGTGAAACGAAGTATTCTGATATCTGTTTTTAAGAATTTACTTACTAATATATTTAGCAGGAAATACGAAAGCAATATATAAATAATACCGGCAATTATATTGCAGAACCCTATACTAATTCCAGTTAAATGAATCCCACTGGCAACCAGTTCCCCACCAATCTGAGAAAAAACAAGCACAAAAATAGCAACAATAGAACCAATTATTACTTTATTTGTCTTCATTACGTCACCCCCTACATTGGTAAACCATGTATTATGACGTAAATGATAAATGCCAATAAATCAACTGCCAATACTCCTATAAATACGTACAGAACATATCTAAGTATTTTCTTCACACGCTTTCCATTCGCTTCTGTCAAAATCTTGTTATCTATCACATCACCAACTGTCATATGTTCTATTTCATTTGTTGGTTCAATACCTTTTAACAGATAATCTGTTGTTACATCAAAAAAATCACTCATCAATACAATCTTTTCCAAATCCGGTGTACTTTGTTCACTTTCCCATTTTGAAACAGCTTGTCTTGAAACACCAATTGCCTCCGCCAATTGTTCCTGCGATATTCCCTTTATCTTTCTTAAATTTTGAATTCTATCCGCAACATTCATGTCACGACCTCCTTTATTTATTTTTGTAGCAAGTATATACTTACAGGCGGTTGCAATTCTATCACCCAAGCATGGAATTTTGTAAACCATGCGTTGCTTTTTGTATTTATTCACTTTCTGACATAAAACTTGAAATTCGATTGACTAATCATTTCCATAAATATGTGGCAATCCGCTTGATACTGCGAACTGCCACACAAGTGCTACCCATTATTCCAAATCTTCAATTCGACCTGATTGAATCGCCGCAATGTTTTTCTTAATCCTGTTTTCAGACCAATTCCACCATTGAAGTTTCAATAATTCAGAAATCACATCGTCCGAAAACCGTTTTCGTATCGGTTTTGCAGGAACACCTCCAACAATCGTATAAGGCGGTACATCTTTTGTAACAACTGCTCGTGTACCAATAATCGCCCCATCACCAATCGTTACACCAGATAAAACAACGGCTTCAAAGCCAATCCAAACATCATTGCCGATTACAATATCGCCTTTGTTGTCCCATGCGCTTGTAATCTCTTTTACATCCAATTCCCATTCCTCAAAAAAAATCGGAAATGGATATGTTGAAAGTGAAAATATTGCATGGTTTGCACTGGTAAACAGAAACTTTGCTCCACAAGCAATAGAACAGAACTTGCCAATTTTTAACCAATCTCCATTTACCGGGTAATGATATAAAACATTATTCTTTTCGAATTCTCGTGGGTCATGTACAAAATCGTTGTACATTGTATAATCGCCAATTTTAATATTGTCGTTTGTAATCACATTTTTCAAATAAACTGTTTGGGTATCTCCTGTTCGGGGATATATTTTATTCTCCGATATAGTCATTTTTAAAATCCTCCATGTCTTAATAGTTATTATGCGACTATATCGGTTACTACAATGCAGAGTTTCACTTTTTTCCCTCCATTAACCGTAATTTACAGATTTGATTATATGCTTATTGCTTATATCCGTCAAACAAAAATCTAAAAGTTTCATTATTGATTGTACCATTTCATAGAGTGATACTTTGAAACCTCATCCTCAAAACCAACAGATTGATACAAATGGTATCCATTTTCTGTAGACTTAAGCTCCACAACACTTAAATTTTTTTTTACTGCATCAGACAAAAGCTTATTCATAATCCCCTTTGCATACCCTTTATGCCGATATTGAGGTTTTGTATAAACATTCAAAACTGTTCCAGTTCTACCGGTTATAAATGCCGGACTCATTGGTTTTTCGACCACCAGCAAAAAAGCACAAGCAGCAATTTCTTCTTTCTCTCTTATTAAATAACAAAAGATATTCTGATTAAGGTTCTTTTTGAAATAATCCGGCAAATCTCGCCTGATTATCTCTATATCACTCTGACTTAATTTACCATGGTCCTCTTTCAAATATTCTAATCTTAACTCTGTCAATAAAGCAACATCTTCAATATTAGCATTTTCAACTACCATTAGAATCCTCCTACAACCAGCAATTTATCTATCTATTCAACTCCTCAGTAAATGGAGATTGAATTATGTCTCATATGGATAATAGTGTTCAGCCTTTGACTGGAATTCACATAATTTTATTATTTTCATATCATCATCAAAATCTGCTATTGTGACACCATCAAAACCATCAACCACACCATCATAATTGCATTTAAAATACCATTCAATAATTAACGTTTGATTTTGTTCTAATATTCGCTTAATTGTCCATTCCAACACTTGTCCTCTATTATTCCAATCTTCAAACCACTTCAATATTTGCGATAAACCATGATATTCAGGACCAAAGCATTCGCTATATAAAGCATTTTCAGAAAAAATCTGCTTTACACTCTGAATATCCTTATTGATCCATGCCTGAAAATATTTCTTAATAATATCTGCTTTCATTAATTTTCCTCTTTCCAGCATACGAATTGCCGCATTTTTCTTTTCGTCTGCTATCATATCTTCAATCAAATACCCCCAATTCCTTCTCTACATCATCTGCGGAAATCCAGCCTTCTTTATCTGCACGTTCTTCTGCTTTTTTCAATTTAGAAATTAATGTACAAACTGCCCGATAACGGTCGAGCTCATCAATCTCTGCCATAGTAAGAATCCCATACTCACCATGATTGCTTTGGGTAAGATAAGCCCTGCCAGACACATCTACTTGTTTTAATATTTCGGTATAATTTCTTAAGTCTGATATTGGTTCAATATTTGGCATATCAATCCCCCCTTTAATACATTATACATGAAGATGTATTTTATATACGAACATATCCTGTAGATGGCCCTGCTCCAACTTTGGCAATATATCCTCTTTTTACTAGTTCAGTCAAAGTTCTTTCCACCGTAACTTTACTTATATCAGGGCAAAACTCCATTATCTCTTTCTTCGTAATCTTTCCCACCTTTTGGTCAATTACATTTTTAATCCGATCCGGTTTTGAAAGATTGCGGTGTTTCAGATGTTCCACTCTACTTTCGAACTCATTATATGCCTTTTGCATGATACCAAGATAATATTTCACAAAAGGCTCATAATTATTTTCATTCTCATGCCATCCAAATGAACTTAACTGTAATGCCTCATAATACGTTTCCTTTGTCTTTTCTATCAACATTTCCATACTAACATATTTTCCAACAATGTAACCTGCTTTGTAAAACAACAGAAGTGTTAACAATCGACTCATTCTACCATTCCCATCATTAAACGGATGGATACAGAGAAAATCAAGGATAAACATAGGTATAAGAATCAATTTATCTATTCGGTCAGCTTCCCATTCTTCTAAAAACCGAGTACATAATTCATCCATTGATTCTGAAGTCTGAAATGCCGGAACAGGTACAAAACGGACTTTTTTATTTCCCTCTACATCTCTTTCTGCAATTACATTATCAGAATTCTTATAAGTACCACCGACAGTTCCCTGCGAATATGAATATAAATCTCTATGCAATTGTAATATTACATTCGGTCTCGGCATAATATATTCATAGCTGTCATGAATTGTCGCAAGCACTTCCCGATATCCTGCAATTTCTTGTTCAGAACGATTACGTGGTTCCGCCTTTCGGCTTACCAGCTCCTCCAAACGCTTATCACTCGTAAAAATTCCTTCGATTCTATTAGATGCACCTGTACTTTGAATAAGAGCCACTTCTAACAATGTTTTTAAATCATCAATATTTGCCTCCAAAAACAACTCCTGCTTACCCTTATGTTCATGAATACTTCCAATCATCTGAACAATTTCTGGTTTTAACAATTTTACTGGATTATTTATAAAATCAAATTTTCTCATGAAAATCTCCTTCATTTCAAAATTATCTCCATCATTATACCATAAATGACGGAGATATCAATAGACATGATGGAGATGCAGTTATATTTCTACAAAAAGAAAAAGGCATACGAAAATCTTCCGTATGCCTTCCACACAACCTTATAAAACAGAACCAGAGTAGAACCAGAATCCCATTCTAACTCTGCAATCCCTTATAAGCACTAGCTTTTTCAAATTTTATCCGTTACTCGAACTCTATCGTTCCCGGTGGCTTCCCCGTGCAATCATACAGTACACGGTTTACCCCCTTGACTTCATTTACAATTCGGCTTGTCACCTTTGCGAGTACCTCCCACGGAAGCTGCGCTGCCTCAGCGGTCATAAAATCGCTTGTGCATACAGCGCGAAGTGCTACAGCGTAATCATAAGTTCGTTCGTCTCCCATTACACCAACGCTCCTCATGTTTGTGAGGGCGGCAAAATACTGCCCAAGAGTCTGGTCTATTCCTGCATTTGCTATTTCCTCGCGGTAAATGGCATCCGCCTCCTGAACGATTCGCACCTTCTCAGCAGTAACCTCGCCGATAATACGAATTCCCAATCCCGGTCCTGGGAATGGCTGACGGAACACAAGATGCTTTGGTATACCAAGCTCCAGTCCTGCCTTTCTGACCTCGTCCTTGAACAATAGACGAAGCGGCTCAATTATTTCCTTAAAATCAACATAGTCAGGGAGACCGCCTACATTGTGGTGACTCTTTATAACTGCGGAATCGCCAAGTCCCGACTCTATTACATCAGGGTAAATGGTTCCCTGAACGAGGAAGTCAACAGCACCTATTTTCTTTGCTTCTTCCTCAAATACACGTATGAATTCTTCCCCTATTATCTTTCTTTTGTTTTCCGGCTCTGTTACTCCTGCAAGCTTGCCGTAGAAGCGTTCCTGTGCATTTACACGTATGAAATTCAAGTCATATGGTCCCTCAGGTCCAAATACGGCTTCAACCTCATCCCCCTCGTCCTTGCGGAGAAGGCCGTGATCAACAAAGACGCATGTGAGCTGTTTTCCTACTGCTTTTGCCAGCAGAACAGCAGCAACGGATGAGTCTACACCACCCGAAAGGGCACATAACACTTTGCCGTTCCCTACCTTTTCACGTATTTCATTTATAGTAGTCTCAACGAATGAGTCCATACGCCAGTCACCGGAACATCCGCAAACCTTTGTTACGAAATTGGAAATCATTTTCATACCCTCTTTGGTATGCATAACCTCCGGATGGAACTGTGTTGCATATAATTTTTTCTCGGCACATTCCATTGCTGCTACAGGACACACCGGTGTACTAGCTGTAACAGTAAAGCCCTCAGGAGCTTTTGCGATGTATACTGTGTGGCTCATCCAGCACACAGTTTTATTTGATACCCCTTCAAACAGCACACTTTGTTCCGTAATGGAAACCTCTGTATGCCCATACTCGCTGACAGGTGCCGTTTCCACTGTTCCACCGAGCGTGTATGCCATAAGCTGTGAGCCATAGCATATTCCGAGTATCGGAATCCCCAGCTCATATATATCCTTTGTATATCTTGGTGAGGTCTCCTCACAAACATTGTTCGGACCACCTGTGAAAATGATACCCTTCGGATTCATTTCCTTAATTTCCTCAATGGAAATCGTATATGGATGCACCTCCGCATATACATTACATTCCCTGACCCTGCGTGCAATCAACTGATTATACTGTCCCCCAAAGTCAAGTACAATAATAAGCTCCTTTTTCATATGTCTCTCCTCTCAAAATTGAATATCAGTTAGATAATTACGAAACTCCTTATTTTGATAAACTAGTTGTACAATATAGACAATATCATAAGCAAGGTGCTTTGGAGCCGCCGGTGCTTAGCGAGGTTTTTTCGAGCTTAGCACCGTTGCGAGCGACAAGCAGCGAAAGCGCGCCTTGTGTTGATTTGTCTATATTGTACAACGGACGTTCGCAAAAACAGAGTTTCACAATTAACTATTGAATATCATCCCATTCTTTAGCATCAATCATCTATGGTAAGAAAATTTTCCCCATTAAATAGCATACTATAAAGCCGAACACTGCACTTCCAAGCACTAATAGTACTTTCTGATATGGCCGTTTTCCAATTTCCTGCTGTGTTTCCATATCATCTAACAGCTTACCCTCTGTAAAAGCAACTATTTCCTTATAGGTTGAAATATCATTATCTTTTTTTATTTTCTCCAGCTTTAAGGCAAAATACATTGTGACTGCAAATATTATCCCCCACGGAATGAGTGCATACCACTTCAACCATGCTGCAAGTGGTACAGCCGTGATTACTGTCAAAAACAAAAGTACCGTAAAAATCCTCCCATATTTTTCAAATTTTTTGATTTCCATTTCTTTGATTTCTTTTTTCATAATTACAACATCTCCTTTTATTAATTGGTCAAGAGATACGTTGAATAATGAACTTAACAACAATAAGCTATGAATATCCGGATAATTTTTACCGGTTTCCCAATTCGAAACGGTTTGTCTGCTTACATATATTTTTTCAGCCAATTCTTCCTGTGAAATTCCCATATTGCTGCGATATTTCTTTATTTGTGAACTTACTTCCAACTTTAAATTCCTCCTTCCTCCTGTTTTTGCTTGATTTGTACTCTTGAACCACCCAAACCATATCATCAGGGCGGCACAATTTCCACCAAAAGGCTTTGACATCAGCCCAAAATCAAGAGTCAAAAGAGTTTTACATGGATTTTCATGCTGAAAGCAACAAATATAAACTACACTAGGCGAGCCAAAAAGCCCGCCTACATGCATGTTACATCATACTTTTTATAACCTCCTCAGCCTTTTGAAGCTGAAGGTCATCCTCATAATCAACATTTACTGCATTTGTTCTATCTTTCAGTTCAACCTCGTAGTCCGGCTCAATACCAATCTCATGGATATCATTGCCGCCAGGGGTAAAATATTTTGCCACCGTTATTTTGATGGCTGTTCCATCTGATAAAGGCAGTACCGACTGTACAATTCCTTTTCCAAATGTCGTTGTTCCTACAAGCTTTGCAGTATTTGTATCTTTCATGGCTCCGGCAAATATTTCTGATGCACTTGCACTGTTTCCATTTGTCAGAACAACCATCGGAAGTGATACATTATGGTCATCCTTATCATCGTAGGATGCTATAACCTTACCATCCCGATCCTTCGTTGTAACAATATTTCCACCGTCAAGTGTATATTCACACATATTTACCACACTGTCAAGCAGTCCTCCCGGATTGTCGCGGACATCTACAATAATTCCTGCTACACCGGCTGCCTCCAAATCATCGATTGCCTCCTTGTACTCCTCGTCAGTATTACCATAGAACTGTGTAATTGAAATATATCCTATGTTATTATCTAAAATCTTATAATCCACAGACACGTTTTCGACATCAGCTCTCTTAATATCAAATTCGACATAGTCAGCTTCGGATGGTCTGTATACCTTTATATGAGCGGTTGTTCCCTTTTCTCCTCTTATCATTTCCACAACAAGAGAAAGCTCCTGGTCCACAATTTCTGTTCCGTCAACCTCAACTATGACGTCATCTGCCATAATACCAGCTGCCTCTGCAGGGCTTCCCTTGATAGGACGCACAACCGATACCTTCATTGATGCATCCTGCGTAACTACCGCACCTATACCGAAGTACTCACCGGAGTTATCCTCCTGCAGGTCTGCATATTCTTCTGCTGTATAATACACGGAATAAGGATCATCTAATCCATTCATAATTCCGTCATACAATGACTCCTCCTGTCGTTCTGAATCTCTGTCAAAGTAGAAATAAGCATCTATGTATCTGTTAATCTCGTCTATCTTTCTTTGTACATCCCTGTCATCCAGCATATCAGATACACTGTTATACTGCTTTTTATTTTCATTCGCTTTTGTTTCGCCTGCACCTGTCTCTATATTGGTGCCGTTGGCTCTTCCCCCTCCATTGTCATCGGAAAATGAGCATCCAGCCGTTGATAGTGCAAGTGCTAAAAGCAAACCGCCTGTTAATAATTTCTTTTTAAACAATATTATCGCTCCTCTGATTATTGTAAATAAGGTAATGGATCCACATAATTACCATTTATTCTGACAGCTATATGGCAGTGAGGACCTGTTGACTGTCCCGTACTTCCTGCATAAGCTATAACCTGCCCTTTGGAAACTACTGTTCCTGCCGATACTGCAAATGAACTATTATGTCCATATACTGTAGTCATTCCGCCGCCGTGGTCAATAACTACATAATTTCCGAGAGAATAACTCCAACCTGCGGTGATTACTGTTCCTGCTTCACTGGCAAGAATCGGTGTTCCTGTCGGACAAGGAATATCAACTCCATGGTGGAAGGACATTCCAAGAAGGTCTCTCGGTCCAAAGTAGGAAGAAATGTAATAATAACCATTTACAGGCCATCCAAGTGCTCCACCTGTATAATAAACAGTTCCGCCATTTGCAGCGGCTGCCTCTGCCGCCTTTCTTTCTGCCTCCGCTATAGCAGCATCCGTTTCCTCAATAGCCTTCTGATATTCCGCAACCATAGCTTCATACTGATCAATTGACGCACCATAGTTTGCAACCTGCTTTTCCTTACCCTCTATGACAATCTCAAGCGCTTCCTTGCTTTCATTTACGTCTTCCTCTATACCTTTAACCGCTGCGAGGTCACTCTCAAGCTTGACCTGGGTGTCTGCGATAAGCTTTCTTATTGCAATAAGATCAGCAAGCATTTTTGCGTCGAATTTGTAAATCTGGTCAACATACTCAGATTTGTTTACCATGTCAGCAACATCGGATGATGAAAACAGGGTATCCATATAATCAATGTTTCCATTTTCATATGCATACTGTATTCTAAGCTTCATTGCCTCATACTGCTTTTTTTCATCCTTCTGGGCTGTCTCAAGCTCTTTCTTTGTTTCTTCAATATCCGCCTCAAGCTCCAATCTTTGAGCCTCAAGCTCAACAATCTGCGTATTATATTCAGCAACCTTGCTGTCCAGCTCTTTTATAGCCTCCTTGATACCAAGCTGTTCCTGTTCAAGCTGGCTTAAAATACCTTCAGCCTCCTCCTTTTTACTTTCGTTTTCTCTCTTTTCCTCCTGTAAGTCTGATATACTGGTCGCTTTTACATATGTAACATTTGAAATACCTATGACTGCCACAAGTGCAAATGTCACAACTGTTTTTATAGCCTTACGCATATTCATATACCTCCTTATACCTTAAGATGCTTTCTCGTCGTAAGTATACTTGCAATAAGACCGAGCCCTATTCCTATAATAATCGATACAGGAATCAGCACAGAGAAAAGCTCACTTATAGGCACGAAAGCAAATAAATTCTTAACTACTGCAAATCTGCCTATAACATATGCAACAATGTTGTCATACATAAAGTATACTAATATTATAGGCAAAACAGACCCCACAAGTCCAATGGTAATTCCTTCCACAATAAATGGTGCCCTTACAAAGAAGTTTGTTGCGCCAATCAGCTTCATAATGGCAATTTCTTCCTTCCTTACCGTTATACCGATTGTGATTGTATTACTGATAAGGAATACTGATACGAGTAACAGTATAAGAATAATACCAATTGATGCGTAAGTAACCACACTGTTAAGTGCAGCTATACCATCCGCTGTTACCTCAGAGCTCTTAACGCTGCGGACACCGTTCAAATCTTTCAGATAATTAACGAATTCCGCCTGCTTGTCAAGATTCTTCAGTGTAATCTTGTAGGATGCACTATTTTTAAGAGGATTATCACCTGCAAATGCTTCCATTGCAGCCTCGTAATCCTCGTAATTTTGCTTTGCAAATTGCTCCCACGCCTGTTGTGCGGAAACAAAATCCATCGTATTTATTTCATCACGAAGTCTTATCTGCTGTCCTATTAAAGTGATATTTTCCTCTGAAATCCCTTCATCAAAAAAAACTGATATAGTAACTGTATTCTGCAGGTCTGTCATTGCAGACCTAAAATTAACAATTACACAATAAAAAATGCCAAATAAGAACAGACAGGATACAATTGTTCCTACTGATGCCAGTGAGAACAAAAGATTTCTTCTTATGTTTTTAAAGCCCTGTCTGATGCTGTATAATACCGAACTAATCCTCATCTATATAACCACCCTTTTGCTCATCACTTATTATTTCTCCCTTTTTGAGGGTAATAACTCTCTTCTTCATCATATTGACAATTTCTCTGTTGTGGGTAACTACCACAACCGTCGTACCCTTTTTATTTACATCCTCCAGAAGCTTCATAATTTCCCATGAATTCTTTGGATCAAGGTTACCTGTCGGCTCATCGGCGAGCAAAATCTCAGGCTTATTGACAAGAGCTCTTGCAAGGGCTACTCTCTGCTGTTCACCACCGGAAAGCTGCTTCGGGTAAGATTTGTATTTGTCTGCCAGCCCTACTAAAGTAAGCATTGCCGGAACCTGTCTACGTATGTACCTTGTAGGAACCTCTATAACTCTTTGTGCGAATGCCACATTTTCATAGACGGTTCTGTCCTTAAGCAGACGGAAATTCTGGAATACAACTCCGATTCGTCTTCTGAATTTCGGAATATTTCTTCTCTTAAGTCTGTTAAAGTTGATATCTGCAACCGTTATATTTCCTGATGTAGGTTCAAGCTCCTTAAGTAAAAGTCTCATAAGTGTTGTTTTTCCTGAACCACTGGAACCAACAATAAACACAAACTCTCCATCCTCAATCTTAAAGTTGATATCGTTGAGTGCATATGTCTTTCCACCAGGATATCTCATCTTAACATTTTCTAATGATATCATAATATTCTCCTACCTGTATGTCATTGGCACAGGATAAAATTTTAGTAATCCAATGACTCCATATATTTCATGTACTTTACTACCATAAGCGCAATCTTAAATGTAATGGCATCCTCGAACACCCTAAGGTCAAGACCCGTGCTTTTTTCCAGCTTATCCAGTCTGTAAACAAGAGTGTTTCTGTGAATATAAAGCTGTCTGGATGTCTCTGATACATTCAGACTATTCTCAAAGAATTTATTAATCGTGGTAATTGTTTCCTCGTCAAATTCATCCGGCGATTTCCCGTCAAAAATCTCTTTAATAAACATTTTACAAAGCGGTATCGGCAACTGATAAATAAGTCTTCCTATGCCCAAATTGCTGTATGCAATAATCTTCCTGTCATTGTAAAATATTTTGCCTACGTCAAGAGCAAGCTTAGCTTCCTTATAGGAACGTGACACCTCTTTAATCTCATTGACGATAGTTCCATATGCAACATTGACGGAAGACATAGCCTCTGTGTTAAGCATATCAACTATAACTTTTGCGGTTTTCTGCATATCATCATAATTCTCACTCTGTTTAACCTCCTTGACAAGAATAATATTTTTCTCATCAACAGCAGTTATAAAATCCTTTGTCTTGCTTGAGAATAATGTACGAACCGTCTCAAGTGCGTTTGTATCTTTTTCATTTTTTGTTTCTATTATAAATACAATTCTTCTCGCATCCGTTTCAACATGAAGTTTTTTTGCCCTGTTGTATATATCAACAAGCAAAAGATTATCCAAAAGAAGATTTTTAATGAAATTGTCTTTGTCAAACCTCTCCTTATATGCAATAAGAAGATTCTGAATTTGGAAAGCCGCAACCTTACCAATCATGTAAACATCATCAACCTCACCCTTAGCAAGAATTACATACTCCAATTCATTCTCATCATACACCTTAAAAAACTGAAACCCCATCATAACCTGACTTTCAGCAGGAGACTCTGCAAAAGCGAGAACTACATCCTCATAAGCCTCCGTATCTCTTATCGTAGATGCAAGGCTTTTTCCTTCCGTATCCATAACACACAAATCAGTACGCGTAATTGATTTAATCCCATCAATCGTGTCCTGTAGTATCTGATTTGAAATCATCCTATCACTCCTTTTGAATTTTGTTACAAAAGTGTTACAAGTTGTTACAAGCACATTGTAACAAACGTGTCAACTATTGTCAACTTATTTATATTTGCTATTATGTTAATTAATTATTGTCAACCAACCACATAGAGTATATTTTACATTATAATTCAAAAAAAAAAAAGAGGAAATGCATAAAAATATGCATTTCCTCCAATATTTCACATTTTAAACAAACTTACTTCCAACTACTGTAAATACGGCAGTGGATCAACATAGTTACCATTTATTCTGACAGCGATATGACAGTGAGGAGCTTCTGACAATCCCGTGCTTCCTGCATAAGCTATAACCTGCCCTTT
>CAMWGV010000058.1 GCA_947173945.1 uncultured Lachnospiraceae bacterium
ATATGCAACATATCAATAAAAATAGGCATTATGGATTTATCAACCATCTTTGATTTACAATATGCCTTTCTTTGTGATTTAATAATATGAACTGCAATTCTTTTTGATTCGTTATCTTTACTTATATATGATTTACATAGGCTATTAACAAATTCATCTACCTCAGCCCCCCAAACTAATGCCAAAGATCTACATAATGTAGCATATAAATAGAATTTCATTGTGTTTTTTTCAACACTCAGAATTTTTTCATCTTTATAAGAAAGCGAATCAATTGCATTATGTATGTCATCAAAAATTTTCTTTAATGTTTCCCATGATTCGTTTATTACTAAAATTTCTATAATCTTCTCCCAAACATTATAATTTTCAATAATAACCCTTTTATTTAGTATTTTACCAATTTGCGTATCAAATCCTGCTTCTTTTACATCGGTGACCAAGCCACCTATACGTAAATGCTTTCCTAAAAGTTTTGATAATTCGAATTTATCAATTGAAATTCCTGTAATACCTCTAAATTTATTAATTGTTTCTTCATTTTGCAAATCATATATCTTGCTGTAATCGTCCTTTTGAAAAATTGATTCATCTTCAGGCATATGTCGAAATTCACTCTTATTTTTCGATATTGTTTCTTTAAAACATGTAATTAAAGCATCAGATTCACCACTCTTGAAATAAAATATCTTCACTTTATCATTTTTAATAACAATATGAGAATTATCCCCTTCAACAGGATTATACATTTTATTCAATACAAATTTGTGCTCCTCATTATTGTTCCCATTGTCACAAATGTCTTCATACAAAAGGGCATATTTTTTATTATTTTTACATTTAATTCCATTCAAACCCTTCCAACCTGAACACTGCTTCAAAAAAAATGTTATTATATCCTCTGCTTTCAACTCATTTATTTCTGCTTTATTAAACAAATCACTATTAGTTTCTATTTTGTCAACAACTATTACATCATCAACATATCTCCCAAAATAAATTGGATTCCATCCGTCAAGTATCGCCTTATCAAAATTCCTCAATGCATAATTTGCCAAAACATTCGAAGGCAGAAACCCTATCGGTAAAATTCTCATCCCATTAAATTCCTTAAATTGTGATGCATATTTTATAATAACTTCATATACAAAATCATTTAAAGCTTTTAATTCATCTTTTTCCTCTTCTGATGCAACAATTATATCTTCATAAATTCCATCCATCAACTCTTTAGAAATATCAACCGAATAATAAAATCTCTTAAAATCAAGTGTCAATACTACAACATCTTGCCCAGAATGTAAATGTTGCATTGCTTGATCCATCGCTGTATCTCTCCAACTTTCATACTGCTGAAAATATGGTTCAAATAAATATGGTGAATATGTAGGTGCCTCACTCAATTCATTGTATAATTTTCTACGAATCCTATTACCATACGAATGTTTATACATTTTTTCATCCAAACGATAACCTATCAAAATTAACCATAAAACCCCCAAGATATGACCTCGAATATCCATATCGATAAAGTACTGATTATCCTCAACTACTATATCACATTTCGAGTAATTTTTAATTATATCACTTTCTTCTGACACCAAACTTTTAGGAAACGCATAGAATGAAATACTAGATAAAATTTTTTCAAATAATTCAACTCTTGTTTCTTCATTCAAAAACTCATTAGCCATTCCTTCTAAATACTCGTCTATATCATCTATATCAGCTTCAAAACTAACCAGTTTACCTCTAACTATACTCTGAGTTTTGTCATAATACAAACTTGATTTTAATTTCTTATACGCAATTTTAAACAAATTCGTTGCAATTTCCATACATGTTCATCCCCTCTTTATCACATTGTTGAAAAAATAACAAGTTTAAAACATATTCTTACATTAAGCCCTGCATAAATCCAATCTGCTCATAGATTTCATTAGATTATTCTATATTTGCAGCAAATTGCTTTTCATTCAGAAAATCCGCCACTTTATCCTGTCATAAATAAAATAATTCCTTACCTCTTTATCAACCTTATATGACACATTATAATCCATTAATCCATTTTACAACTCAAACGTTTAAATTAATCTGTGCCAAAATAAGGAAAATTCTGTATATTCTTAAATCTAATACAGATAATATACTTGCCATATCCCCCCATTTTTCTACAAATAAAACTATAATATTCCTTTCATATTCTACTCAAAAGTGCTGTAATAATCAACGAATTTTTCACAACATTTTCTATCTAAAAATGATAAGGTAAAGCCCACGAACACCCATAAATACGATTGTTGCCAACAGAAATGCATTGTATAATATACGCGAATACAATGAGCCAAGCGTCTGCAAAGCAGACATTTGGCGAATGTACGCGAACCATAATGAAACGAAGTGAAATTATGGTATAATATGCGTAAACGCATATTATACTTTGCGAAAAACATCACAAATAGCGCATCGCCAATCTGCGATTGACGATATGGTATAATAGATTCACATTATGAATTTGGAGGAATTGCCATGTCAACATTAGCCTTGATATTAGGAATCTGCATGGGAACTTTTACGTTATTTTTCGGAATTTATCAACGTATAAGCTGTAGCGTATTATTAAACGCTAAGTGTGTGGGATATCGGGAAAAATATACAAGAGGTGGTTCAACATATTACATGCCCATCTTTGAATATAAATATAATAATATCGAATATTCAGCCGTAGGTTATTTTGATGCAGCAGGTTTTGAAAGACATCAGTATTATGAAATACGGATTAACCCCCAAAAACCGAATGTTATTTGGCACAAACAAGAACTGAATACATACATTCAAATGATTGTTCTATGCATAATTTTGATTATTCTGGCATTGTCAGGGGTTATGGACCGCATTACAAATTAGCATCATTATTTCATAAATGCAAAGGATGAGCTGTTCATATATTTTGCAAATTTAGCCTTATCGTAATCGATAAAGGTGGAAGCTCCAACGGTTTTTGTGTACTTAGGTATGCCGTTATTTGTTGTACTCCAAAAATCCATAAATTCTTCCGTATCAAGGGCCCCATCTAAAAAATCCTTCCAGAAATTCTCATGTGCGGCAAATCTTAAGTTGTCGCGGGTGTTAAAATTGCTTAGGAAATTCATAACCTTTTCATATTGATCCGACTCAGAAAATTCCATTCTCCAAAGAAGGCTTGCCCCCTCTCCCATGCAAAAAATGCCATCCTCCCTATAACAGGTCATGTACATGGTAACATCGCTTGCGTCGTCTGAATACCAACATATTGTAATTTCAGATATAAGGGCTAGAGTTGCAGGGGGCATATCATACAAAACATTTCCATTTAAGTCTAAAGCGTAGATTTTTTTATCCTCTACCGTTTTTTCCTGCTCCTCCCCAGTAAGCACCCTTATGTCTTCCTGTATGTCATCAAATTTTGCAAGGAGCATTTCCCATTCCTTTTCGGTCATGTCCTCCCCGTCTATCTGATAGGATACCTCCGTATCTCCGCTCACAAGCTTTTGATATATTTCCTCAATCTTTTCCTGTACCTGTTTCATGTAATCAACTTTAGAGGAATCGGATGCGGACATATTGGTGTCGTAGTCATCTATCCTGTCATCGTTGGATGTCTCCTTTACATCAGAAGCAAAAGTCTTATCAGATGCACCGTTTGCACTGTCAGCAAGACCGCCTACGGTTTCGTTTACTTCCTCATCAATTTCATTTTGTACCTGCTTGCTCTTTGCATCTTCGGCAATTGCCTTCATAATTCTGCTCACGTCCTCAGGACTGAACATGCCGATAGCCTGTGAAATTGAGCCGATATTATTTCTGTTAAAAATAAGATTTCCACCACCGGAAAGTGGTACGTTTATGCAGTTGTTAGGATTGGAACAATCGCCTAGCAAAAGACAATTGTTTTCTTCATCGCATACAAACACTACTCCCCGATATGTAATTATTCCGTCATTTGCTAAATACCCATAGGGTACATCATTATTCCTTTTTCCAAAAAGCTCCTCAGTGTTGTCCACAGACTGACCGTTTTTTACTTTATCTGCTCTGTTTGTGTAGTATTCGTATCTGCTGGTTGCTCCTCTTGCTACAATATTCATATTCATATACCTCCTAATGTAAATAGCGACAATATTTCCGTAAGCTTCCATCCGTGGAAATATGTCGCTATCCTTAGCATTATGTACTTATTGTCAATCAAATTATATATCGGAGCCGGCTTTTGTTTTATTTATAAAAATGCACCTTCCTGTTACGTACCCTGAATAGCAGCTTGCATCATGGATTGCGATACGATATACTCTTCATTGATATTTTATCAATACTTAACGCTTCCACAGCAACACTACCACCTCTCACTATTTCAATACGGTTTGCAAAGCATTTCCCCAATAAGGCAATCAAATCATTATTTTTGTTTTCCGTTTTTACACTTTCTATGAGCACAGCATCCCGGTTATAATCAATTACCGTAATGTTAAAAATCTGTGATATTCTAAATATTTCCTCTATATCCTTTTCAGAACATCCGCTTACCTTAACAAACATCAGCTCTTTCATGTGGATAGCAACATCTGTATAATCAACTACTTTTATTACCTCAACACTTCTGTTGAGCTGTTTTTTCACCTGCTCGAAAGTCTGATCATCACTCGTCAGACTAATTGTAATGCGTGAAACAGTTACATCTTCCGTAACACCTACGGTCAGACTGTCCAAATTATAGGATTTACCTGAAAACAGACCTGAAATTTTAGCCAACACGCCAATTTCATTTTCAACAAACAAGCAAAGCCATCTCTTTTTCATATCAATTACCCTCACTTTCTAAAATCATATCATTCAAAGCATTTCCTGGTGGAACAATCGGCATAACATTCTCTTCCCTATCAATAATAAACTCAATAACTGTCGGAACTTTTCTGTTATTCTTTGCGGTTTCCAGCGCCATAATAATTTCTTTCTCATCAGTTACCCGAATACCTTTTGCACCATAACTTTCCGCTAATTTTATAAAGTCAGGTGTATATTCGGGACAACATTCCGTTGGGACATTGCAGTTTGCAATGCAGCTTTTTCTATATCGCATACAGGTACTTGAATAACGCTTATCAAAAAACATTTCCTGCCACTGTCTGACGTTTCCCAAATATCCATTGTTTAAAATGCAGATTGTTATTGGCAGTTCATATACAATAGCAGTAGCCATTTCCTGTATATTCATCTGCATGCCGCCATCACCGGAAATTACCACAACATCTGTTTTAGGATTCCCTATTTTTGCTCCAATTGCTGCCGGAAAACCATATCCCATCGTTCCCAAACCACCAGAGGTCAGCATTTGCTTTCTCTCATTCAACTCAAGGAACTGTGTTGCCCATAGCTGATTTTGTCCTACATCCGTCGTGATGATAGCACTGTCAAAAACCTGGTTGATAGACCGTATAATTTTTTCCGGTGTCATCCCCTCTTTTCTCATAGTAATAGGGTACTGCTTTTTCCATTCCCCAATCTGTTCCACCCATGCTTTTATGTCTAAGGGCTTTGCTTTTTCAACCAATTTACTTATTGCCATTTTTGCATCTGCCACAATCGGAACATCAACAGTAATATTCCTTGAAATTGAAGCAGCATCTATGTCAACATGAATAATTACCGCATCTTGAGCAAACTGGTCAAGCTTTCCCGTAATTCGGTCATTGAATCTTGTTCCGATAGAAAAGAGCACATCACACTTACTAATTGCCGTATTGGCTGCATAGCTGCCATGTATACCAATATTCCCCACATATAAGTCATGCGTGGTAGGGATAGCTCCTTTTCCCATAATAGTAGTAATAACCGGTACTCCTGTTATCTCTGCAAGTTTAAGCATTTCCATATTGGCATGGGCAATATTTACACCACCACCAATTAAAAAAACTGGTCTTTGTGCATGGTTCAATAGTTCCATTGCTTTTTTTATCTGCCCGATATGAACGGAATTATTCGGTTTATATCCTCTGATTTCTATGTTTGTTGGGTATTCATCACTTCCGTATTCCCGCTGTATATCTTTTGGCAAGTCAACTACTACAACTCCCGGTTTTCCCGTCCGTGCAATATAAAATGCTTTTTTGATAATTTCTGCCAAATCCTCCCTTTTACGGACGGTCACTGCATGTTTACAAATACTCCTTGTAATTCCCACAATATCCACTTCCTGAAAGGCATCATTCCCAATAAGTCCCGTCGGTACTTGCCCGGTGAAACAAACAAGCGGCACACTGTCATAGTTTGCAGTTGCTATCCCTGTAACTAAATTTGTTGCACCGGGTCCGCTTGTGACCAGACATACGCCGACTTTTCCGGTTGAACGTGCATATCCGTCAGCAGCATGAACTAAGCCCTGCTCATGTCTTGGCATGATAACATTAAGGTCATCTTCTCCATATAAAGCATCAAACAAATCAATTGCCTGTCCTCCCGGATATGCAAAAATCGTATCTACCCGTTCTTTTTTTAGTGCTTTTACAAATAATTCTGCTCCTGTTATATCCATATTGTTTACCTCCTTGTATGCATGTACTTGCATGCATTTAATGTATTTAAAATGGCACTTTTTATTCGTGCCATTTTTTACAGTCCCGAAATACCTTGTACAAACATTTTCACACTATTTTTTATAAATTCTTCCTTACTCGTTTTTGCAAGGTTTTGATTAAAAGATGCACTTAGGAACGTATATCCAAAAGTTGAAGAAAAAATAGTCATTGCCAGACTCTCAAAATCAAAGTGCCCTATCTTTCCCATTTCCTCCATCTTTTTAAAATATTCTATCAGGGATGACACAAATGCCTGTGGCACCTTCATAATCAGGGGTGCCGTTTCATCATAAAGCTGCGGTGCCCTCAACCCAATAGATAAATTAACAAAATCTGGTGTTATTTTGTCCATATAGGCATTCATAAACATTTCTAAATCGGATTCCAGTTCCCACTGCACATTCTGAAAAATATCCGGCGTAACATTGGCTCGCCATTTTTCCTGTGCAACTCCCTGTAATACGATATCTTTTTTGTTTTGGAACTTTCTAAACAGGGTACACTCATTCACTCCGGCTAATCGTGCAATATCCTTTGTTGTAGTAGCAACATACCCCTTATCACGTATTAGTAACATGGTTGCATCAATAATTTTTTGGCTTGTTTCATCCATTTTTTCACCTCCATGCAAGTACTTGCTATCACCCTATCAGATTCCCACGAAAATGTCAATTAAAACTCCGTAACATCCGCCTTAGCCATCAGTCTTCCTTTAGACAGTATCAACGGAACTACAATAAGGATATCACATATAATAAATCCGATAATTCCTATATTGGATGAATATAATAAGTAAAGTCCCTTTGGTTTATATACCAGCTCATTCATAAGATATGTAAACAGGAAAATAACTGCAAAGCCTATAACACAGGCAATGAGATTCATAGATAACACTTCAGCAGCCACCTTTGCCTTCACTTCTTTTCTGCTTCTTCCAAGAGCTTTGTAAATGCCAAATTCATAGGTTCTTTTCAGATACTGACCTGTAACAACAGAATTAATCGTAACTGCCAGAACGATTGCAATCAAAAAATCAATCAAATAGAAAAGAACGTAAAATATATAGAATTCCGGCAAAGTACTGCTTCTTTCAGACTCACTAACCTGCACCTTTCTGTCCCCTGCCAGACTTTTCACATAATCGTATAATTCTTCCCCTTCCATTGTATCACTATAAATATAAAGACGCCCCAGATTATCATCATCCTCATAAATATAAAATGTACAAAAGCTTCCGTCATCTATAATGGCATCTACGGTATACTCTCCATTGAGATTTCTATCAAAGGCTTCGTCAACCTTATCCCCCAGCTTAATTCCCCTATCCTTTGCAAAATCCTGACTTATTATCATACTTCTATGCTTACACTTTGAAAAATCTCCATCTATACCCAGATGGTCAAATACCTTCTGCATATCCTGAACAGAATTAAATACATAACGCCATCCACCCATCTCAAGGTTAATCACAGTTCCATGCTGCATGGCGCCAAATCCACGACCGGATGACAGAACCATCCCCAGTTTATCATCCTCTTCAACAGCTTTTTTAAAGTCTGCAAAATCCTTGAACTCTTCATCCGTACTTTGAGCATTCACCAATACCAGCTTATCCGAATATTCAAATTCCTTTTCAAAAGTATACAACTCTGAGTGAATGTAATTGCCTGCAAGGAACATAAGGGTTGCCAAAAACATCATGAAAATGCAAAGCACTGCCCTTCCTCTGTTCTCTTTCATATAATAAAGTGCCGAAAATGGCTTTATATTTTTCATACTTTTTCCTTTCTGGCTTTGAACATCAGCCCATTCATTATCTCCTATAATGAGCTGTTGCTTAGCTTTCCATCCCACATTTCTACAGTAATATCTACATCCTTCAAAATAGACCTGTCATGCGTTACTACAATAACTAACCTGTCTTCTGAATATTTCTTCAAAATCTTCATTACATTAAATGCATTTTCGTGGTCCAGTGATGCTGTCGGTTCATCCGCAAAAATTACATTTGGATTATTTATCATTGCCCTTGCAATTGCAACTCTCTGACACTGGCCTCCGGAAAGCTTTGAAGGTCGCTTGTTAAATTCTCTTTCCTTCAGACCAAGAGCCAAAAGGTATTCTGCTGCCTTATCCCTTAATTCCTTATCATTATTTATTCCTGCAACAACCACATTGTCCATTGCAGTCATATACGGAACCAGATAATGCTTCTGAAAGACAAAACCAAATTCATTCCTTCTAAGTGTCTCCCTTTGCTTGTTAGAAAGTGACGTAATATCCTGACCATTATAAGTAATGTTTCCTTCTGTAGGTTTTTTTAGCGTGGACATACAATACATAAGCGTACTTTTCCCACTGCCCGATGGACCTATAATACCCACCAATCCTGTATCCGGCAGTGTCAGACTAAACCCATTTAAAGCATACATTTTCTCTTCAAAATTCATATCGTAAATCATACTCACATTTTTTATTTCAAACATAGCGCACTCCTATTCTTCTATCATATCTATCGTTTTAATATTGTTTATGGTTACTGATATCGGTATCTGCAAAACACCTATAATTGCAGCAAATGCTGCCAATATTCGAAGCAGATGCTCCGGATAGAAATATTTATATATAAGCCCCATAGGCTCTAAAACAGAATTTCCCATACCAAACATTATTATGACTGTTACTACCGACCCAAGAATTATGCTTATTCCAAAAATAATAAGTATTTCTCTCAGTATCATTCCATATACATCTTTTCTCCCAAAGCCTATGGATGTATAAAGACAATATTCATTTACCCTGCTTCGCATAAACGATATGTAGGCTACGAGAATGGATATTGCCAAAAATATGATTACTACAATAAGGATTGCAAGTAAGGCGGTGTCAAGCTGGTCTGTAACCAGTTCTTTATACATCTTCGCCCAATCTACAGAATCATACATCGTATCATATTCCGAAGGAGTAATTCCGATATCATGTAACAGCTTTGTCATATCTGCATTTTCCTCATCACATAAGACGACGATGTACCAACCACTATTTGTGTATCCCATAGGTGTGCCAACGCAGGTCATATATTCGGATTCAAGAACCCCGACCACCTTAAAATTTTGTCCAAAAGTGGATTCATTAAAATATCCGCCTATCTCCATTTTCTGATTCTTCAAAACCTTTTCATCTACAAGAATCTCTCCATCTCCCTCCGGCATTCTTCCGTCTATAAGCTTTGCATTCATGTGATTTACAAATTCCGGAATCTGCTCCTTCGAAAGTAGCGGGAAATCATATCCGACCTCACCAACTATCCCTTGATAATGGGCATACAATGCCTGAGTAAGTACTGCATCGCTAATTCCCTCATGCTTCTTCATATCAGCAATTATTTTATCTCTTGCCTTATTTACTGCTGAATTATATTCGTCATTGGAAGCATAAGCTTCTTTATCCACACCCATAGTGTCGGGGGTAAGATCTAAATATGCCACCCTTTTCGGTTGTTCCAAAAAGAGCGTCTTGAAGCTCTCCTCTGTAGTCAGAAATAAGAAATTAATGATATACATTGTCATAAAGGTTAGGGCTAATGCAATTATCATAACCCAGACCTGTTTTTTGTTATTTCTGACAAATTTTAGTGCTGATAGTTTACTTTTCATCCTGTTCTCCTTGTTTATACTATTTCATACATATTATAACCTTTTGCACAACAAAAAAAGTGACTGTGGTCATATTATTTGTATGACTACAGCCACAAATTATTTTTTGAGCTCCACTATAAGCTTGACTCTATCATGAATTCCTGTTTTATCATATATATTAGAGATATAATTCTTTACCGTCCCTTCTGAAATATATAACCGTTCCGCAATCTGTCTGTTCGTAAGCCCTTCTACCATAAGAGAACATATCTCCTTCTCCCGTTCCGTCATGTCAATGGATAAATCATAGGAAGTATTATGAGTACTATCATCTGAATCATTACTCAAATTATTATTCAGATTATTGTTCATAAGAGCTGTAAGGCGTACCATAACTTTCTGGTCTAATACCGTAATACCACCCATAATCTGTGTTACTGCTCCTAAAATTACATCTTTACCGCTATCCTTAAGAAGATATCCATCTGCACCACCTGCTATTGCTTCTGTAATATTTTTGTCATCATAAAATGTAGTCAGCACTAAAATCTTAATCTTCGGATATTTTTCTTTCATAACCTTTATAAGCTCAATACCACCCATTCCCTTCATATTAAGGTCTACAAGGGCTATGTCACAATCGACCTTCAAGCTTTCAAGTATCTTTATGGCAGCATTTCCGTCATTTGCCTTTCCTATCACTTCCATATTATTCAAAGACAAAATGATTTCCAAGCTATCCAAAAGAAGCATCTCATCATCTACCAGTAATACCTTATACATATTATAGTAACTCCTTATCCTGCAAACACAATCGGCAGTTCTATCATTCCCTTAAATCCATTATCATTTACAAATTCTGTTTTTCCACCGCATTTTTCTGCATAAGAAATAATCTTCTTAACACCAAATCCGTTTTCAATCCTACTCTTACTATTTGACGAATCAAAATCACTCTGTCCGTTGTCCGATACTTCTAATCTTATATGAGCGGAATCTCCTAAAATAATTACTACAAACTCACTTGCATTTCCATGCTTCACACCATTTGTCAACATTTCCTGCAATGCACCTGTAAGAAAAACCGCATGGTCATGTGGTATTTTTATATCATCCATAAGCTGGCTGAAGCTCTGATCCACCCGAATGCTTGTATCCATTACAAATTCATTTATAATATTTTCCATTTCGCATTTCAAATCACCGGATAATATCTCTACACTATCTTCATCCAAAACACGAACTGCCCTTCTGATTGATTCCAAGCTTCCACGAATACGGTTATTGGCATCATTCATCCTCTTTCTGGCCTCTTCCGGTCTCACATCGTAGAGCACATCTGCTGCATCCAAAGTCATGATAGCCGCCGTTATAGAATGACCCACACTATTGTGAATATTCCTGCTGATATTTTCCCTCTCCATCAGCCTTGCATTTTTCTCCGCCAGAAAATTTTGCATCACAAGCTGTTCATTTAATCTCTTCTCATGCAATTCACTAACATTGGAAGCTGTAAGCCTTTCATCTTCCCGCTTTTTCTTTTTTTCCATACGTTCCACAAGATAATATATCAGCATCAAAAGCAAAAAAGCAACTGCTAAAATCAAGGTTTTCACTATACACATTGCCAATGGCATATTTTTATAAATCAGCAATGTTGTAATAACAAATAGGCACACTCCCAGAGTTATTCTGATATATGCTCTGACCGACTTAAACAGAAAGAAAACAATGAAGCCTGCAAACCCTCCTGATAACACAGCAAAAAATGTCATCAAAATCAATTCCAAAGCAAACAAAGCCTTGCTTTTTTCTTCATTAAAAGATTCATAGGTTACAAGTACCATAAGCAAACCTGCTGCCACGATGAAAAGCGCCAGTGATTTGCTGGTAAAAAGACTCACAAGTGTAAGTAGTATAATTATTATATTATCTAAAATTGTGTTAAACATGTTATTCCTCTTATATCTGGGGTTTAATAATGGAATACATTTTCATATCTATAATTTCTCCATTTTTGACCGCATTCTTTCTCAGAAGCCCCTCATATTGAAACCCTGCCTTTTCAAGGACTCGACAAGACGCGCTATTATAAGCAAATGGTTCTGCAAAAATCCGGATAATATCTGTACTGGAAAATACATAATTACAGGCTTGTTTTACAGCATTTGTGCCGATGCCTTTTCCCCAATATGGTTCGCCTACATAGTAACCCATTTCAGCCGTTCTAAAATGAATATTGTCACAACGGAAAACGCCAATACTACCAACTACTTTATCATTTGCCGTAATTGCAAAGGCAAATGTTGTTTCACTATCTGCCGATAGCATTGCATTAATATATTCTTCCGCATCTTTTACCGTGTATGGATACGGCAATCCATCACGCAGATTACTCAGAATATTTTTATTATTCAACAACTCAGCCAGATTTGCGGCATCCTCTATTCTCCATTTTCTAATTGCAGTGTCCATAATTTATCCCTTCTCTAAAGAAAACCTAACGAAGTATCTGTACCCATAAAAACATAATCAAGTTTTTCACTAATATACTTTCGGACATATCCAAAGATCTATTACTACTTTGGTTCTATATCATTTTCATCATCAGCCAAGGTTATTTTTAATTGAAAGCTTGCAGCACCATATCCGGACTCATAATACACTAACCCTTTTCCTCTTTCCCATGTAAAGCATTCATAAAAATCAGTTTCCACTCTGTTATAATAGCCCCGATATACAGACTGGTTACCATCTATTTCAATTACTTCATGGAAACCTTTTTCTTCTTTTCCAAGCTTATCCTCCATTTGAATATTTTGACAAACAATAGTGCCCTTGGTTTTTAAATCTTCTTCACTCCATGTAGTAATATCTTCATTCTTTGTAATTGCGTCAGTCCTGCTGGCAGTATCGGAGGAGTCAAAAGTTGGTTTGAACTCTTCATCAATTACTCTTACACGATAAATGCAATCTTCTTCTACATAAAAATATCCTAAATGACGCCGATCCCATCCATCAAAACTTCTACATGCAAATTCCTCGTTATAATCTAACCGTAATTCATATAAATTTCCATCCGAATAACTTGCAATATGTGTTATAAGCAAATTCATTTCATTTGGTATATCATCTGAAATAAGAGTTTCTATATTTACTCTTTGTACTTCAGTACCCGAAGGAAACCAGTACGATTCGGTATCTGACCTGCCTGTATCATCAGAAGATTCGGCATTTGATTGTTCCATATATTCAGAAGACCTGGCATCTGATTTTTCTTTATCTCCACAACCTACCAGACATAAAGATGTTGCTATTATGGTTAAAAATAAATAAAACTTTTTCATTTCACATCTCCTTTATCGCTTTTTCTATAAGTTATCACTTGTTATGTATATCTTCTCTTCACATTGCAATCGATATTGATATTCTGCACCATCTTTCAATGCAGATTTATTTCTTCGTTCACCCCATTCACTCATCCTGCTCATACCGAGTTTTTCCATAACCTTATATGTTTTCTGTTGAAGCAGAATTATAATACTTTTCAAAATTTTCAGTAGAACGATTTTGGTACTGATCATACAAAACCTTAAAATCTCTATCAATCATCGAAATAATATCATGCCCATCAACCAAAGCTTCTACATTACATTCTTTACACAGTAATAAAAACGTTTCCCGAATAATATAATACAGCATTATCGAAATTTCAAAATAATGCAATACTGGGTATTTTGCAGTCTGTATACTGCCATGAGTATACGCATGGCATTCCTTATATAATTTTTCAAGACACTTTAACCCTAAAATTTCATCCTCGTTTTTAATCTTAACAAAACTACAAATACCAGAAACAGAGTATGGTCGCTCATTTACTACCTCATGATATCCATCTATAGAATCTACCCACCCAAAATGAAGGTAACTTGCCTTAGCCTTTGAGCTCTCACATTTACGTTTTTCAAATAACTCACTAAATTCTTTCGGGTATGTCCCATTACAAGAGTATTTAATCTCAAACATTCTAAACTTCTCATACCAATCACTAAGTTCCGGCTGCGATACCAATAACAAAAGCTTGAAATACATTTCAATCGCTCCCCTGCACAAAGGATACGCTGTTCCAAGTAAATTATCCTCCAACAGCGATAATGCTGAAAGGCAATTATATACTACGCCATAATATAGCTGTGAGCACTTGTTATTATTTCCCAACAATTCATTCATTTTCATTGACATTGCAAAAAGTTCATATGGTAATGGATAATATAAAAATTCTTCTCCTCGAAACAACGATTTTTTTCTAAAATATACACTGCCATATAAACGAAGCTTAATTTTTTCTATAGTTTCAGAAATAAGTTGTTGTTTATATCTCTTACTTTTTTCATTCCTTCGTACTTCAGTATCCGTAAGAAAAATCGAATTTGCTCTATGTATTCCTACTATCATCCTACATATATCATACTCCGTACCTTCCCCTATTCCAGTAATAATTCTCTCATACGACCAACTAAAATCATAATATTTTTTAAGATTATTCAATCCCAATACTTTCATAACCTGATTTTTTATATCTATTAAAAAATATCCACTTATCTTGTCCTTGAATACACGTGTAAATGCAATATTATCTTGTTCAACAATATCCTTCAAGTCAGGCATAACAGGAAAAGTCAAAAAACCTTGTCCCTTCAAAATGTCACCTTCTTTATCAACAATAAATTATCAAGAATGATACATATCATCATTCCTGTCACACTACAATCGACAGACCATTATGTATTCTTCTTCATTTTCATCAAGCACCTCAAAGCCTACTTTTCTATACATATTAACTGCGTAATTTGCCTTCTGTACAGAAAGTGATGCCTGCTTATATCCCTTTTCCTTTAATAGCCCCAGCATAGCCTTCATCAATGCTGTTCCAATTCCTAAATGTCTGTATTCTTCGTATAAGGATATCGCAAAAGATGGTGTTTCATCATCAATATGTCCGTAATCATTCATAATACGCGTCCATACCGCTCCCACAATCTTCTCTTTTGTTTCGACAACTAAACACAAGTCATCTGACTTGCCAAAATCCTCAATGTATATCTGTAGCTCCGGCTGTTCTATAATAGATGTCGACGGCTTATCCATTCCTTCCGGAATAAAAATTGCCTCATACAAAAAATCAGCCAATAACGGATATTCATTTACTGTGATTTCTCTGATTTGATAATCCATATCGTCTTGTACTCCCGGATATTAAATAACAAAATTAACTATCCCATATACCAAATGGCATATTGTAAAAATTGAAATCGGAATCACTGCTATTAAATTCTTTCTATCAATAGCCCAAAACAAAAATGCCAGACATGGTGGAATAGTCAGCCCTAATATGACGATTATATTGACGATCCCCAAATAATAAATAATCCAACTTGCGAAATATAATAAACAGCAAGTTATCACAGCGATAATAAAAGGCGTAATACTTAATTTTTTCCGCTCTTGGTTTATTAAAATGCAAAGTGCGATAATCATCAATACCTGACATATAGAAGCTATCATATCCAGTATCTTTGTAATTGATGTTGTCCTCAATATGTCATTTGGTGCCGGAACAACAGACCAGATGAAAGTAGGTATCATGATAATTAGGAATAGCACTAAACTCCAAATATCAAAACCAAGTTTTAACTTTTTAAACATTGAAATATCTCCTGTTTCCCAAATTAATTCTTTTTATTTTCATCTTTTATTTCATCAAACATTTCTTTCACTGTTGGTGCATTTTTTGTTAATTTCTTAATTGTCAAATCCTCTGCTTTATTGTTAGCCAATCGAAGATTGTTTTCAGACGAAAGGAGTGCCTCTTTTGTCTTCTGCAAATGGGAAATTGTCTTATCAATCTCATTAATAGCTGTCTGAAATTTATCACTAGCAAGCCTATAATTACGTGCAAAACCTTCTTTAAAATCATTCATATTCTCTTCAAAATGAAGAATATCAATCTGCTGATGCTTTGCCACTTCTAACTCCTGACGATACTGTAAAGAATTCAGAGCGGCATTGCGCAGTAAAGTAATAATTGGAATAAAAAATTGAGGTCGAATTACATACATTTTTTCATATTTATAGGAAACATCTACAATACCATTATTATACAACTCATTATCAATCTCTAATAAGGAAACCAATACTGCATATTCACATCCCTTTTGACGCCTATCTTTATCAAGTTCTTTCAAAAAATCTTCATTTTTATGTTTGGTAGCAGTTTCATCCATTTCATTTTTCATTTCAAACATAATCGAAATAAATTCTATCCCGTCCTTTGAGTCCCTAAAAATGAAATCTCCTTTACTTCCAGTATGTGCATCATTATCTTTTTCAAAATATGCCGTTGGGAATGCCGTCATTCTCAATGAATTAAACTGATTTAAACAATGTTGCTCAAGACTTTCTCCTATCATTTTTGTAGATTGTCTTGCCTTAAAGTCTTTATAATATTCAATCTGTTCATCTTTCAATTTAAGTTTATCTTCATATTCTTTATGTAAAGATTGTTCTTTTAATTGATTTTCTGTATCCT
>CAMWGV010000059.1 GCA_947173945.1 uncultured Lachnospiraceae bacterium
AACGGCGGCAAAAACAGAAAATAACGTGCAAAATTAAGACTAATCTGAAACAGAATCAAATTAAATTAACAAATATTTGAATATTAACACGAAAGATTTTAATGCTGCTTTATTTGATGGAAAATTTTCAATTGGTGGAGATGTTGTACAATCAAAGCTTACTGGAAAAACATTAAAAGAAAATGGATATGAATTAAGAATTGGTAGTGGTTTATTTGAAGAACTATTGTGGGATGAAGACAATAATGTATATTCTGATAAAAGTAATGGTGCTTACATTTTGAAAAATAATGAAGAATTACTTGAAGGTATATATTTAAAAAACTACAAAAATGAAGCAGATTTATACAGTGATAATACAGAGATATCATATTATTGGAATGATTCCACTGAAACATATAATGACATTATTATTCCTACATGTTTAATTGATAAATCAGAGGATTTGGTCAATGGAACATTAACGGTTGATAATATTGTTGATAAATTAGGTGTGCCAACATATGTACAAGGGAGATTGACTAAGTCAATTGAAGATGGGCAATTTTTCCAATATGTATATGTTTATAATGATTATACTTTGTGGTTTGAAATGTTATACTATACTAATTCTGGAATAACTGTTACAGGTTTTAGATATGAAGGTAATCAATCGTTTAATCAACCTTGTCAATATTATGATGCTGATAAAGGTGAAATTATAGATTACAATAAAAGTTTAGATTATCTCAATGAAGAACAAACGAAATATGAGAAATCGCTTTAATACAAATATTCTATACTAAGCTTGTGGTATTGTTTTATAGAAAGTGTTATGAGACTTGATGAGCTGGCAGATGGATATACGAATATAGAATTTCGTGGTACATCAGTTGTTGTAACATTGAATAACGGAAAGGATTCATTTGAAGTTAAAAAAACACTCGGAAGTCAGAGAAGACTTGAAAAGTATCGACAGCGTTTCAGGGAGGAATTGGAGGTTATTCTTGGAGTATTTGATGAGGTACTTACCAAGGATAATTTGTTTTAAGATATAATGTATCCAATACAAAATGGAGTATCTATTGAGCTCAAAATGTAAAATTTATACTTTGCATTAATAAGAAAGGGAGATAAATATATGAATTACAAAAAGTTACTGGTGGCAATGGGTATTGCATCTGTAATGTTAACTGGTTGTACGTCGGGTAAGGATGAAGAACCAACAACATCCAGTGAGGTTGTTGAGGCTACAACAGAAGAGCAGTCAACGGAGATTACCACTACAGAGGAATCTCAAGAAGATGTTACACAAGATGGTTATTGCGGTTTAATGGAGAACTACAAAGACAGTTTTACTTCTGTATATGGTGATATTGTGTATGGACCGAGGGATATCAGTCGAGCAACAATTACTTTAGACGGTATTGACACAACTGTAGACGATTTACTAAATGCTTGTGTAGAGGATACTGCTCTAGTGAAGTACGATTCATGGCTGGATGTTTATATTAGTGATAGGTCAGAGATTCCTACGGTAGTAGTTGCACCGGGAGAGGAGACCATTCGTTTTTATAAGAGTGAAGATGATTACTTTGCAACCGTTACTTTTTATTTAAAAAACAATACTGAAAAAGAAATTCCATTATCTGAATGCACTATTATTCAAGTGGAGATTAAAAATGGAGTAGATGTAACTTTAGATGGTACTGTTTCCTTTGGCTCAAGTATACAAGATGCTATAAAGGAATATGGTTCTTGTTATGAAACAGCCTCATTTAATGGGCAGTGGATTTGGGAAAGCGATGATTCTGCTTATAAGGTAACTCTTAAGACCAAAAACGACGAAGGAACAAACATTGAGAGTATTATTTGGGATGGACGTTAAGGGACGAAATCTTCCATACAAGTAAAGATATAAAAAATATAAGGGTGAAAAGTTGAAACAATAAGCTTTTCACCCCTGTTTTTATATTACACTGGAAATAACGTGGCGTGCATATGCGTTTACCATGTCCATGTCCTGTAAAAAGGAATCGTTTAATTCGATAAAGGTTTCCTTGTCCTTTAAATCTTTTCTGTAACCGGACATGATTCCGTCATTTATCTGTGAAATAAAATGACCTGCATGTCTAAGATAGCAGGTTTCTTTTTTTGCCTGTACCCGGTAATCCTTGTCTACATATGTTGCAACACTTTTGTGGACAGCCATATCCTCAGCAGGAAGATAGTAATATTCCCTGTAGTTATCAAAGTAAAATTTCAGTTCGCCTGAAAAAATAGGTGCATTTATTGTCATTTCATTATGGTTTCCCGTTATTATAATATCATTTATACCAAGGGAAATACGCTTTGGAATCGGGTACTGCAGTTCAAGGGAAAATAACAGACGATTTTCCTTAACGGACATTTTCTGTACAGATAAACAGCCTGCCTTAAGCTTTGTATAGGAAAGGAGACAGCAGCAGTATAAAAGTCCCTCCAAATCTTCGTAGTTATGTTGCAAAAGCAGCTTTTTATTTGAAGCATCCTTTTTATTAATAAAGTCTTTATATATCTTTATAAGGTCACCGCCTGAATATTTATCTAATCTGTCTATGGCTATAAGCTTCTCTAAAGATTTTTGCTTCAGGTTATCAAGATGAAGTATTTTTTTAAATGGTTTGATTTTTTTATATAAATCGATGCTCTCTATGGAGTGAAAGGAGTATTCAATACCGTATTTGTCTATCTTTTTTGACAGATAAGGTAAGTCGAAGCCATCGCCGTTATAGTGCATAATGTATTTATATTGTGATAGGAATTCAGTAAAGGCTGAAATCATTTCCTGTTCAGAGGTTCCGTCATCATTAAACCATTGGCGTATTCTCCATACTCCGTTTTCATAAAAACAGCATCCGATAAGATAGAGTGTGGTTGCCTCAGCGGCAAAGCCTGTTGTTTCAATATCAAACAGACAAATATCTGCAGGATTATAGTAAAGCTCTAATTGTAAATACTTATTTTCACGGGCATCATTTGTTATAATTTCCATTTAATAATTCACCTGACCTATCTGAAAATGAAAAAATTCATAAAATTTACAAAATTATATCATATAAAAAAAATAATAACTATATAATTTTGTTTTTAAGAGCGTTTTCTTAATTTAAATGAGTATATGACTGTATAAATTTTTTAAGTGAAACAACAATGCAATAGTATTTAAGACTTTATTGCTGCCCAATAATTGAATTAAAAATGCTTGTTTTTTTTATGGTATATGTTATAATTCCATTATATGATTTTGTTACGGAGGACAGATAGCATGATACAACCAATCGATATAAAGACGAAGAAGTTTAAAAAAGGTATTCTTGGTTATAAGAGTGCAGACGTTGATGATTTCATTAATACAGTATATAGAGCTTATGAGGATATCTATAAAGAAAATGCCAAGTTGTCAGAAAACTTGGACAAGCTTAACGCCTCACTTCAGGAAAACAGACTAAAGATGTTCGATCTTGAAAACAAAGTTCAGAAGATGGAAAATGTTTCATCCTACAACGAGGATGACAGTGATGCGAAAAAGAAAGCAAATGAAATAATTAAAAATGCTGAAAAGACTGCTGCAGAGATTATTGCAAATGCCAAGAACGAGGGTAAGAAATTTGAGGCGGGTACAGCGGCACCGAAACAGGAGAAGAAGGAAGAACCTGTAAAGGAGTCAGCATCCTCAAAATTTTTCAAGAAAACGGAGGAGGAAGCGTCAGCAAGCAGTGCATCGGGGGATGATGATGAGATTTTTGTAGGAGAGATTGAAGATTCTCGTAAGCCTGACCGTATGATGATAGGAGACGGAGAGGAAGAAGAGGATATGGATTTCGAATTCTTATAGAATATTTTATACATAGAGTGCTGCCATGGCAGCACTCTTTTTAGGAGTATACAATGATTGCATATATAAAGGGCATAGTTGAAACCATTGATTGTGAAGAAGTGGTTCTGGATAAGGATGGAATTGGATTCAGAATTTTTACCAGCCAGAATGTAACGAATAAGCTCAGGATACATGACAGCGTTACCTTGTTCACATATATGAATGTACGTGAAGATGATATAAGCCTGTATGGCTTTCTTACAAAAGAAGAACAGTCTGTATTTAAGCTGCTTATCGGTATAAGCGGAATAGGACCTAAGGGGGCATTGTCAGTGCTTTCAACTCTTACAGTTGATGAGCTCAGAATTGCGGTTTTATCAGAGGATTACAAGGCAATTGCAAAGGCGAACGGAATAGGTGCCAAAACTGCACAGAGGGTTGTTATAGATTTAAAGGATAAGTTTAAGCTTGAGGATGTACTTGATACAGCAGATGATACGGCAAATGTAAATGAACTTAAGGAAAACGATAATGTATCAGAGGCTGCTTTAGCGCTTACAGGACTTGGCTACTCTAACCTTGAGGCTCTGCGTGCCATAAAGAAGGTAAAGGGCTATGAAAATATGTCAGTTGAGGAATTATTAAAGAATTCCTTGAAAAATATGATTTAAAATGTTAGGTTTTATATGGAACGAATAATCAGTACTGAAATTACAACAGAAGATGAGAATATAGAACAGGGATTAAGACCAGTTTGTCTTGCCGAATATATCGGGCAAAAAAAGGCTAAAGATAATCTTAAGGTGTTTATAGAAGCAGCAAAAAAAAGGCACGAGCCACTTGACCATGTGCTTTTATACGGACCACCGGGTCTTGGAAAAACTACGCTGGCAGGTATCGTTGCTGCAGAGATGGGCGTAAATCTGAAAATAACTTCAGGACCAGCGATAGAAAAACCGGGTGAGCTTGCTGCTATTTTAAACAACTTGTCTGAGAATGACGTACTTTTCATTGATGAAATACATCGGCTGAACAGACAAGTTGAGGAGGTTTTATATCCTGCCATGGAAGATTATGCGATAGACATAGTGATTGGAAAAGGGGCGGGAGCAAGGTCCATACGTCTTGATTTACCTAAATTTACGTTGGTTGGTGCAACAACAAGGGCAGGTATGCTGACAGCACCGTTGCGAGACAGATTTGGTGTTGTTAACAGGTTGGAATTTTATAATGTAACTGAGCTTATGCAGATAATAATACGTTCAGCGAAGGTATTATCTGTCGATATAAATGATGAGGGTGCACTTGAAATAGCAAAGCGTTCAAGAGGAACTCCCAGACTTGCAAACAGGCTTCTTAAGAGAGTAAGGGATTTTGCACAGGTTGAACATGATGGTACAATAGACTATGATGTGGCAAAGACTGCACTTGACAGGCTTGAGGTTGATTCCTATGGATTGGATAATACTGACAGAAACATTTTGGAGACTATGATACACAAATTTTCCGGTGGGCCTGTCGGTTTAGATACATTAGCAGCTGCTATCGGTGAGGATTCTGGTACTATTGAGGATGTATATGAACCATATCTTATAAAAAATGGGTTTATTAATAGAACGCCCCGTGGTAGAATAGTTACTGAACTCTGCTATAAGCATTTTGGACTTGAAATGCTTATGAATGATTAAATATGACGAAGGAGAAGTTAAGATGGCTAAAAAAATTGATATTCCTGTTGTAATAAACAGTAAAGTTTATACTTTGAGTGGTTACGAGGGTGAGGATTATCTTCAAAATATAGCAACATACATAAATAATAAAATCTCAGAGTGTAAGGCATCAGATCAGTACAGAAGAATGAATGCTGAATATCAGGGCATTCTTCTTGCTCTTAATATTGCGGATGATTATTTTAAAGCAAAGACCAAGGCTGATAGTATGGTGTCCGAAGACAGCAACAAGGAACAACAATTGTACGACTTAAGACATGAGGTTATAGAAGCTCAGATTAAGCATGAGTCTGCCCTTAGGATGATTGATGAGTACAAAGAGCAGATCAATGCATTACAGAGAAAGATCATACAGTTAGAGGCCGAAAAAGGAAGAAATGACGACTAATATAAAAAAACCTGAAATACTCGCACCATGCGGGTCATATGAGATATTAAAAGCCGCTATACATGCAGGTGCAGATGCCTGCTATGTTGGCGGCGATAAATTTGGAGCAAGGGCATATGCCCAGAACTTTGATAAAGCTTCTATGCTAAGTGCAATTGATTTTGCACACCTTCACGACTGTAAAATATATCTTACGGTAAATACCCTTTTTAAAGACAATGAAATATCGATGCTTGATAATTATATAAGTGAATATTATACACAGGGACTGGATGCTGTTATTGTTCAGGATTTAGGCGTGTTTCATCATATAAAAAGGTATTATCCTGATTTAAATATTCACTGTAGCACACAGATGAATATTACATCATGGCATGGTGCCAGTCTTATGAAGAGTAAGGGGGCGTCCAGAGTTGTTGTGGCACGTGAGATGTCACTTGAGGAAATTATCTATTTAAAATCAAAGGTAGACATTGAGGTAGAAGCATTTGTACATGGAGCAATGTGTTATTCCTACAGTGGTCAATGTCTTTTAAGCTCATTGGCAGGAGGAAGAAGTGGCAACAGAGGCAGATGTGCACAGCCGTGCCGAAAGCTTTATAATGGAGAATATCTTATGTCAATGAAGGATATGTGTTCTCTTGAGCATATACCTGAACTTGTCGATGCAGGAATCGATTCATTTAAGATAGAAGGACGGATGAAAAATGAGTATTATGTTGCGTCTGTAGTAGATGCATACAATACGTTAGTAAATGATTACATGCGCGGAAGTTTCAGTCAGAAAAAGGCGGAAGAATATAAATTTAAACTTGCGTCTATATATAACAGGGGCGGATTTACTGACGGATACTTTTTTATGCATAACGGAGAGAAAATGATTTCGAAAAGTCGTCCGAATAACCAGGGAGTATGTATAGGAAAGCTTACTGAGGTAAAAAAGGGTACGGTGAAAATAGAGCTTATTAAGGAACTGTACAAGCAGGATGTGCTGGAAATAAGCCTGTCTGATAACAGTACAGTGGATATTACATCGGGAATTTGCGGAAAACCGGGGACGACAGTTTTGTTAAATGCACCGAAAACAAAATTTATTAAGCAGGGACAAAATATCTATAGAACCCGATGTAATCATTTTATAGATGAAATTAAGAATAAGATAATTGAAAAAAGAAAGCAGATAGAGCTTACAGGAAGCTTTAAGGGTATCGTCGGAGAAACATCTGGTTTTGTTGTTTCATGTTGCCTATCCAACGTGGTATATGAGGGAAGGGCAAACGGGGATGTTGTTTCCGAATCAATAAGCAAAAAGCCTGATTTGGAGCTTATAAAAAATAAGCTTTCACAGCTTGGTGATACAGATTACACACTTGCGGACGTAAAAATATGTGTAGATGAGAATGCATTTATACCGTTAAGTGTTTTAAAACATTTAAAGAGAGAGGCAATCCACGATTTAGAAAGTAATATAAAGAATTCTTTCAGAAGAGTTATTATACCAGATGTAAATAAAGGTTCCTTTAAAAAGCCAAATTATATTTTGGATCAAAATAAAAAAAATGAAATAGTGGAAAAATTAATATTAAATAAAAGCACACACAATATCCGTGTATATGTAGGAAATAAAGAACAGCTTCAGGTTGTTTTGGATTATGACTTTATTACAGGCATTATTTTAGACCTTGAATTTTTTTCTTCCCTTTCTGATGGATATGTGGAAACAATAGAAACGACAGGTAAAAAAATATTTGTTTCACTGCCGGATGTTGTTGGAAATGGCTTTGATTTAAAGAAATATTTGCCAAATAAACACATTAATGGTATATATATTAGAAACATAGATAGCCTTTCCTGTATTTGCAGTATTGACAGCAGTCTATTGAATCATGTACAGCTTGTATGTGCATCAGGTCTGTATGCATACAATATGGAGGCAGTTGAAGCATTAACTGACATTTGTCCATCTGTTACATTTGAGCTTCCTATGGAGCTGAATATGAAAGAGCTGGAAGACCTCAGAGAGCAAGGCAGTCATACATCGTATGAAATGACGGTATACGGGCATACAAGAGTTATGCTTACAGCACAGTGTGTTGGTAAGACGAAGGGTGAATGTTCCGGTAACAACAATGTTTATAAAATAAAAGATGATATTGGAAATGTGTTTTTTAGTCATTCAATCTGCAAGAACTGTTACAGTAGGATTTACAATAAAGCACCATTTAGTATTATTGAAAAAGACGTGGAAGATATTGCGGCTAAGCTTGGAATTACTGGCTTGAGAATTGATTTTACTGTTGAAGATGTAAAAGCGGTAAAAAAAGTGTTAGATGTTACTTACAAAAGACTTTTTCTAAATGATGAAAATTGTCTTTTGGGATTTGATACAACAACGGGTCATTTATTTAGAGGAGTAGAGTAGTATGGTTAATTTAATATGCGAAGTAGCAAAGTATCTGAGCCTTTTGTTTATGGTACTTTATACTGTTAAATGCTTCGTTATTATGTCATCAAAAGATCAGGATGAGAACAGCTCAAATTTAAATAAACAGATTGTATATGTGTTTTTAATACATTTCTTTAATTTTTTGATTTTGTATCTGAGACTTGGACAAATGAAAATACTTGTATTTTATGGAGTACAGATTTTTGTTGCAATTTTCTATATGATAGTATTTCATTCGATATATAAGGATTCTTCAAGGCTTCTTACCAATAATATGGCATTTTTGCTGCTGATTGGCTATATTATTTTAACGCGACTGAACTTTTCACTTGCAGTAAAACAGTTTTTATTTGCAACAATAGGACTTTTTATAACATCCTTTATACCACTTGTCATTGTAAAATGGAAAAAACTTAAGGATATGGGAACTGTATATGGTATTGTAGGCATTGTCTTTTTGATGACGGTTTTTGTTCCCGGACTGGGATTTTCAAATTTCGGCTCCCGTAACTGGATTCGCATAGGCTCTCTGTCATTACAGCCTATGGAATTTGTAAAAATATTATTTGTATTTTTTGTGGCAAGTATGCTTGTAAAAGCGAATACAATAAAGGAATTGTTTATAAACGCACTTATTTCTGCCGGTTTTATGGGTGTGCTCGTAATTGAAAAGGACTTGGGTGCAGCGGTTATTTTCTATATAACATATGTTTTTCTCGTGTATGTTGCAACATCAAGAATTATTTTTCTCATAGGCGGAGTTTCACTTGGTGTGGGAGCGGTAAGCGCAGCATATCTGCTGTTTAAAGATTCCCTGTTTGCACATGTTATGGTGAGAGTAGAAGCATGGCGGGATCCGTTTGCCCATATCGACACAGGGGGATATCAGGTATCACAGTCGTTGTTTGCAATTGGTACGGGAGGCTATGCAGGTTCCGGTCTTACGCTCGGAAAAGCGGGTTCTATTCCCGTAAGTGAGAGTGATTTCATTTTTTCGGCAATATGTGAGGAAATGGGTGTTATATTCGGACTTTGTCTGATACTGGTTATCGTAAGCATTTTTATTTCCTTTGTAAATGTGGCAATGAAGTGCAGAAGACCATTCTACAAATATGTGGCATTCGGCTTTGCAACAATATATATAATACAGTCATTACTTAATCTTGGCGGTGTTACAAAGTTTATACCGTCAACAGGTGTTACACTTCCGCTTATTAGCTATGGTGTAAGCTCTGTAATCAGCACACTGATTATTTTTACCATAGTACAGGGAGTAAGTATAATAAATAATAAAGAGGCGGCTAAGTATGAAAAAGAAAAGGCAAGAGCAATTACCCTTGCAGCTGACCGAGGAGGAAGAATTCCTGCTCAAAGAAAAAGAGAGGGCAAAAAACAATAGAATAAAGAATAAACCTATCATTGTCATAACCTACCTTATGGTTTTTATATTCATGCTGTTGTTCGGGTATATTATATATTTTATGCAGTTTAAAGCAGAGAGTATAATTGCCAATTCAAGAAATATACGGCAGGATTCATTTGCGGACGTTGTTGAGCGTGGAGATATTATAACAAGCGATGGTGAGGTTATTGCCACAAGCAGTACCAATGAGGATGGGGTTACGACAAGGAGCTATCCACACGGCAATATGTTTGCCCATCTTGTAGGCTATGACAGCTACGGAAAAGCAGGACTTGAGCTTTCCGGAAATTTCTATATGCTCCGCTCCCATATTAACATATTTGAGCGTATATACAGACAGCTTTCGGAGGAGAAAAACCGGGGGGATAATCTTATAACTACCGTAAATTATAAGCTTCAAAGTGCCGCATATAATGCACTTGGTGTATGTAACGGAGCAGTTGTTGTAATGGAACCGGATTCGGGAAGGATTCTTGTAATGGTTTCTAAACCGGATTACGATCCCAACAATATAGATGGAGTATGGGAATATCTGAAAACGGAGGAGGGTTCAGAGAGTACAATTCTTCTGAATCGTGCCACACAGGGAAGATATGCACCGGGATCCACCTTTAAGGTTATTACATTGCTTGAATATATAAGGGAAAATCCACGTGATTATCTGGATTATTCCTATGAGTGTACCGGAAATGAAATATTTTCAGGTGTAGATATTCACTGTATAGGAGGAAGTGTGCATGGAACTGAGTCCTTAAAGGATTCACTTGCCAATTCGTGTAATGCCTCCTTTGCCAAGATTGGAAGTACCCTTGATTATAAAAGCTACAGGGAAACGGCAGAACAGCTTTTATTTAACAGCGAGCTTCCGTTTGACGGGGAGTATGTCAAGTCCTCGTTTGTAATCAATGAAGACAGTACACCTGACCAGATTCCCCAGACTGCAATTGGACAGGGGGATACAAAAATATCACCATTGCACAATGCGATGATTGCGTCTGCCATAGCAAATGGCGGTGTGCTTATGAAGCCATATCTCATACAGGCAATAGAAAATGATGATGGAGCAACAATAAAAAAGTTTTCCAGTAAGTCTTATGGAGAGTTAATGACTAGTGATGAGGCTGATATTCTCATTGATAATATGAAGGCTGTTGCCGATTATGGCTCTGCATCAAGATATTTTTCCGGATGCTCCTATGATGTTGCGGGAAAAACAGGTACTGCTGAGTACGATGATGACGGAAACTGTAACTCTTGGTTTATCGGATTTTCCAATCCGGATGACCCTGATATAGTTATAAGCGTTATTGTTGAGGACTATCAGATTTATGGTGTTTCAGGTGCATGGGTTGCAAAGCAGATATTTGACGCATATTACCAGTAGAATAGAAGAAACTCATTCTTGCTATGTAGCACATATTTTGATATAATTAACCCAATTTTATTTTACTAAATTGGCACGCTCCATGAAGGAGCCTGCTATGTATTCGGCACGCTCTAGGCGGAGCTTGCTATATACCCACCAAATCTTTAGAGATTGCAGGAGGAATTGCAATGGTAGAAGCAACTAGCTGTGGCGGTGTGGTAATCTTCAGAGGAAAGGTATTATTACTTTACAAAAATTACAAAAACAAATATGAAGGATGGGTATTACCGAAAGGCACCGTAGAAAAAGATGAGCAGCATAACGAGACTGCACTCAGGGAAGTCAGGGAAGAAACTGGAGTGAATGCTCAGATTATTAAGTACATCGGAAAAAGCAATTACACATTTAATACTTCATATGATGTAGTGAATAAGGATGTTCACTGGTATTTGATGATGGCTGACAGCTATTTTAGCAAGCCACAGAAGGAAGAATATTTTTTGGACTCGGGTTACTACAAGTATCATGAGGCATATCATTTGCTTAAGTTTCCAAATGAGAAACAGATACTTGAGCAAGCGTATTCGGAATATACTGTGTTGAAGCAGAATAATCTTTGGGGCAGTAAAAAGTATTTTTAATTGGTACGTGAGGATTTTATGGCAAAGAAAAAAAATAAAAAGCTGTCAAGGATTTTATATTGGAGTCTTCTCGTTGTCTTGTGTGCAGTATTTATAGGATGTGCGGCATATCTTATAAAATATTTTTGGGAGAGCAAGAAAAGTGAGGACAAGTTTGATGAACTAAGGGAGCTTATTGTTGAGGAAGATCAGGATATACCTGATATTCCTGAAATAACGGCAACAGCTTCCGAGGCGGACAGGTTTTATGACGTAGACGGAAAATCCATACTACGGAAATTTGTTTATTTATATAAGCGAAATACTGACTTTGTCGGATGGCTTACAATAGAAGGAACGATTGTAGATTATCCGGTTATGCAGTCAATGTACGATGAGGAATATTATCTCAGAAGAGGCTTTGACAAGGAATACAGTTATGCAGGAACGCTTTTTGCGGATACATCCTGTGATATAGAAAAGCCAAGTGACAACATTATAATATATGGTCATCATATGAATACGGGCAAAATGTTCCATGAGCTTGAGGAATATGATGATGAGGATTATTATAACAAACATAAAAAGATAATATTCGACACTATTTATGGTAGTGGGGAATATGAAATAATAGCTGCATTCAGAACAAAAATATATGAGGTTGACTATGAGGGCTTTAAGTATTATGAGTTTTTTAATGCAGAAAACAAAGAGGAGTTTGATAGTTATGTGTCAAACTGTAAACGGCTTACGCCATATGAAATACCCGTTACAGCAAAATACGGGGACAATTTAATAACATTATCCACATGTGCTTATCATGAAACAAATGGAAGATTTGTTGTTGTTGCACGGAAAATAAAATAAATATTCTAAGGAATCGTTACATTTATGTATCGGTTCCTTTTTTCTACGTTTTTCTATATTTTTCGACATTTTCCCTTGCCTTTTTTTGTAATCTTTTTACGAAATTCACTTACATGAATCGACGAACTTTTAAATACTATCCATATATAATTTTAAAAAATAAAGCAAAAGAATAAAGGGGGTGTTTATGACCTATGTATTATATGCGGATGTAATGCTTATATGGAGTAGTGTAATAAACATAATTGTTTTGTTGCTTGCAACAATTATTATGGGTATCCGCATAAAAATAACAAGGATAACGGTGTGGGCTGTACTTACAGGTGCTGTTACTACTGCTGAATACATTTTGATGTTAGGTTCCGGCAAAGTTATACATTATATATTATATGCTGCCATTTACATAATTATGACGACATCTTTTTTTACTTTTAAATCATTTTCTGGCAGTGTAAGGCTTTTGCTTTCCATTTTAATTGCAATGATGGCAACTTATGGGGTGTTTGGACTTACCGTCAATGCAAAAGGAAGAACCCAATCATATGTAATGCTTTTTATATATTTTGTTTTTATGCTTTTAATTTGCAGAAGCTTAAAGGATTTCAGACAGTATGAAAAAAACATTTATGAGGTTTCCATTATGTCATGTGGAAAATGCTATAGATGTAAGGCTTATATGGACTCAGGAAATGTGTTGATGGATTATTCTACAGGTAATCCTGTTGTGGTTATAAGCTATAAGCTTGCAATGCAGATTATGGGAGACAGCTTGAAACCTTATCTGGAGTCCTACCATAAAACAGGTTTGTTTGATTATGCAGGGATAAGAGGGAAAAGCCAAAGAATTTTGTACCCTGTACCCTATAGCACTGTTAGTGAGAAGGCGGCGATTATGCCTGGATTTAAGCTGGAAAGACTTTGTATTTTAGATACAAGTACGATTTTTACGAATATCGTTGCAGGTATATGCAGGCAGAATTTTACCAGCAGCGATTATCAGATTTTACTGCACGCAAGCATGAATAAAATAAGAGAGGAGAATTCAAATGATTAGTTTAGTTAGCAACAACAAGGTTAGGTTTAACATAAAAGGGATATCCAATTTTTTATTATTTCCTAAAAATGAGGTTCATTACATCGGAGGTTCTGAGATACTGCCGGCACCGCTGGCACAGGAGGAGGAAGCAGAGTTAATCAGACAACTGGAGGATGAGGATGTAAGAAGAACACTTATTGAACACAATCTTCGGCTGGTGGTTTACATTGCTAAGAAATTTGACAATACCGGAATCGGAGTAGAGGATTTAATTTCTATTGGAACAATAGGGCTAATTAAAGCAATAAATACATTTAAGGCAGATAAAAATATAAAACTTGCAACATATGCAAGCAGATGTATTGAAAATGAAATTCTTATGTATCTGCGCCGCAGCTTAAAAACAAGAATAGAGGTATCCATTGATGAACCACTGAATGTAGATTGGGATGGAAATGAGCTGTTGCTTTCTGATATTTTGGGAACGGATGATGACATGATTTACAAGGATATTGAGGATGAGATAGATAAAAATATACTTATGCAGGCTATGGAAACCTTATCTGACAGGGAAAGGCTCATAATTGAACTCAGATTTGGGCTTGGAGATTATGATGATGAGTTTACCCAAAAGGAGGTTGCAGATCTTTTAGGAATTTCACAGTCTTATATTTCAAGGCTTGAAAAGAAGATAATTAAGCGATTGAAAAGGACTATGCTAAAGATGGAATAAAAAGCTATTTGGAGGTGTTGAAATTTGATTTGCCTGTCCGATATATAAGATATATCAGGCAGGCAATTTTAGTATAACAATCCTGTATTTCTTTGTAGCTTACCTGATAATCATGCATTTTTGGGCTTGCAATTACTTGGTATATACTGTAAAATAATACTGAATCTTTGTGTTAAAATGTATTATTTGCGACTATAAATAAAATAGAAAAGTGAAGGAGGGTATACAATGAAAGTAAAGAAAATTATTTGTATGTTTGTCAGCATGTTAATGATGGCAGGTTCTTTTACCCTTTTTGCAGGTATGCAGACAAAGGCGGCTGATACATTACAGTTTCAGGATTGGAAGTACAGTGTGCTTGATGATGGAACCGTGGAAATATCCGGATATAACGGAGATGAAACAGAGATTGTTATCCCAAGTGAGCTTGACGGTAAAATGATAACGGGTATAGGATACAATGCTTTTGCCAATTGTGCAGATTTGACAAGTATAGAAATTCCATCAAGTGTAACGAGTATAGAGAATAGGGCATTTAATAATTGTAGTAGCCTGACAAGTATAGAAATTCCGTCAAATGTAACGTATATAGGGTTTGCTGCGTTTTTAGGCTGTGACAGTCTTACAAGTATAGAAGTTCCGGCATCCGTAGAGATTATAGGTTATGCCGCATTTGGAGACTGTAGTAATCTGGTCAATATTACTGTAGATTCTGCATCGTTATATTATAGTTCGAAAGATGGTGTATTGTACGATAAAGATAAAACAGAGGTAATAGCGTGTCCGGCAGGAAAAACAGGAAATGTGACCATTGCAGCCGGAGTAACCAGTATAGCAGATGAAGCCTTTTGTTCCTGTAGTAAATTGACGAGTGTAGAAATTCCGGCAGGAGTAGAAACTATAGGAAATTTTGCCTTTATGGATTGTTCCAGCTTAACAAGTTTACAGATACCATCAAGTGTAGAGCTTATAAATTATAAAGTATTCAGTGGATGCACAACTGCTCTTACATTTTACGGAGAAGCAGGTTCTTATGCGGAATATTTTGCAAAAGTTAATAACATAAAGTTTGTTGTTCGAAATATGCAGGAAGAAGCAACAACAGAAGCAGATTGGAAGTACAGTGTGCTTGATGATGGAACCGTGGAAATATCCGGATATAACGGAGATGAAACAGAGATTGTTATCCCAAGTGAGCTTGACGGTAAAATGATAACGGGTATAGGATACAATGCTTTTGCCAATTGTGCAGATTTGACAAGTATAGAAATTCCATCAAGTGTAACGAGTATAGAGAATAGGGCATTTAATAATTGTAGTAGCCTGACAAGTATAGAAATTCCGTCAAATGTAACGTATATAGGGTTTGCTGCGTTTTTAGGCTGTGACAGTCTTACAAGTATAGAAGTTCCGGCATCCGTAGAGATTATAGGTTATGCCGCATTTGGAGACTGTAGTAATCTGGTCAATATTACTGTAGATTCTGCATCGTTATATTATAGTTCGAAAGATGGTGTATTGTACGATAAAGATAAAACAGAGGTAATAACGTGTCCAGCAGGAAAAACGGGAAATGTGACCATTGCAGCCGGGGTAACCAGTATAGCAGATGAAGCATTTTGTTCCTGTAACAAGCTGACGAGTGTAGAAATTCCGGCAGGAGTAGAAACTATAGGAAATTTTGCATTTATGGATTGTTCCAGCTTAACAAGTTTACAGATACCATCAAGTGTTGAGGTTATATCTTATAATAAAGTATTTAGTGGATGTCCAGCTGCTCTTACATTTTACGGAGAAGCAGGTTCTTATGCGGAATTTTTTGCAAAAAATAATAACATAAAGTTTGTTGTTCGAAATATGCCGGAAGAAACAACAACTGAGGAGACAACAACGGAAGAGACAACCACTGAGGATACGACGACAGAAGCGTCAACAACAGAAGCAGCAACGACAGAAGCACCAACTCCAGCTCCTGTCAGCACTCCTAAGGTCGGAGAGTCATTTAAGGATACGAAGTCAAAAGGACAGTACAAGATTACAGGAAATCAGGCAGTAACCTATATAAAGACAACTGCAACATCAGGCAAGGTAACGATACCTGCCACTGTAACTTATAAGGGGCAGACATTCAAGGTGACAGCAGTATATAAGAATGCATTTCGAAATAAAACAGGCATTACAGGTGTTACACTTGGTGATAATATAACATCAATCGGAAATGAAGCATTTTATAACTGTAAGGCACTTACCCAGATAAAGCTTGGTAGCAAGGTAACAACGATTGGTACTTCGGCATT
>CAMWGV010000060.1 GCA_947173945.1 uncultured Lachnospiraceae bacterium
ACCCAGGCCACAGATGGAAACAGTCATGATCAATGGAATTTTTATTGGCCTGGCCCATCATTTCATGCAAACAGCAACAATTTTTGGTAAGTGGTTTTCACTTCTATGAAAGACTCAGTTAACTCTACAGGATTAAAAAATATATATTTAAAGGAACAACTATATTCTCTTCATAACTGGTTTTTGATTTTGGTTGCTTTATTGGCAGTATCTATTGTTATATCTTACTTGATAGAGGGATTGCGGAAACTTTGTAAGGTTGATAAATTTGTAGGTTTTGTGCTGAAAAAAATTGCTTAAGAGTTTATATAGGCAGGAGATAATGATTTGTTTGATGGCATATTAAATGTATACAAGGAGCAGGGCTATACATCCTTTGATGTAGTTGCAAAGCTGCGTGGTATACTGAAACAGAAAAAAATTGGACATACGGGCACCTTGGATCCTATGGCAACAGGAGTGTTGGTTATTTGTCTTGGAAAGGCAACAAAGCTTGTCGATATGCTTATAGAAGGGGATAAGAGATATCGGACAGTTATGTTGCTAGGATATAACACTGACACAGAGGATGTTACTGGAGTTGTTACAAAACGTAGTGACATGTCTCCCGAAAAAAGTGAGATAATGAATGTACTAAATTCCTTTGTAGGTTGTTATAATCAAATTCCACCTATGTACTCGGCAATAAAGGTTGACGGTAAAAAGCTTTATGAATATGCAAGAGAGGGCAAAACAATTGAAAGAGCTCCACGTCAGGTTGAGGTATATTCAATTAAAAATATAAATATATATAATGCGGATATAGCAGACAATTGTTTGAATGAAAGCTTCAAGGGAATAGGAGAAAGACAACGCATATGCCTTGAGATGGAAGTGCATTGCTCAAAGGGTACATATATAAGAAGCCTGTGCCGTGATATTGGAGAAAAGCTTGGATGTTTTGCAACGTTAATGTCACTGGAGCGTGTTGAGGCACATGGAAATATAGTTGAACATTCATTAAAGCTGGATGAAATAGAGACATATTATAAATCTGGAACAATAGGAAATTATATACAACCTTTGGATTCGATTCTTGGTGAATATGATAAAGCACAAATAAAAGAGAAATATAAATCATTTCTCTTAAATGGAAATAAACTGAAAGAAACGTATTTTGAGAATGTTCATTTTGACAGGTCACGTATGATAAGGGTTTATTTGGAAAATGAAATGAAAGCATTATACAGCTATGATGAAAAGGAAAATATTTTCCGACCTGAAAAAATGTTTTTATAAATGTTCAATTACAGAGGTAAATGGCTTGGAAATAATATCTTATGATAAGGCAAAATTACAAAATACCGTGGTCGCATTAGGCAAATTTGAAGGAATTCATAAGGGACACATGCTTTTATTGGATGAGGTTATGAAAATAGCTGTATCTGAGAATTTGACAAGTGTAGTCTTGACTGTAAATGTGCCATCTGATAAAGTAATTAATACGACAGCAGAAAAATATGGTATATTAAACAAACAGGGAATTGATGTTGTTGTTCCGTGTACATTTACAAAAGCTTTTGCATCTATTATGCCCGAGGAATTTGTAAAAAAAGTGCTTGTGGAAGGGCTTGGTGCAAAGTATGTAGTTGTGGGAGAAGATTTCCGATATGGACATAAAAGAAGTGGAAATTGTGACACGCTGAAAAATGATGGTGAGAAATACGGTTTTAAGCTGGTATCGTTCCCTAAGCTGGTCATAGAAAACAATGTTGTAAGCTCATCCTATATAAGAGGGCTTATTGAAGCGGGAAAAATGGAAAACGTTTACAGGTATATGGGTAGATACTATACGGTTTGTGGAACTATTGTTCATGGGAAAATGCTTGGACGAACGATTGGATTTCCAACTGTAAACATAATCTCTGCTGATGAAAAGCTGTTGCCACCATTTGGAGTTTATGCATCAAAGCTTGAGATTTATGGACAAACATACAATGCCATTACAAATATTGGCTTAAATCCAACAGTGGACGATGATAGGTCTGTAAAAATAGAAACACACATATTAAATTATGATGGTGATTTATATGGTAAAGAGGTGCAGGTTTATCTTACCGGATTTATACGTCATGAAATAAAGTTCAATAGTATAGAGGAGCTTAAAGCACAGCTTGAAAAAGACAAGCTTTATGTTAGTCAAATAAAAAGTTAATACTTTTTTGTTTGTAAATTCGCATCAGTAGCTCAGTGGATAGAGCAATGGCCTCCGGAGCCATGTGCGGAGGTTCGATTCCTCTCTGGTGCATATATGTCCTAAGGAGGGACCCAGCGAAGCTGGGAGGATTCCTTAGGACGGACCCACGTAGCAAGGAGGGGCTTATGAAAAGAACAAAGAAAGACAAAGGTATCGCAGGTCTTATGCTATTTGTAGGCTGGCTTGTTTTCATACTTCTTGCCCTGATATTTTACTTTTATTTTAGCGACAATTTTATAAATTTTTTTAGTAAAAAGTCAGACAGCTCAAATGTAGGACGAAAGATATATGAGGTAAACAAGTATCCCGAGGTTAATGATTTAATTGAAAAGTATTTAACCGCAATATCTGAATGTGATGAAAAAACGTTGAAAAGCCTTGTTTCAAATCCGGCTGAATTTGATGATATGACAAACTATGAGAAACGAGCAACGGTTATAACCGGCTACGAAAACATTGTATGTTATACAATTCCCGGATATAATGAGGGAGATTTACTTGTATATGTTATAGCTAATCTGACATTTTCGGATATTACAGAAATTACTTGTAAGCCTTTGGATATAAGTTACGTTTATTTAAAGAAAAACTATGATGATTATATAATACAAAATATAATATCAGATGAAAATATAAATGAGTACATAGAATCGAAATATCAAAACAGCGATATACAGAATTTATATAAATCGGTTAAGGAAAACATAGACTCATGTGTGGAGACTGATTCAGCGTTTGCGGAATTTTATAACAAAATATATGGCAATTGATTACGATGGGCTGTGGACTTTATGCAAGTGCAGCCCTTTTTGTTCATTCATTAAGGAAATTTCGTTTCTTATTGGAGCATTATAAATAATATAGGGGAGCGTATCATCAGATACACATTATGATATGGAGCAGGGAATAAGGATAAACAAATATTTAAGTGAAGCCGGAATATGTTCAAGGAGACAGGCAGACAATATTGTTGAGGCCGGAGAAGTGACTGTTAACGGCGAACAGGCTGTATTGGGCACAAGAGTTTTTTCTGACAGTATTGTGAAGTACAGAGGGAAGCTTGTAAAACCAATCAAAAAGAAAATTATTTATGCATACAATAAACCTATGGGTCTTGTGTGTACATCGAAAGATGCAGATAGGGACAGTATATTTAATTATGCGGATTTTCCGGAACGGGTTAATTATGTAGGGCGGCTTGATAAGGATTCGCAGGGATTATTACTGTTAACAAATGATGGGGAGCTTGCCAACAGCATACAAAAATCCGTAAATAACCATGAAAAGGAATATCATGTACGTGTGAATCAGGATATAACGGATGAATTTATTTCCAATATGTCAAAGGGTGTGCCGATTCTTGATACAGTCACAAAAAAGTGCAAAGTCATAAAAACAGGAACCAGAACATTTAAAATTATATTGACACAGGGACTTAACAGACAAATAAGACGTATGTGTGAGCAGCTTGGTTATAGAGTTGTGCATTTAAAAAGAGTAAGAATAATGAATGTTGTTTTAGGCGATTTAAGACCGGGAGATTTTCGGGTTCTTAGTGCCGATGAGGAAAAAAGACTGCGGATATCATGCAGATAAAAGTAAAAAAGTTTAATGGAGTATAAGTAAATGACCAAAACAGACAGAATTAAAGAGCTTTCCAACATACTTAGCGAGGCATCAAGGGCTTATTATCAAGAAGACAGGGAAATTATGAGCAATTTTGAATATGATAAGCTTTATGATGAGCTTGTTAAGCTTGAAAATGAAACAGGACTTATTTTATCAGGAAGCCCTACACAGAAGGTTGGATATGAGGTTTTAAGTGAGCTTCCAAAGGAGGCACATTTAGCGCCAATGCTGTCTCTTGACAAAACAAAAAGTGTTGAGGATTTATCAGAGTGGCTTAAAGATAAAAAAGGAGTTTTATCATGGAAGCTGGATGGACTTACGGTTGTTCTTACCTATGAGGATGGACAACTCGTCAAGGCAGTAACAAGGGGAAATGGAGAAATCGGAGAAGTAATCACAAATAATGCAAGGGTATTTGCCAACATACCTGCAAAAATATCCTATAAGAAGCCTCTTGTAATAAGGGGAGAAGCAGTTATTTCATATTCCCAGTTCAATAAAATAAATGAAACGATAACGGATGCAGATGCAAAGTACAAAAATCCGAGAAATTTATGCAGCGGAACAGTGAGACAGCTCAACAATGAAATAACAGCAAACAGAAATGTAAAATTTTATGCCTTTAATATGCTGGATATTCCTGAGGAGGACATTAATTCCTCCGTATTAAAAAGATTTGAATTTCTTCAGGAACTTGGATTTGATGTTGTCTGGCATATGACGGTTGACAGTGAAAGTATATTTGACGCAGTAAAGCTCTTTTCAGATAAGATAAATGATAATGATATTCCGTCCGATGGGCTTGTGCTGGCATATGATGATGTTGTATACGGAAAAAGCCTTGGTATTACTGCAAAGTTTCCGAGAGATTCCATTGCATTTAAGTGGGCGGATGAGCAGGCAGAAACAGAACTTCTTGAGGTGGAATGGAGCCCGTCGAGAACAGGTCTTATAAATCCGATAGCAATATTTAAGCCTGTATTTTTGGAGGGAACGGTAGTCAGCCGTGCCAGTATTCACAATGTAAGCATTGCCAGACAGCTTGCGCTTGGTATCGGGGATACGATAAAGGTATATAAGGCGAATATGATTATTCCCCAAATCAGTGAAAATCTCACAAGAAGCGGAGCGCTGGTTATACCGGAACAATGTCCTGCCTGTGGACAAAAAACAATAATAAACAGCGAGAATCAGGTAGAGACACTGTATTGTCCAAACCATGACTGCCCGGCGAAGGCAACAAAAATATTCACACATTTTGTATCAAGAAATGCAATGAATATAGAGGGGCTTTCCGAGCAGACGATAGATAAATTTATAGGTAAGGGATTTATATCGGATTTTAGTGATATATACAAGCTTGACCGTTTTCGTGAAGAGATTGTCAAGATGGATGGTTTTGGTGAAAAGTCATATGAAAATATAATGAAATCAATAGATGCCTCAAGAACAACAAATCTCAGCCGTGTCTTATATGGAATCGGCATACTAAATGTAGGCAGTGCCACAGCAAAGCTTATATGCAGGCATTTTAAAAATAATATAAATGAAATAATAAATGCAGATGCTGAGCAGTTTGCGGAAATAGATGGAGTAGGGCCTGTTATTGCCGAAACTGTTGTGGCATATTTTGCCGATGATGAAAATGTAAAAGGTCTCAATCAATTGCTTGAAGAGCTTACAATTATCGAGGAAAAAAATGACAGTGAGCAGGATTTAGCCGGAAAAACTTTTGTAATAACAGGGTCGCTTAACACATTTGCAAATAGAGAGGAACTGAAAAAGCTGATTGAGGACAGAGGCGGTAAGGTTGCAGGAAGTGTATCGTCAAAAACAAGCTACCTCATAAATAATGATGTAACTTCAAACTCATCAAAAAATAAAAAAGCAAAATCACTTGATATCCCTATAATTTCAGAGGAGGATTTCTTGAAGTTGTAGAAAAAAAGTGATATATATATTACAAAGCTTCATTTCAAGGGAGGTCAATAGATATGCCTATAAGAATTGACAACGATTTGCCGGTAAAGAAAATACTGGAGCAGGAAAACATATTTGTAATGGACGAAAATCGTGCCATGAGTCAGGATATACGTCCATTGGATATACTTATTTTAAATTTAATGCCGCTTAAGGAGGATACAGAGCTTCAGCTTCTGAGAAGTCTTTCAAATACTCCGTTACAGGTAAATATTTCATTTATAAGAACAATATCGCATGAATCAAAAAATGTATCTCAATCACATCTTGCAAGGTTTTACACAGATTTTGACAGCGTGAAAAACAGAAAGTGGGATGGGCTTATTATAACCGGAGCTCCGGTTGAGCTTATGGATTTTGAGGAAGTAGAGTATTGGGATGAGCTTACAAAGATTATGGACTGGTCAACAGACAATGTAACCTCAACACTACATATATGCTGGGGGGCCCAGGCGGGACTTTATTACAGGTATGGAGTGTCAAAATTAAGGCTTGAAAAGAAATTTTCGGGAGTTTACAAGCATTACACATTTCACAAGAGAACCCCACTTGTGCGTGGCTTTGATGATTCCTTTTTAGTTCCGCAGTCAAGATATACGGGAGTCGATAAGGATGCCATAGTGAATAATCCATTGCTTGAAATCGTATCAGAATCGGATATAACAGGTCCGTATCTGATTATTGCAGAGGACGGAAAAAACATATTTGTAACCGGACATCCGGAGTATGATACGCTTACCTTGGATCAGGAATATAAAAGGGATGTAAAAAAGGGAATTAATCCTGATATTCCGTTTAATTATTATCCTGATGACAATCCTGATAATAAACCGGTCAAGTCATGGAGATGCCATGCTAATACACTCTATACGAATTGGTTGAATTATTACGTATATCAGGTTACACCATATGAGCTGTAAATAAAAAACAGATGGTTTTAGATGCATATTATAAAGAGTGGCTATGACAATATGCTGGCAGAAAGGGTCAGAGTATGAATTTTAAAAGATACTTTACTGTTATACTGTGTGGAGTTTTAGCACTATCATTTTATCCGTTATATATGGGTGTACGTGTTGTTTCTGATGTAATAAGATATGGTATGGTTGCCCCGGAAAATTATCCAAAGTATATTATTCCGTATACGCCCATTGCATTGGCAGTGATTATGTCGGTAATATTGATGCCTGTAATTATAAAACATGCAAAAAGGACTGCAGTTTGGATTGCTTCCGCTCTTTCAATCAGTGTATTTTTTATTGCCGAACATTTACTTGAGAGTAATGTTATAGTCGGTGACGGAACTGTAAAGCTGGAGGACTGGCAGATGTTTATGTGTTATGTACCGCCTGATTGGTTTGAGGAAAGAGTATGGACAGCTGTTGATGTTTTAATGGGTGAGTATAGTCCTACATTCAAAATACATTTTTATCTTATTTCCATTATACTGATTATTACAATTTTAAATAGCATTTATGGCTTTGCACAGATGATTTTGTCGGGAGAGCGAGGCAGAAAAAAGGCACTGATCATACAGTCGGTATGTGCAGGTCTGTTCTTAGGGCTTTGTATCCTTGCCTGCTTCACGGCTTTTTTCAGGGATGGAAGCCTGACGGTTTCAACTTTATCTGCAATACTTATGAGTCTGTTTTTTGTATTATTTGGAGTTACTTCAGGCGTGTTTGCAGGTTCCTTTTGCGTTGGAAAGAAAAAGATATATTCTGTAATTATTCCTTCAATCGTAGCATCACTTGTTACGCTTGCAATGTACATAGGTGAAATGTTTCTTTTAAGTGGCAACCTGTATCATTTGGGCACAGGTATATTTTTTGAAAGCATACCGGGAATTGTGCTTGCTCCAATTGATATAGTAATCATTTTACTTTCCGGAGGCATCAATGCGCTTCTATGTAGTCTTCTTTCTTCTTGCAAAAATGAATAGCAACAGCAAGCATACTTATGTCAAGAAGAAGATAGCTTAATGTCATACCGAAAAAATAGGCATTTATGCCATAGGACGGAACAAGGCTGACCGTAATCAGGATTCTTACAACCAGACCTGACACGTTTATCATCAGATTACCGAATGCCTTTCCTATTCCGTTTAAAATGGCTGACATATTTCCGGATATATATATTAACGGACACATAAAGCTGACTCTTTGCAATAAAATACCGGCATACTCATTTTTAAATGTCATCATACATAATGTTTTTCCAAACAGCATATAAAAGCCCCATGACAAAAGTCCCAGAAATACACAGAAAATGAGACTTTTTTTAATTGCTTCCAAAATGGCAGCATGGTTACTCCTAGCTCTTGCATAAGATACGGCAGGAAGGAGCATTGTTGATAAGGATGTTGTAATTGTAGCAGGAAAAAGCAAAAAAGGAATTATAATCCCTGTCAGCATTCCATATATTTCCATAGATTTATCGCTGCTTGCATAATAGTAAAACAGCATGGCAGGAATAAGAATGGTTTCAAGGCTGGAAAAAAGTGTAAGCATAAGGTTATTTGTCGTAATAGGAATTGCATCCATAAGGAATGGCTTTAAAATTCTGTTTTTGCCTTCTTCCATATCTGATTTCGGCATGATTTTTTTTTGAGTAATCAGGTAAAAGAATATGGACAGGACTGTTGCGGCTATTTCACCCGACACGACAGCGACAACGGCAAGTTTTGCAGTAAGACCACCGTCTGCCCATTTATATGCAAGAAGCATACCTGTACCAATTCTGATTATCTGTTCAAAAAAGTTTGTTATCCCCTGAAAACCAGGCTTGTCAACACCTACAAAAAATGCATTTATGCCAGCTTTCAGTGCAACAAAGGGAATTGCTATAATTATGGTTCGAAGCAGGGGAGAGCAATCGCTGTTTTTTAATATTGAGGTACAAATCCAGTCGGAAAAAATATATAAAAACGTGCAGGTACCAATACTTAAGCCTGCAGTTAAAAGCATATAGTGTCTGGTGATTTTTTTCATTGTTTTATATTTATTCTGACCGAGATAGTAAGAAATGTGTTTGGTAAGTGCGGTGGCAAGACCGGAGCATGATATGGAAAAAGCAAGTATGTACATTGGAAAAACAAGCTGATAAATACCGATTTCTTTAACACCTATGGTTCTGGTTAAGAATATTCTATTATAGAACCCCAGGAACTTTGTGGCTATACCCGCTATTGTTAATATTAATGTCCCTTTGATAATTGTTTTTTTTGACAAGATGTTACCTTCAGGATGTTCTTTACTGAAATTATATTAGGCAAATGAAATTTATATTACAAAATAAGACTTTATGAAATTTAATAGCATTGTATAGCCCTTTAGTTTAATCTATAAAGGAGCATTTAGAGAAATGGATAAAATAATATATATGGATAATGCGGCAACAACCAGAACATTACCTGCGGTTGTTGACGAAATGCTTCCATATTTTTCGGAACTGTATGGAAATCCATCAAGCGTATATGGTTTTGCCGATAAAAGCAGAAATGCGGTTAAAACAGCGAGGGAAATCATTGCCAAATCCCTGAATACAAAGCCTGACACTATATATTTTACCGCAGGAGGCTCAGAGTCGGACAACTGGGCAGTTATTGAAACGGCGCATGCTTATAAGAAAAAAGGAAGGCATATTATTACTTCCCAGATAGAGCATCATGCCATATTGCATAGCTGTGAATATTTAGAGACATGCGGATATGACGTTACTTATGTAAATGTGGATGAAAACGGAACCATAAAGCTTGATGAGCTTGTAAAGGCAATAAGACCGGATACCATTTTAATATCAATCATGTTTGCAAATAATGAAATAGGAACCATACAACCAATCTATGAGATAGGGCAAATAGCCAGAAAATATGGAATTATATTTCACACTGACGCAGTTCAGGCATATGGACAAATACCAATTGATGTAGAGAAATACAATATTGATATGCTTTCAGCAAGTGGTCACAAATTGAATGGGCCAAAGGGAACAGGCTTTTTATATATCAGGGACGGTATAAATATAAAAAGCTTTATACATGGAGGAGCACAGGAGAGTGGAAGAAGGGCGGGTACGGAAAATGTGCCTGGAATCGCAGGGCTTGGAAAGGCTGTAGAAATTGCGTTCCAATCAATGGACGATAAAATGAAACATGAAACTAATTTAAGAGACTACATCATAAAATATGTGACAGAACATATTCCATATTGCAGATTGAATGGACATCTTACAAACCGCCTGCCCAATAATACAAATTTCAGCTTTCAGTTTATAGACGGAGAAACACTCCGGGTTATGCTTGACATGAGCGGAATATGTACATCCGGTGGCTCGGCATGTACGTCAGGCTCGGCATCTCCTTCCCATGTACTGACAGCAATAGGACTTCCAAGAGACATTGCAGGAGGCTCAATCCGGCTTACAATAAGCCATGAAACAACAATGGAGGAAGTACAGACCGTATGTGCCATATTGTCGGACACAATCGATAAACTGAGAAGTACATCACCACTGTATGAGGATTTTTTGAACCGTTGAAATTTACATTGCTGCCAGATGAATACTTTATGAAATACGAATAAATTCCGGCTGCTGATTTTTAAAGGTACAATAATACTGGAATCCATTATTAATCAGCAGAGCACGAGCTGCTTCAAAGTCATGTCCCACATGCACAAGGTCGTGGGTATCACTTCCCACGGTTATAATTTCGCCGCCTGCCTCTTTATACAGCTTCAGTATATCGGAGTGAGGGTGTGGATAGGAAAGTCCCCGGTAAAGGCTGCCGGTATTAATTTCTATGCCGCATCCGTTACTCACGATTATTTTGAATATCTCCTTTAAAATATCGCTGTGGTCTGATATGGAAAAGCTTTCATCCTTTTTTCTGCCATAGCGGACTATGTAATCTATGTGACCATACACATTAAATGAATGAAAGTTCTTAACGATTTGAAGTATTTCCTCAAAATAACGTCTGTACGCCTGTGCATCTGTCTTATCTTCATAATATTCAGGGAAATAAGGATCAAACCCATCAACAATATGGGTACTGCAAATAACAAAATCAAGCTCAGGATGATTTTTTACATAGGCAGCAGCTTTTTCGGTTACAGATGGCATGACACCAAGCTCAACGCCGATTCTTAGGTCAAAGGATGGAGCAACCTCCTTTTTAACCTTTGACATATATTCAAAATATTTATCCGTGTCCAGATAAAAATCCATGTCGGGATCTGAAAAAAGGACAGGAAAATCAATATCATAATGGTCTGTCACACAAAAAGAAGTAATGTTTTTTTCTTTTGCGTTTTCTATCAGCTTATATATGTCGGTATCACAGTCCGACGAAAATGATGTATGTAAATGATAATCAGGGAAAATCATGTTTTAATCCTCCAGTATTTTATTTGATAATCAATAAATGTATTTTTGAAAGCATCCTACCATATGCGTACAGGAATTGCAATACTTTTTCTGTAAAAATAAAATAAAACCCATTCCTCGAAAAAAGTAGAAAAAATTGGTAATTTAGCACTTGAATTTTGCACTAAAAAACTGTATTATAATTCTGTAAATAGGACAAGATAATTTACTGCTTGCCAAGCAGTACTTATAAATTTATTTCAAAACTTAGGAGGAATAAAAAATGGCAGTAAAAGTAGCAATTAATGGTTTTGGACGTATCGGTCGTCTTGCATTCAGACAGATGTTTGATGCAGAGGGATATGAGGTTGTAGCAATCAATGATTTAACAAAGCCTTCTATGCTTGCACACTTATTAAAGTATGATTCATCACAGGGAAAGTATCAGTATGCTGATCAGGTTTCAGCAGATGACGAGGCTGGTACAATTACTGTATGTGGTAAGACTTTAAAGATTTATGCTGAGGCAGATGCTAAGAATCTTCCTTGGGGTGAGCTTGATGTAGATGTTGTACTTGAGTGTACAGGTTTCTATGTATCAAAGGCTAAGTCACAGGCTCATATTGATGCAGGTGCTAAGAAGGTTGTTATTTCTGCACCAGCAGGAAATGATCTTCCTACAATCGTATTCAGCGTTAATGAGAAAACTCTTACAGCTGATGACAAGATTATTTCTGCAGCATCATGTACTACAAACTGCTTAGCTCCTATGGCTAAGGCATTAAATGACTATGCTCCAATCCAGTCAGGTATTATGGCAACTATCCATGCTTACACAGGTGATCAGATGGTACTTGACGGACCACACAGAAAGGGAGATTTCAGAAGAGCACGTGCAGCTGCTGTTAACATTGTTCCTAACTCAACAGGTGCTGCAAAGGCTATCGGATTAGTTATCCCAGAGTTAAATGGTAAGTTAATTGGTTCTGCACAGAGAGTACCTGTACCTACCGGTTCAACTACAATCTTAACTGCTGTAGTTAAGGGCAAGGATGTTACAAAGGATGGAATCAACGCTGCTATGAAGGCTGCTGCATCAGAGTCATACGGATACAATGAGGAAGAAATCGTTTCTTCAGATATCGTTGGTATGAGATATGGTTCACTCTTTGATGCAACTCAGACTATGGTAGCTCAGATCGCTGATGATCTTTATGAGGTTCAGGTTGTTTCATGGTATGATAATGAGAATTCATACACTAGCCAGATGGTTAGAACAATCAAGTACTTCGCTGAGTTAGGCTAATAATATAAGTCTTGCTGCGGCATATGTAGACCTAAAAAGGTCCGGTCATTAGGACCGGACCTTTTATTTCTATTTTAAAATTATTTATTTACAGGAGGATTATTTAAAATGTCATTAAACAAGAAATCAGTAGATGATATCAATGTTAAGGGACTTCGTGTTCTTTGCAGATGCGACTTCAACGTACCGCTTAAGGAGGGAAAGATTACTGACGAGAACAGACTTGTTGCAGCACTCCCTACTATAAAGAAGCTTATTGCTGACGGTGGAAAGGTTATCCTTTGTTCACACCTCGGAAAGGTTAAGACAGAGGAGGACAAGGTGACAAAGACTCTTGCTCCTGTAGCTGTACGTCTTTCAGAGCTTCTTGGTCAGGAAGTTAAATTTGCTGCTGATGCTGAGGTTGTAGGACCAAATGCAAAGGCTGCTGTAGAGGCAATGAAGGATGGTGACGTTATTCTTCTTGAGAATACTCGTTTCAGACCTGAGGAGACGAAAAACGGAGAGGCGTTCTCCAAGGATTTGGCAAGTATCTGTGATGTATTTGTAAATGATGCATTCGGTACTGCACATAGAGCACACTGCTCAAACGTAGGTGTTGCAGGCTTAGTTGACACTGCTGTTGTTGGATATCTTATGCAGAAGGAAATCGATTTCCTCGGAAATGCAGTTGAAAATCCAGTAAGACCTTTCGTTGCAATTCTTGGTGGAGCTAAGGTTGCTGACAAGCTCAATGTTATTTCAAATCTTCTTGAGAAGTGTGATACACTCATCATTGGTGGTGGTATGGCTTATACATTCCTTAAGGCTAAGGGATATGAAATCGGAAAGTCACTTGTTGATGAGACGAAGCTTGATTACTGTAAGGAAATGATGGACAAGGCTGAGAAGCTTGGCAAAAAGCTCCTTCTCCCTGTAGATTCCGTTATGATTGATGAGTTCCCGAATCCGATAGATGCAGAGGTTGATACCGTTTTATGTGACGCAGACAAGATGTTTGCAGACAAGGAAGCATGCGATATCGGACCTAAGACCATAGAGCTTTATTCAGATGCTGTTAAGACAGCTAAGACTGTTGTTTGGAACGGACCTATGGGAGTATTTGAGAACCCTATACTTGCAGCAGGTACAAAGGCAGTAGCAGCAGCACTTGCTGAGACAGATGCAACTACAATCATTGGTGGTGGTGATTCAGCAGCAGCCGTTAACCAGCTTGGATTTGGTGATAAAATGAGTCATATATCAACTGGAGGCGGTGCTTCCCTTGAGTTCCTTGAGGGTAAGGAGCTTCCTGGAGTAGCAGCAGCGAATGATAAATAAGACATTGATTGTTATATAAAAGGAGAATTTTAAATGGCTAGAAAAAAGATTATAGCAGGAAACTGGAAGATGAACATGACACCTTCACAGGCAGTAAAGCTTACAGAGGAGCTTGCTCCACTTGTAAAAAATGATGCTGTAGATGTTGTCTACTGTGTACCTGCAATAGATATTGTACCTGTAGTTGAGGCTGTCAAGGGTTCAAACGTACAGGTTGGTGCTGAAAACATGTACTTTGAGGATAAGGGTGCTTACACTGGTGAAATCTCAGCAGAGATGCTTGTAGATGCAGGTGTTAAGTATGTTATAATCGGACACTCAGAGAGACGTGATTATTTCAAGGAAACCGATGATTTGCTTAACAAAAAGGTAAAAAAAGCAATTGAAGCAGGTCTTACCCCAATTCTTTGCTGTGGTGAGTCACTTGAGCAAAGAGAGCTTGGTGTAACTATGGATTGGATAAGACTTCAGATTAAGTCAGACTTAGATGGTGTGGCTGCTGATGATGTTAAGAACCTTGTAATTGCTTACGAACCAATCTGGGCAATTGGAACAGGTAAAACAGCTACAACTGAGCAGGCTGAGGAAGTATGTAAGGGAATTCGTGAGTGTATTGCTGAAATTTATGATGCTGCAACTGCGGAGGCCGTTCGTATTCAGTACGGTGGTTCTGTCAATGCAGGCAATGCTGCTGAGCTTTTTGCACAGCCAGACATTGACGGTGGTCTTGTAGGAGGCGCTTCTCTTAAAGCAGATTTTGGTAATATCGTAAACTATTAATTTAAAAACAGTAATAGCACTCTACGATTTTGTAATTATACAATTTTGTGGAGTGCTATTTCATTTGTTATTGGAGAAATAAAAGTGATTAGATTTTTGTTTGTTATAATAATTTCATTGCCTTTTATCATTTATTATGTTGGAGTAGGAAGATATGTGGAAAAACATGCAGACCGGTATGATGAATGGGCAAGATATAAAATTGCCCAAAAGGTAATAAGAATACTCAGATATAATGGTGGTGTAATTACACGGGTGTATGGCAAGGAAAATCTTCCTGACTCAGGCGGTTACATTATGTATTCGAATCATCAGGGAAAGTATGATGCCTTAGGAATAATGTATGGTCATCCGACACCATGTACTATTATGATGGACGAAAAACGATCCAGACTTCCCATTGTTGATCCATTTATGGATTTGATAAAGGGAAGCAGATTAAAGAAAGAAGATATGCGCAGTCAGGTGTTTACGATCAGAAAAATAATTGACGAGGTCAAGGATGGAAGAAAATATATTATCTTTCCGGAGGGTGGTTATGATAATAACCAAAACAGTGTGCATTATTTTCATCCGGGGTCCTTTAAGTGTGCTGTAAGGGCACAGTGCCCAATCGTCCCTGTGGCAATCATAAATTCTTACAAGGTATTTGAGAGTGTTTCTCCATCCCCTGTAAGAACAAAGGTTATATATCTTCCACCGATGTATTATAACGAGTACAAGGATATGACAACGGAGCAAATTGCAACAGTCGTTCGTGCAAGAATTATGGTGACAATAGCTGGATACACGAGAAAAAGACAGATAAGACACCTTGATGTAACATTAAATCCAAATGTAACAGATGTGGATGAGGCAAGGACATACATAAACAGATTGCAGTATATATTATGACAGAATGCCATATAAAAAACACGCCTTTACCGGTTTCAAACGTATAAAAGCGTGTTTTATTTATGGAAACAAATTTTTTGTTCTTAAAATGTGCGGAAGAGTCCTATGACCTTACCTAATATGGACAAATCATTTGTAACTATAATTGGATCCATGGTGTCGTTTTCAGGTTGCAGGCGGACATGACCGTTTTCTTTGTAGAAGGTTTTAACAGTGGCAGAGTCATCTATAAGAGCAACAACAATATCTGAGTTTCTGGCAGTATTTGTTTCTTCCACCATAACAAGGTCACCATCAAATATACCTGCATTTATCATGCTGTCACCCTTAACCTTTAACATAAAAGTGTTTTTTGTAGTGCGAAGATATTCAGGTGGAACAGGGAAGTAGCCCTCAATGTTTTCAACTGCCAAAATAGGCTCACCGCATGTAACAGTACCGACAATAGGTACGTTTACAAGCTCACGTCGGCTTAAATTAAATGTATCATCGAGAATTTCAATTGCTCTTGGTTTTGTAGGGTCTTTCCTTATGTATCCTTTTTCTTCAAGAGTGGCAAGATGTGCATGTACGGACGAGGTTGATTTGAGGTGAACTGCCTCACATATTTCTCTGACCGCAGGCGGATATCCCTTTTTTAATATACATTCCTTTAAATATTCTAATATCTGTTCCTGCTTTACAGATAATGTATCTCTACTCATATAAAAACCCCTTTCAAAAAATGAAATACTGAATAATAATTACTATACCATACATTTATATAAAATGCAAACGAATGTTCTGTTTTTTATAAAAAATATTTTATTTTACAAAAATACACTAAATTATGCAAAATATGCAAAACAATGTTTTGTTGTTGAAATAAATTAAAAGATACAGTAGAATTAGTTTGGTATTCTATTGAAATTAAGGATAATATGCAAAATT
>CAMWGV010000061.1 GCA_947173945.1 uncultured Lachnospiraceae bacterium
ATTCATGGTTCAGTTTAAGGTACAGTCAAGGTTATTGAACCACGTCTGACATCTTACAGTTCTAAGGTTAATTCCATAGTAATTGATAATGACAATCAATATGAAACTGTTGATTTTGTCCCTTGTGATAAGCCGCTTGGGGAGCTTACCAGGGATGAGATAATAGATGCTATCAAGGCGGCAGGTGTCGTAGGTATGGGAGGAGCAGGTTTTCCTACTCATGTAAAGCTATCACCAAAAAATGCGGATGAGATTGATACAATAATTATCAATGGCTCCGAGTGTGAACCGTATCTTACATCAGACTACAGACGTCTTATGGACGAGCCTGAGAAGGTTATTGAGGGACTCAGAATAGCACTCAGTCTGTTTCCGGGGGCAAAGGGCATTATTGCAGTTGAGGATAACAAGCCTAAGGCAATCGATTTATTAAGGGAAAAGCTTGCAGGTGACACCAATATAACCGTAAATAAAATGAAGACCAAGTATCCTGAGGGTGCTGAGAGACAGCTAATATATGCAAATACGGGAAGATACATAAATTCTAAAATGCTTCCGGCGGATGCAGGGTGCATCGTGCATAATGTTGATACAGCCTATGCAATCTATGAAGCAGTCAGAGAGGGCAAGCCGCTTACAAGAAGACTTGTAACGGTATCGGGCGATGCCATTACAAATCCATGTAATTTCAATGTGCCAACAGGAACAAGCTATGCAGAGCTTATTGAGACGGCAGGTGGATTTAAAGGTACTCCTGAGAAGATTATTGCAGGAGGTCCGATGATGGGCAAGGCCATTTACAGTCTGGATTTGCCGGTAACAAAATCCTCCTCAGCAATATTATGCTTAAGCAGGGATGAGGCGGCAGAGTATGAGCCGTCACCATGTATAAGATGTGGAAGATGTGTATCTGTCTGTCCGGGACGGGTTATGCCAAATCAATTGGCAAGACTTGCATCGGCAAATGATATGGAAGGTTTTGTTAAAAATAATGGTATGGAGTGTTGTGAGTGTGGCTGTTGTTCCTATATATGTCCGGCAAAGCGTCCACTTACACAGGTTATAGCAGGAACAAGAAAACTTGTACTTGCAAACAAAAAGAAGTAGGAGGAGTTAAAAATGGAAGAATTGAATTTAAGGATTTCCGCATCTCCTCATGTGAGAAGTAAGGATACAACATCTGATTTAATGTTTGATGTTATTATAGCACTTATGCCGGCTACTGTGTTTGGCATATACCAATTTGGTGTTCATGCCGCCATTCTTGTTGCTGTATGTATGGTAACTGCATTGTTGTCTGAATTGATTTTTCAAAAGGCGGTTAAGAAGGCGGTCACCATAAAAGACTGTTCCGCACTTTTGACCGGACTTTTGCTTGCACTGAACCTGCCGCCGGAACTTCCTGTGTGGATGGCTGTGCTTGGGTCTGTTTTTGCAATAATAATAGTAAAGCAGCTGTTTGGCGGCATCGGACAAAACTTTATGAATCCAGCTCTTGGAGCAAGATGCTTTTTGCTTTTATCATTTTCAAGGCAGATGACACAGTTCGTATATGACGGTGTTACTTCGGCAACACCTCTTGCTCATTTAAAATCAGGTCTTCTGATTAATATGGACTGGGTACATAAAATGTTCTTCGGGTATACGGCTGGAACGATTGGAGAAACATCAGTTATTGCACTCCTTATAGGAGCTGCATATTTACTGATTAAGAGAGTAATAAGTCCAAAGATACCATTGATTTACATTGGAACCTTTGCTATATGCATTGCGATATATGCAGCTGTTGTTAAGGAATACAATGTACTTGAATTTACGCTTGCACACCTTTGTGGTGGTGGATTGATGCTGGGCGCATGGTTTATGGCAACGGACTATGTGACATCACCGATTACTTCGAGGGGCAAGATAATATTTGGAGTGATGCTTGGTCTTTTGACCTTTGTCTTGAGAATATATGGAAGTGGAACAGAGGGTGTTTCTTATGCAATTATCATATCGAACCTGTTTGTTCCTCTTATTGAACGTGTTACTGTTCCAAAGGCATTTGGAGCAGGAGCAGATGTTAAGTCAAAGGAAGAAAAGGATAAAGTAGAAAAAGATAAGAAAACTGATAAGGCAGAAAATGATGACAGAGGTGTCAGAAACGATAAAAAAGCGGAAGCTGATAAGGAAACATCCCACTTTGACATGAAGGGAATAACAAAGGCAGTTATAGCAATATTTGTTATCACGGTTGTAATGGGAGCGGCACTTGGAGTCGTACACAGTGTTACAAAGAAGCCGATTGAGGACGTTGCTGATAAGGCAAAGCAGCAGTCGTACAAGGAGGTTTACCCTGAGGCAAATGAAATATTGACAGCAAAAGAAGACTCATTGGATTATAAGCAAATAAATGATTTAGTAAGCACCTTTGGTTACACTGATGATACAATTGATGAAATAAGCTTTGCTGTAAATGACAAGAAGGAAGTGATTGGATATATCATTGTTGTGACAAATAAAAATGGATATGGCGGAAATATACAGATGGCAGTAGGTATATCTAAGGAAAGATGGGAGATAACCGGAATATCATTCCTTTCCTTAAGTGAAACGGTAGGACTTGGAATGAAGGCAAAGGAGAGCGAATTTAAAGATCAGTTTGCAGGACAGCCTGTGGATAAATTCGAGTATACAAAAACAGGAAGCTCATCGCCGAATGTTATAGATGCAATCTCAGGAGCTACAATTACTACCTCGGCTGTTGTTGATGGAGTAAATGCGGCGGTTACCATATCAATTTTAGTTTTGGGAGGTGACAGCAATGAATAAGGTATCAGAACGATTATACAATGGTATTGTCAAGGAAAATCCAACATTTGTACAGATGCTTGGAATGTGTCCGACACTTGCAGTCACAACCTCAGCTATTAACGGAGCGGGAATGGGGCTTGCAACAACTATTATACTGACTCTGAGTAATGCAATGATAGCACTGCTCAGAAAGGTTATACCGGACAAGGTGCGTATCCCGGCATTTATAGTTGTTATTGCTTCATTTGTTACAATCGTGCAGTTTTTGATGCAGGCATATGTTCCAGATTTATATAACAGTCTGGGAATATTTATTCCTCTTATAGTTGTTAACTGTATTATTTTGGGAAGAGCCGAAGCCTACGCATCCAAAAATCCGGTTCTGCCATCAATATTTGATGGTATCGGAATGGGACTTGGATTTACCCTTGGACTTACAACGATTGGAATTATAAGAGAAATACTTGGCGCCGGAACAATTTTTAATATAAGAATTATACCGGAGGATTATACAATTCCTATATTTGTGTTTGCACCGGGAGCGTTTATAGTTCTGGCATTTATCATTGCAATATTAAATAAGAGAAGTATAAACAAGGCTAGGAAAGAGGGGGGAACACCTTCGCTTTGCAGGATAGCCGACTGTGCAAGCTGCAAAAATACAATGTGCAGTGGGAGTACAGTAAATAATGGAAAGGAGGAATAAGCCATGAATATAATTTTACTTGCTATTTCAGCAGCTTTTGTAAATAATGTTGTACTCAGCCAGTTCATGGGAATATGTCCTTTCCTGGGAGTATCAAAAAAAATAGGAACGGCGGCAGGAATGGGTGGTGCGGTTATCTTTGTTATGACAATTGCATCTACTGTTACAAGCCTTATATATTACTATATATTGATACCGCTTGATTTGAGCTATCTCAACACAATCGTTTTTATACTTGTTATTGCAGCACTTGTACAATTTGTTGAAATGTTCCTCAAAAAGGCTGTGCCATCCTTATATCAGGCGCTTGGAGTTTATCTTCCGCTTATCACAACAAACTGTGCCGTACTTGGCATAGCCATCAGCAATGTTCAGAGTGGATATAATATCGGAGAGTCAATTATAAATGGTATGTTTTCCGCAGTGGGCTTTGCGGTAGCTATCATCATACTTGCGGGTATAAGGGAAAAGACGGATAAAAACGATATTCCGGAAAGCTTTAAGGGAGCACCTATAACACTTCTTTCAGCGGGGCTTATGGCTATTGCATTTATGGGACTTTCGGGATTGATTAAATAGGAGGGGAATATGGATATAATATCAGTAGTAATTGCAGCCGCTGTAGTCGGTGTGGTTGGTATATTGGCAGGTGTTCTCCTTGGAGTTGCCAGTGAAAAATTTAAAGTTGACGTAGATGAAAAGGAAATTCAGATAAGGGAGCTTCTTCCGGGAAACAATTGCGGAGGATGTGGTTATCCGGGATGTGATGGTCTTGCTGCGGCAATTGCAAAGGGTGAAGCAGCACCAAGTGGCTGCCCGGTAGGTGGAGAACAGGTTGCAGCATCCATAGCGGCTATAGTAGGTGGAGATGTAAATAGTGTTAAGCTTGTTGCAAATGTAAAGTGTGCCGGAAACTGCGAAAAAGCAAAGGATTCATACGAATATGTTGGACCGAAGGATTGTAAGTTTGCTTCAAACGCACCGGGAGGAGGAGCAAAGGCATGTGCATATGGATGCTTAGGCTATGGTTCATGTAAAGCAGTGTGTCAGTTTGGAGCGATTGAGATTGTAAATGGAATTGCGGTTATAGATAAGGATAAATGTAAAGCATGTGGTATGTGCGTAGCGGAGTGTCCAAGACATATTATCGAAATGATACCATATGAAGCGGAGGCGATTGTGGAGTGTAATTCCAAGGACTTCGGTAAGGACGTAAAAGCAAGCTGTCAGGCAGGATGTATCGGGTGTGGTATATGTCAGAAAAATTGTCCGGAGAGTGCAATTACGATTGAAAATCATTTGGCTGTAATTCATTATGATAAATGTACAGGTTGCGGAACGTGTAAGGAAAAGTGCCCTGTGAAGATAATCAGCTAGAAATCTGGAGGAAGATATGGATAGAGATTATGTAATTGTTGCAGATTCAACCAATGATCTGCCCGTAGAGTTTTCAAAAGAAAACGATGTCAGAATTATTCCGCTTTTATATGAGATAAATGGTGAGACATATGGTAAGGAAAGAGATCTTTCGCCTGCCGAGTTTTACGGAAAAATGCGTGATGGTGGACTTACAAAGACTGCGGCAGCAAATATAGATGATATAACAAACCTGTTTGAGGAAATTGCAAAAGAGGGTAAGGATATATTGTTTATGTGCCTTTCATCAGGTATAAGCAGTACGGTTGGCAATGCAATCATATGTAAGAATGACGTGGAGCAAAGATATCCGGAATGTAAGATAAAGGTTATTGATTCCCTTTGCGCATCGGGTGGGCAGGGAATGTTGCTGTACCTTGCAGTACAAAATAAAAAGGCAGGTCTTTCCTTAGAGGAAAATGCAGAGAAGCTTGAAATTGATAAAATGCATATTGTACACAAGTTTACTGTGGATGATTTGGTGTATTTGTATAGAGGCGGACGTGTTTCAAAAACTGCGGCTACACTTGGAACAATGATAAACCTGAAACCTCTTTTACATGTGGATAATGAGGGAAAGCTTGTAGTGGAGGCAAAGGTAAGGGGAAGAAGAAAGTCTCTTATGCAGATGATAAAGAATTTTGAAACTTCAATGGGACAATACAGGGATAAACAGGATCTGATTATTGTCTGTCACGCAGACAGTGAGGAGGACGCAAACTTCTGTGTGGATATGATTAAAGAACGTTACAATCCAAAAGAAATTATTGTAAGCGGTGTAACCCCTACCATAGGAGCACATTCAGGTCCGGGAACAATCGCAATATTCTTTATGGGTGACATCAGATAGACAAAGTGAATATACTAATTGTAAAAGGGTTGGAGAAGCCTATATGCGTTTTCTTGAGCTTAAAGAAAAGGAAGTTATAAATTGCAAGGACTGTAGGAGACTTGGATTTGTTGCTGATGTAGAGTTTGACCCTGTTACAGGTAAATTGTTAGCAATAATAGTTCCGGGTCCGGGAAAGCTGTTTTCATGCTTCGGTTCCGGCACAGAGTATTATATAAGGTTTTGCAATATAGTGCGAATAGGACCTGATATAGTGCTTGTAGATATAGATGCATGTGACATAAGAAAAATTAATTTTAAAGGAGAGGGATGTACATGAGATGTCCATTTTGCGGGGACGACAATACAAGAGTCATAGACTCAAGACCAGCCGATGATAATCAGGCTATAAGAAGAAGAAGACAATGCGATGAGTGTGGAAAAAGATTTACAACCTATGAAAAGGTTGAAACGATACCACTTATTGTAATTAAAAAAGATAAAAACAGGGAGAGCTATGACCGGGCTAAAATTGAGTCAGGTGTTGTTCGTTCCTGTCATAAACGTCCTGTGTCCATGGGAGAGATAGAGGCATGTGTCGATGAGATAGAAAATAAGGTTTTCAATCTTGAAGTCAAAGAAATTGAGAGCAAAAAAATTGGTGAAATCGTTATGGATGAATTAAAGGATTTGGACCAGGTTGCATATGTGAGATTTGCTTCTGTGTACAGGGAATTTAAAGATGTAAATACATTTATGAGTGAATTAAAGAAGCTTCTTGACACAAACAAGCTATAATACAAGAGGATGATATGTCAGATAGTTATATAACCCTTATCAAGGGTGGCGAAGATGAAATAGTAGAAAAGAAATCGCGGTTTATAGGGCAGATTCAGCCTGTTTCCAGTGAGGAGGAGGCTCAGGCATTTATAGACAGTATAAGAAAAAAACATTATGATGCCAGACATAACTGCTTTGCTTTTTCAGTTGGAAGTAGTATGCCGACCTTAAGATTTTCGGATGATGGAGAACCTCAGGGAACAGCGGGAAAGCCTATACTTGAAGTTATAAACAGCTCAGGGATTCACAATATATGTATTGTAGTGACAAGATATTTTGGTGGAACGCTTCTGGGTACAGGTGGTCTTGTAAGAGCATATACGGAAGCAGCCAAGGTAGCTCTTTTACAATGTGAAACTAAGCTTATACAACGGCTTTATCCTGTGGAAATAAAGCTTAGTTATACAGATATGGGGAAGGTTTCTTACATACTGAACACTAAAAATATCGATATTTGTGACACTGTTTTTGCAGATGATGTTGCCTTTCAGATACAAATTCCTGTAGGAAAAAAGGATGAAATCTTAAATGATATTACGGAAGCTACAGGAGCAAGGGCAGTAATTGCTGTAGGTGATGAAATATTTGGTTAGGGTATTACTAATAAAATATTAGTTTACGGCATAAATGATGCTGCAAATATGAGAACAATTGAAAATAGCATGATTATTGGAAGCACCTTCGAAAGAATGGTGCTTTTTCTAATGACAGGCTTTAGTAATATTGCTGCAGATGCTGTTATAAGTGAGCATATGGCTATGTTGATAACATATATGTGAGATTTATAGGTTATGAAACAGCAAAAAACGGACAGCAGGTATATAGGCAGTATGGAAGCAGTTACGTCCGCCATAAGAATAAGGCCTTTGGATGCACTTGGGAGCGCTATAAATATATCTCGCTCGCTGTCATTCAAATACGTTAAAAGCCCTAATAATCCTGTGAAGATAATCAGGCATAATGCAACCTCGTAAACAGGCAGATTTATTGGATAAGTATAAACATTGGAAATATAGTTTCCGGTAGATATATCCTCTATGCGGAATATTTCATCAGAGTTCATATATTGCGTAATGGCAGTTTTAAGCGCATCATTTAACATAGGAGTATCCGCGGCATGTAAAAGTATATCGGTTGCACACATATTATATATATAAGAGAGAAAGGTCTCAGTTATAGTGTACGAAAGTGTTGTTCCCGGTACGGTATATAGTGTTATTTTTTCTTTCACATTACCGGTGATGTAGCTGTCAGCAAAGCCGGATGGGACAACAAAACCGCATTCAGCTTTACCTGATTTGACATCACTGATCAACTGATTTTCATCTTCTGCTATGTAAAACTTATACACGGATGTGGCATTTTCCATCTTGTCAGTGAGTGCGACCGTGTATTTATCGTTACCATTGATATACACTGCAACATTTATGTCGGACGATCTGCTTGCTATAGGCAGAAACTTATATATCGATGTAAGTAAAATTAGTATTGAAAGAGTGAAAATATATATTTTTCGTGCAAATATTCTTTTTAAGGATACATAAAATACATTTTTAAAGCTCATAGCCACCTCCGAACAGACTGTGGGATATCCATGCAATTAAATATTTTCCGGGCATGTACTCTGATATTTGGTTTACGGCCTTCGGTAGAAAGGCATCGGGAAGTATACCGCCGCCAATATATGCCATTATAAGAACTGCCACAAAAAGCAGCATGTTACCGGTAAATTCATTTTTTGTTACTGTACCGGCAAAAGCCAGAATCAGAGCGATAATGATTGAGGACGGAATAATATAATACAACTGTGTTAGGGTTATTTGTCCCATATAAGCATTAATTGCAAGGTGACATGGTATATATGCAATAAGTATGGATACAAGCATACATACAAAATTCTGGGCAAAAATGTGGGACTGATAAATTCCCACAGTAAAAAGCTTGTTTGTTATTCCATTATTATAGCCCTGCATAAATGGCATTAGCGCAAAGCCGGTAAAAAACAGACTTATCATAACCGCACATGCCATATAGTGGGCTTTCAGGGAATATGAGCCCTCGGATGTGGCATTATATTCCTGTATAAACTCCGATTTATTAAGCGAACGGTCAAGAAAGGTAAGGTTAACGGAGGTCTGAATATCTGAAACCTGTTCTGATGTAAAGCCCACCGCACGGCATATGTCAAGCGCACTGTAAACTGCTGCCTGGGCGATACCCAGGTAGGATGCAAGTGATAAAAAAAGTTCATTTGTAATATATGAGTCAATGGAAGAATTATCTTTCACTACAATATCAATTGGGGGATTTGTGCTGTCGAGAATGCCCGTCATAAATTTTTTCGGCACAATGAGGAAATACATTGCTTCTCCAGAATCTAGCATATTGTAGCCATCTTCAATTTCAGATACGCGCACAAGGGATGTAACCTCATTAATGCTGTCTATATCCTGAAGCATATCCAGTGCAAGGGCTGTATAGCGGTCATTGTCCTCCTTCGGAATGTAATATGCTACACAAAGCTTTTCTCTGGTTTTTTCTTTGTATATACCAGAGGATAGAAGTGCTCCTGCAAATGTACATATAATGAGTACAATAAAAACGGATGCAATTATGGATGGAATATATTTAGTTAGACGTTTGAGGTTAGCCCTCATAAGTGATGAAAATAAATTCATGTTTTCAGCTCCTCAATATGTCGGTATAGCTTAAGCCACGTTCTAAAACTGATTTGGCATCTGTAAGTGTTCCATCTTTTAATAAATATACAGCATTACAGAAGTCAAAAATTTCTTTGTCATGGGAGGCAACTATTATAATATGCCGGTTATCAGTAAATTGTTTCATTATGTGAAGCACATCTTCTTTGGCTGGTAAATCAAGAGCAGCAAGAGGCTCATCCAACAAAAGTATGTCAGGCTTATCGAGAAGTGCTATTGCAATGCTCACACGTTTTTTCATACCACCAGACATTTTTCTTACCGGTTTATTTGCAAAATCTAAAATTCCCATATCTGAAAGAGGAGGCTTTGAAAGAGCTTCCAGTATTTGTGCTCTGGATAACTTTGTCCACATTTTCATATTGTCCACCGCATTCAGTTCGTCAAAAAGAGGGTTTTCCTGTGGGACGTAAGCAACCCTTGCATAGGATGAATCTTGTTTGGATAAACCGGCATATATCTTTGCTATACAAGACAAAAGAGTAGATTTTCCGGAACCGTTTACACCGAGAACTCCGATGGAATCTCCCGGGTAGGCTTTCAGGGAAATATTGTCAAGCACAGGCTTGTCACCGTATGATTTTGATAGGTTATTTATTTCAAACATTTTTACCTGCCTCCATACCATTGAACGTCAGCTATTCCATATTTGCCTTTGTCATATGTTTCGATTTGCTTTGTAAATCGAGAACTCATCCCTAGTAAGATATCATTTTTGATGAAAAAGTACAAGAAAAAACAAATATATATTGTGGACTTTATGGCAACACTTTGATATAATTATTGCAATATACGTGATATTAAATGGCTTACTTTTACTAGTGGATAAAAGATATTACAGTATGCCTGTATATTCTTGATTAAAGGAGATGTGTACGATGAACGGAATAAGACTAGCTAAGAAAAATTCACTTGCTGTAAAGATAATGGCGGCATTTGCTATCGCCAGGATTGCTGTACTTGCAATCAATCATAAAAATCAGGAAAAAATGGTTTTGCTCATTGTATTATTCTCAGCGTTTTTGGTAGGAAATATATTAATTAATATAATAGATGACAGGAGTGAGCTGATTAAGTTTACTTCCATAACATTAGGTGCAATTCTTGTGACAATCAGTTATTTTATATCGGGTAATCTCTCAGATGGACTTCCTATACTTGCTGTCATAGGTATGTGTATTGTATATATGGATGAATTTCACATTAAGGTTACATGTGGAATATCAGTGGCAGGTCTGCTTATTGAGTCTATTATGAGCATAGCATCTAATGGGTTTATAAGTTCACTCCCATGGCTTGAACTTTTACTTTTTGCTATTATACTCATGTTTGGAGTCCATATGGCATGCGATATTATTTTGCGTGAGCAGCAGACCGATAAACAGGAGATCGAGTACCATGTTGCATATCAGGAGGAGGTTACTGAAAACATGGTCAAGGTTGTAGACAATGGAAATATGCACATCAGACTTCTTCAGGGAAAGCTTAATAATTTCCAAAAAGCAACAACAGAGGTTACGAAGTCTGTCGATGCTATTTCAGCAGGTGTATCTGATATGGTGCATGACATAGAGAACAGTTCCTCTATGACACAGAAAATTCAGACAGTTATTGATAATCTTCTTGATGTTAAGGATAGCACAATAGAATCAACAAATGAGGCAATAAAGTCTGTTCAGTCAGGTCTTAAGGTAATCGGAGATCTTAAGGGAAAGTCAGATGATATAAATGTTGCAAATGAAAATGTTACAAAGGTATCAGCAGAGCTTTGTGAAAAAATTGCGTCTGCGGAAGAAATCACACAGATTATTTATCAGATATCAAGTCAGACGAATTTGCTGGCATTGAATGCATCGATAGAAGCTGCGAGAGCCGGAGAGGCAGGCAAGGGTTTTGCTGTAGTTGCCGATGAAATTCGTAAACTGGCAGATGATACCAGAAGTTCAATTGATAATATAACAAAGCTTTTTAAAGGTGTTATTGAGCTTGCACAGCATACAGCAGACCTTATAGATCAAAGTGTACGTGCAGTTAAGGAGCAGGCAGAATACATTTCTGCTGCAGATGGTTCTTTCCAGAATATATCGGGTGTTGTTGATAAGCTTAATTCTGATATGAAGCAGCTTGACAGTCTGAGTAACAATTTGGATGCATCAAATAACTCTATTATAGATGGAATTGCGAGCCAGCAGGAGTCAATCCAGAAAATAGCATCAAATGCCCAGCAGTCAGCAGAGCTTTGCCAGACGAATCTCTATGATCTTAACCTTGTTATAGCAGAGCTTGATCAGATAGCTAAGATTATAGGAAGTCTGAAAAATGGTGACAGCGATGAAATAAAGGAGATGGCTGATGAGACGGCTGTTACGGAAGAAGAAATGGCTGAGGCAATGGATGAAGAAGATATGTTTGAGGATGACATGGATGAATATATGTCTGAGGACGAGACGGATGAATATATACCTGAGCAAACAGGGGATTATACATCCGAGGAAATAGCAACTGAGGAATATGCATATGAGGAATTATCTGACGAATATATGTCTGAGGACGATATGGACGAGAACTTATATGAATATGATGAGGATGCCTATATGTCCGAGGATGAATATGAGGAGTGATTTAAAAATCCTCCTCAATAACCTGAAAGTCAAGATAATCAAAGTCTATCTGCTCGATAAAATTATCCTGGTTAAACCTGGTTCGTGCGGTTCTTATAAAGTCTTGTTGATTTTTCTTAAGCCATATGGGTTTCGGTAAATCAAAATTTATACAGAGCTCATCGAGAGCATGATAGACTTTTTTTGTGCGTGTAAGCGTAAAATCATCAATACAGATAGTATAATCTTTCAGTACTTTATTTTCTTTAATTATTTTTCCCCACAAACGAAACATATTAACAATCCTTTAAATTTTAAATTCAGCATGAAAGAATGAAAAATCCCTTTCAGACTATGGATTATTATATAGCAGTATACTATAAAATGCAATTGACTTTCAAATAGACCACTGATACAATAAGCCCGTCTTTTTGCTTAATATTATAGATGGAGTATAGATATGTATAAAATTAATAACAACGGACAAGGGAGCAAAATGAATAAGCATATTTTGATAATCGATGACGATGAAGACCTTTCGTTTATTATAAGCGAGATGCTGGAAAGCTACGGATACGAAGTCAGCCATGCGGAAAATGCGTCGGCGGCTTTTGATATGCTTTCCAAAAACAAGTACCATCTTGTGCTGTTGGATATAAATCTTCCTGAGACCACGGGCTTTGAAATATGCAAGGAACTCAGAAAAGTATCAAGCGTTCCCGTAATATTCGCAAGTGCGAGGACAAGCGAGACCGACAGGGTCACAGGCTTTGATATCGGTGGCGACGATTATCTTCCAAAGCCATACTCAATGCAGGAGCTTTTGGCAAGAGTGAACGCCCTTATCCGCCGCACATACGGTTTTACGGAGGATGAAAAGATAGTGACATTTGGCGATATCAATGTCAACATCACTTCCCGAACGGTAACAAAAGGTGAACAGACTATTTCGCTATCCTTGCGTGAATTTGATTTGCTTGCATATTTATGTGAGCACAAAAACACGGCTATTGCAAAGGATAAGCTTTTAAGCGAGGTGTGGAGTGCGTTCTCTATTGTGGAGCCGTCAACCTTAACGGTGCATATCCGCTGGTTAAGAGAGAAGCTTGAGGATGATCCCGCAAAGCCTAAATATATAAAAACAGTTTTTAAGGTAGGATATATGCTGGAGGTTGGGAATGAAGAATAAACTTATTTTAGTGACCGCTTTGTTTTCACTTGCGGTGATTTTGCTCTCAGTAGGAGCTTGCCTGTCTTTGAAAAATGTCAATTTCGAGGATGAGAAATCGACGTATATCATAGATTTGAACGAAATCAGCGGACTTAACGAAAATGGAGAATATGATACGGCAAATGCGAAGATTGCTGCTTTACAGGAAAATATGCGTAAAGCGGAAATTCAAAAAAGCGGCGCAAACGTGATTTTGGTATTATGCGGCGTAAGCATTTTATTTTTTATAACGGCGTTCGGATATATCTACTTTGCCATACTTCGTCCGTTTGACAAGTTAAAGGATTTTGCGGCAAAGATTTCCTCGGGTGACTTTGATGTTCCGCTGAAATACGAGCGTTACAATTATTTCGGCGAATTTACGTGGGCTTTCGACAGCATGAGAAATGAGATTACCAAAACGAGGGCCAGCGAAAAGGAAGCCATTGAAAACAACAAGACCGTTATAGCAACGCTTTCGCACGATATAAAAACTCCGATAGCATCCATAAGAGCATATGTGGAGGGGCTTTCTGCAAATATGGACAATTCTTACGAAAAGCGCGAGAAATACTTAAGCGTTATCACAAAAAAGTGCGACGAGGTATCACGGCTTACGAATGATCTGTTTTTACATTCTGTTTCTGATCTTGACAAGCTGAAGCTGGTTTGTGAACGGATAGAAATATGCACTTTTACGGAGAGTGTGATAGACGAGATATCGGCGGAACGCAATGATGTTATTTTCAGAAAGCCCGACTTTACCGCATTTGTAAACACCGATAAAAACAGGTTCACACAGCTTTGCGAAAATATTATAAACAATGCACGGAAATATGCGAAAACGAATATTGAAGTATTTTTCACGAGAGAGGACAAAAATGTAATTCTCCATTTCTGCGATTGTGGAGAGGGCATTCCCGATGAAAATATGCCGTTTATTTTCGATAAATTTTACCGGGGGAATAACTGCGGGAATGAGCAAGGCTCTGGGCTTGGACTGTATATAGTAAAATACATTGTCGAGAAAACAGGCGGAACGGTTGTTTTGCAAAATCGCGAGAAAGGACTTGAGGTAAAGGTAATCTTGCCGATAGCGGAATAATTTTCAGATGACCGTAATATTTTTTATTTTCTTAAGGACTTCTTAATATCTTTTGCGATAAAAGGGAAATATCAAAAAAGAAAGGGCAAAACTTATGAAAAACATTGTTTTATCGGCAAAAGGTTTATGTAAGAGCTTCGCACATAACGGCGGACAGGCTCATATTCTGTCGCACATCGACTTTGATTTGTACGAGAGAGATTTCACCGTAATAATGGGAGCCAGCGGTTCGGGAAAATCCACGTTGCTGTATGCGTTAAGCGGCATGGACAGAGCTACCGCAGGAGAAGTCATCTATAACGGTGAGGATATCGTAAAGATGAAGGAGAACCAGCTTGCAAAGCTGCGCTATACGGATTTTGGGTTTATTTTTCAGCAGATGCATCTTGTCAGCAATCTGACACTTTTCGAGAATGTCGCCGTGTCGGGATATCTGAACAAGAGCAAGACTGCCGCAGAGGTAAGGGAACGCACCGACAAGCTGCTTGAGCAGATGTCAGTGTCGCACATAAAGGATCACTTGCCGACGCAGGTCTCGGGTGGCGAGCAGCAGCGCTATGCCGTTGCGAGAGCGGTCATAAATTCGCCTAAGGTGCTGTTTGCCGATGAGCCTACGGGAGCACTCAACCGCAAAAACACCACAGACGTTTTAGATTTGTTGACAGAGCTTAACAACGGCGGACAGAGCGTTTTAATGGTAACACATGATATGCGTGCCGCATTAAGGGCAAACCGTATTTTGTACATTGAGGACGGGAAGATTATCGGTGAGCTTTCATTGCCGCCCTACAGTCCAAGCGAAGAGAAGCAAAGAGAAACACAGGTAAACGCATGGCTTACCTCCCTTGAATGGTAAGGAGGTGCGGTATGGAGATTTTAACATTATTAAAGGCGAATATACGCCGCAAAAAAGGAACATTTGTAAGCGTCATTCTATTGACGCTTATTATTGCAATGAGCGTTACAACTATTTTAAGTATTCGGGAAAGTGCAATGAGCGGCATTGATTATGCTCACGAGCTGTGCAATACTCCCGATATCTGTGCCCTCTATTCGGCACGTAATCTCACCGATGATATAATCGATAAGTTAAAAAGTAACAGCAACGTTAAAAATGTAAATATTGTTGATTCAATCTTTACCCCAAAGGCTTATATGGGCGAAAAAGAATCTGATTCGGGAAAACGGCTCGTTAAAGCAAATAATATCAGGCTCTTAAATGAAAATCTTAACGGCATTGAAGAAAATGCGCCAAAGCTCCAAAAAGGAGAAATTTATGTTTCTCAGGGAGTACTGACGGAGTTGGATGGAAAGGTCGGGGAAAAGATTATTTTTAAAACAATTGCAGGAGATTTTGAATTTACCGTTAAGGGAATACTGCTTGAGCCGATGATGGGTGCGTTTATGATAGGCAGGGGCTCGGGCTGCATAAGTGATCAGGATTTTGAGGAAATTACCACAGCAATTTCAAAAGCAGAAACGGGGGACCGCGCCGGATTGGGCAAACAGCTTGAAATTTACAAAGCCGATGACTGCACCCTTTCAAACGTGCAGCTTCGCCGTCAGCTCAATCTCGACACGGGTTTTATCGACATGGCTAACGTTTCACTTACAAGAGATGAGTCGATTCATTACACGGCGCTTTTTCCGACAATCGTCTGTTCAATCTTATTGGTGTTTATAATACTGCTGTTGACCATTGTGGTGATTGTTACTGTACACAGCGTTTCTGTGGAAATGGAAACCAATTATGTGACGTTCGGTGTACTTAAGGCGCAGGGCTTCGACAAAACCAAAATACGTCTGCTGTTTCTGGAGAAGTATTTGCTGGCAGAGGCCATCGGTGCGGTTCTGGGAATCGCTTTGAGTATTCCGCTTATCGACAAGGCTTCAAATATATTTGTGAAGGTCACCGCTGTTCCCGCTATCATGAGTGTTCCGATAGGAAGTATCGTGCTTATACTCGTGGGGTTGTTTGCTTTGTCGGCGGTCTCGATATTCTTTGTCACGATGAAGGCAGGCAAAATTTCTCCCGTCCGCGCTATTTCGGGAGCGAAAAATGAAATCTACATTGACATCAGATTAAATGCGCCCATAAGCAAAAAACTCCTTTCGCCCAGCCTTGCGTTAAGACAGTTCACCTCC
>CAMWGV010000062.1 GCA_947173945.1 uncultured Lachnospiraceae bacterium
CCAGTCTTTATTAATTGAATTTTTAAATCTCCATGATGATATTTTTTATCCATCTCAACCTCCAAACTTAACACTGTTAAGTTTATCATATAATCAACTTTTGTCAAGTCTTCCCGAGAAAACTTCGAAGCTTCACTAAGAGCACCTCGTAAATGCTTCGCATTTCCTCGGTCACGGGCATTCGCTAAATGCCCGCAAAGACGCAAAAAGAGCCACTTTCATGCAAGCATGAAGTGACTCTTTATTACATCTTTTTATGCGCTTAGCTCAAAGCTTTCGTGCAAATTACTCAATGATAGAAGCAACTCTTCCTGAACCTACTGTTCTACCACCCTCACGGATAGCGAATGTAAGACCCTGTGCCATAGCGATTGGGTGGATGAGCTCGATAGTCATCTCTACGTTATCACCAGGCATGCACATCTCAGTACCTGCTGGAAGGTTACATACACCAGTTACGTCTGTAGTTCTGAAGTAGAACTGTGGACGGTAGTTGTTGAAGAATGGAGTATGACGTCCACCCTCGTCCTTAGTAAGAACGTATACCTGAGCAGTAAACTTAGTATGGCAAGTTACTGTTCCTGGCTTACAAAGAACCTGTCCTCTTTCAATTTCCTCTCTCTTGATACCACGAAGAAGAGCACCGATGTTATCACCAGCCTGTCCTTCATCAAGGAGCTTTCTGAACATCTCTATACCAGTTACAGTAGTCTTCTGTACTTCTGGCTTAATACCAACGATTTCAACTTCCTCGTTGATGTGGATTACACCTGACTCAACTCTACCAGTTGCAACAGTACCACGACCTGTGATTGTAAATACGTCCTCAACAGGCATAAGGAAATCCTTATCAGTATCTCTCTGTGGATCTGGAACATACTCATCAACTGTGCTCATAAGCTCAAGAATCTTGTCACCCCACTCGCCTGATGGATCCTCAAGAGCCTTAAGAGCTGAACCCTTAATGATTGGGCATCCAGTGAACTCGTACTCCTCAAGAACCTCAGTGATCTCCATCTCTACGAGCTCAAGAAGCTCCTCATCGTCAACCATATCACACTTGTTCATGAATACAACGATGTATGGAACACCAACCTGACGTGAAAGAAGGATATGCTCCTTAGTCTGAGCCATAACACCATCAGTAGCAGCAACAACAAGGATAGCACCATCCATCTGTGCAGCACCAGTAATCATGTTCTTTACGTAGTCAGCATGTCCTGGACAGTCAACGTGTGCATAATGTCTCTTCTCAGTCTCATACTCAACGTGAGCAGTTGAGATAGTGATTCCTCTTTCTCTCTCTTCTGGAGCCTTATCAATATTCTCGAATGCAACAGCCTCACCAGTACCAAGTCTAGCATTAAGAGTCTTAGTGATAGCAGCTGTTAAAGTAGTCTTACCATGATCAACGTGTCCGATTGTACCAATGTTACAATGTGGTTTAGTTCTTTCAAACTTAGCTTTTGCCATTATAATTTCCTCCTTAAATTACCCCTTTTCGGGTTAAATTTCAGCTAGTCCATATTATATTAAAATATGGTAACATTTTCAAGCCTTTTTAAATTAAAATTACTAATATTTTACTTCATATCGGCGCACAGCAGATAATATCTGCTTATGCTTCCGATTTAACTTTTGTTTTAAATAGATTTTTACTATCCTTAGCCCTTATTTGCAAGGACCTTGTCCTGAATGTTCTTAGGACATTGCTCATATCTCTCGAAGAACATGGAATAGTTACCACGTCCCTGAGTTGATGAACGGAGCTGTGTTGAATAGCCAAACATCTCTGCAAGTGGAACGTAAGCTCTTACAATCTTACCACCACCAATATCATCCATACCTTCAATCTGTCCACGCTTAGCATTTAAGCTTCCGATTACGTCACCTAAGTATTCCTCAGGCATAGTAACCTCAACCTTCATGATAGGCTCAAGAAGAACAGCTCCACCCTTGTTCATAGCATCCTTAAATGCCATGGAACCTGCTATGTGGAATGCCATCTCTGATGAATCGACCTCATGGTATGAACCATCGTATACTGTAGCCTTTACACCAAGTACCGGGAATCCGCCAAGAATACCAGCCTGTGCTGCTTCCTCGATACCCTCACCAACAGCCGGGATGTATTCCTTAGGAATAGCACCACCTACAACAGTTGATTCGAAAATGAACTGCTGCTCACCGTTAGGATCCATAGGCTCAAATTTAACCTTACAGTGACCGTACTGACCACGACCACCTGACTGCTTAGCATACTTACTGTCTACATCAACAGCCTTAGTAAATGTCTCCTTGTATGCAACCTGTGGCGCACCGACATTTGCCTCAACCTTAAACTCACGAAGAAGTCTGTCTACAATAATCTCCAGGTGAAGCTCACCCATACCGGCAATAATTGTCTGACCGGTTTCCTTATCTGTATGAGCTCTGAATGTAGGATCTTCTTCAGCAAGCTTTGCCAAAGCTTCACCCATCTTGCCCTGGTCGTTCTTAGTCTTTGGCTCTATAGCAAGCTCGATAACAGGCTCAGGGAACTCCATAGACTCAAGAATAACCGGATGCTGCTCGTCACATATAGTATCACCGGTTGAAGTAACCTTAAATCCTACTGCTGCCGCAATATCCCCTGAGTAAACCTTATCAATCTCAGTACGGGAATTAGCATGCATCTGAACGATACGTCCAACTCTTTCTTTCTTGTCCTTAGTTGCATTTAATACATAGGAACCGGAATTCAAGGTACCGGAATACACTCTGAAGAACGCTAACTTACCAACAAACGGGTCAGTCATAATCTTAAATGCAAGTGCTGAAAATGGCTCTTCATCTGATGATTTACGAACCACCTCATTACCTTCTGGATCAACACCCTTGATATCAGGTATATCAGTTGGTGCCGGCATATACTCGATAACACCGTCAAGCATCTTCTGTACACCCTTATTCTTATATGCGGAACCACAGAATACAGGAACTGCCGCACAGGTAATTGTACCCTTACGAAGTGCTGCCTTTAACTGATCAACAGATGGTTCCTCGTCCTCAAGGTACATCATCATTAAATCATCATCTAACTCACAGCACTTTTCAACAAGGTTAGCATGCCACAGCTCAGCCTCATCCTTTAAGTCATCAGGAATTGCTGTGATTTCAATATCTGTTCCTTTATCATCCTTATAATAGTATGCTTCCATCTCGAAAAGATCGATAAGACCAATGAAATTTTCCTCTTTTCCGATAGGAATCTGTACAGGTATAGCATTTTTGCCCAAACGATCAATGATAGTCTGAACGGAATAGAAAAAGTCTGCACCCATTTTGTCCATCTTATTGATGAATGCCATACGAGGTACATTGTATGTGTCAGCCTGACGCCACACGTTCTCTGACTGTGGCTCAACACCGGCCATCGCATCAAATACACCAACGGCTCCATCAAGTACACGGAGTGAACGCTCAACCTCTACAGTGAAGTCAACGTGGCCTGGAGTATCAATGATATTGACACGGTGCTCCAAAGCACCATCCTTTTTCTTATGATGGTCCTCTAATGTCCAATGACATGTAGTAGCTGCTGAAGTGATTGTGATACCTCTCTCCTGCTCCTGAGCCATCCAGTCCATGGTAGCAGTACCTTCATGAGTATCACCTATTTTATAGTTAACACCGGTATAGTAAAGAATTCTCTCTGTGAGAGTAGTCTTACCAGCATCAATATGTGCCATAATACCAATGTTTCTAGTTCTCTCTAGTGGATATTCTCTTCCAGCCAAGGTATTTTCCTCCTTATATTAATATAACAAATATACACTACTAGAATCTGTAATGAGCAAAGGCCTTGTTTGCCTCTGCCATCTTGTGCATATCTTCTTTTCTCTTAACTGATGCACCAGTATTGTTTGATGCGTCAATAAGCTCTTTTGCAAGCCTCTCCTCCATGGTCTTCTCACTTCTCGCACGAGAAAATGTTGTCAACCAACGAAGAGCAAGTGCCTGTCTTCTATCAGGTCTTACATCAATAGGTACCTGATAAGTAGCACCACCGATACGTCTTGCCTTAACCTCAAGGGATGGCATGATATTGTTCATTGCCGCCTCGAATATCTCTAAAGCATCCTTACCGGTCTCCTCTGCTATACGGTCAAATGCACCGTAAACTATCTTCTGGGCTACACCCTTCTTACCATCTAACATAATGTTGTTGATAAGCTTAGTAACCACCTTATTATTGTAAATTGGATCCGCTAATACGTCTCTCTTTGCGATATGTCCTTTACGTGGCACGGTTCTTCCCTCCTTAATTATTTTTGGGACAAATGTCCCGAATTAATTCAACGGTACTCACATTCACAAAAATGGAAACCGAATGTGTTCGTGCAAAAATTGCTTATATTTTATCTATAACTAGAAAACATAACCTACTTTCGCACTATTTAGTTTTCGACAAACTATCAATATAATGCTCAAACCTTATTTTGAATCCTTAGGTCTCTTAGCACCATACTTAGAACGTGCCTGTCTTCTCTTAGCAACTCCTGCAGTATCAAGAGTACCTCTGATAATATGGTATCTTGTACCAGGTAAGTCTTTTACTCTACCACCACGGATAAGAACAACGCTGTGCTCCTGAAGGTTGTGACCTTCTCCTGGGATATAGCTTGTTACCTCGATTCCGTTTGACAAACGAACTCTGGCAATCTTTCTAAGAGCTGAGTTAGGCTTCTTAGGAGTAGCTGTCTTAACTGCTGTACAAACACCTCTCTTCTGTGGTGAAGCAGTATTTGTAGGCTTCTTCTTAAGAGAGTTGTAGCTTCTTAAAAGAGCCGGTGCAGTTGACTTCTTCTCTACAGTCTGTCTTCCCTTTCTAACTAACTGGTTAAAAGTTGGCATGTTTTCACCTCCAATTCCATAAAATAATTATCCCTTGTGTACAACAAGCACCAAATCTAATTATACACAATAACAGTGTGCATTAAACAATTTAACGCACACTGTTGTATTATATTATTATGTTTTGGGTATGTCAACTGGTTTTTCCTTTTTTAGCCAACATTTTCATTTTTCCCTTACTTTCCATTACTTATACAAGAAACAAAGGGACTATCACACTAAGAACTCCTAGCGTGGCAGCCCCTTCTAAAGTATTTTTATTCTTCCACTAATGTTTCTGAAGCTTCTGCAGCATTTTCAACAGCACCTGCTGTTTCGTCAACTGCAACCTCGAGAATCTCCTCATCGGACGCTTCCCCATCTGCAAGTGCATCCTCAGGTATCTCTATATCATTTAAGCCTGAATCAAGCTTAACGGAACGATATCTCTTCATACCGGTACCTGCTGGTATAAGCTTTCCTATAAGAACATTTTCCTTAAGTCCGATCAGTGGGTCAACCTTGCCCTTAATTGCAGCCTCCGTAAGAACCTTTGTTGTCTCCTGGAAGGATGCTGCTGAAAGGAATGAGCTTGTTGCAAGTGATGCCTTCGTTATACCAAGCATAACCTGAGTACCCTCTGCCGGAGCTTTACCCTCCTCTACGAGCATTTCATTAATCTCGTCAAAATCAAGAGCATCAACCAATGTTCCCGGAAGATAATCTGTATCTCCACTATTCTCTATTCTAATCTTCTTAAGCATCTGACGAACGATAACCTCTACGTGCTTATCATTAATCTCAACACCCTGAAGACGATAAACTCTTTGAACTTCTCTTATCATGTAATCCTGTACTGCACGTACACCCTTAATCTTAAGGATATCGTGTGGATTTACAGAACCCTCGGTAAGCTCGTCACCTGCCTCAAGAATCTGTCCATCCTGTACTTTGATTCTTGAACCATACGGTATCAGATAAGCCTTTGAATCTCCTGTTTCGTTGTTCGTTATAACAACCTCACGCTTCTTCTTTGTCTCTCTTATCTGAACCTCTCCGCCAAACTCAGCGATAATTGCAAGTCCCTTTGGCTTTCTCGCCTCGAAAAGCTCCTCTACTCTAGGAAGACCCTGCGTAATATCATCACCGGCAACACCACCTGTATGGAATGTACGCATTGTAAGCTGTGTACCAGGCTCACCGATAGACTGTGCAGCTATGATACCTACAGCCTCTCCCACCTGAACCGACTGTCCGGTAGCCATGTTAGCACCATAACACTTTGAGCATACACCAAGATGTGATTTACAAGTAAGGATTGTTCTGATTTTAAGTCTTGCACCACTTCTTGCCTTTGTAGAGCCCTCCTCGTGGAACGGAATACCCTCACTGTTTACACCCTTTCGCATAATGTTTTCTGCTCTCTTAGGTGTAATCATATGGTTCTTTTTCACTATCATATTGCCGTCTGCATCGAATACGCTTTCAGCGGCATAACGTCCTGTAATTCTCTCCTGGAAGCTTTCGATAACCTCGTTTCCTTCCATGAATGCCTCTACATACATGCCCGGCTTTTCGTCCATATCCTCACAGCAGTCAACCTCACGAATAATGAGATCCTGTGATACATCAACAAGACGACGGGTAAGGTAACCTGAGTCAGCAGTACGGAGAGCCGTATCAGAAAGTCCCTTACGTGCACCATGTGCAGAAATGAAGTACTCCAATACGTCAAGTCCCTCACGGAAGTTTGACTTGATAGGAAGCTCTATTGTACGACCTGTCGTATCGGCCATAAGTCCACGCATACCTGCAAGCTGTTTAATCTGCTGGTCGGAACCACGGGCACCTGAGTCAGCCATCATATAAATATTATTGTATTTGTCAAGTCCGTCAAGAAGTGCCTTTGTAAGCTTCTTATCAGCTTCCTCCCACACTCTTACAACTGCCTGATATCTCTCCTCGTCAGTAAGGTTACCACGACCGAAATGCTTATTAATCTGGTCAACAACCTTCTGTGCATCCTCAAGAATATCCTTCTTTGCAGCCGGAACTGTCATATCTGAAATTGAAACTGTAATTGCACCCCTTGTAGAGTACTTATATCCCATAGCCTTGATATCATCAAGCACCTCTGCGGTCTTTGTTGCACCATGTGTGTTAATACACTTATCAAGAATCTGCTTCAATCCTTTTTTGCCAACATGGAAATTAATTTCCGGCTCAAGCATATTGTCACTGTCTGAACGGTCAACGAATCCCAAATCCTGAGGAATAATCTCATTAAATATAAGTCTTCCAAGAGTGGAATCTATCATCTTGCTTCGCTTCTCTCCATCAGGAGTCACAATCGTTTTCTTAACTAATATTCTCTGATGAAGTGTTATCTCACCATTTTCGTAGGCAAGCATTGCAAGATTTGTACTTCCGAATTTTGGCTTTATGAAGTTTCTTGCAGCACTCACAATCTCCTTATAGAAGATTTCCTTCTTGTCCTTTGACATCTTGGCGATAACTTTAGTCTTAACAATATCGGAAAGCTCTATTTTTCCGTTTACGCAGTCATTTAATATATCCTCAAGGTTTGCAGCCTCATCATCCTTGCTGTATTCCTTAACAATCTTGGCATCAGCTGCTTCCTCAGGTGAAAGCTCTGCATACTTCTCCATAGTAAGATAGTAAATACCGAGTACCATATCCTGTGACGGAACTGCAACCGGTCCACCATCTGACGGTTTCAAAAGGTTGTTTGGTGACAACAGAAGGAATCTACACTCTGCCTGTGCCTCCACAGAAAGAGGAAGATGCACTGCCATCTGGTCTCCATCGAAGTCGGCATTAAATGCTGTACATACAAGTGGATGAAGCTTTATTGCCTTACCCTCTACAAGAATTGGCTCAAATGCCTGAATACCAAGTCTGTGAAGAGTAGGGGCACGGTTAAGCATAACCGGATGCTCTTTAATAACCTGCTCAAGCACATCCCAAACCTGTGGTTCAAGCTTCTCTACCATCTTTTTCGCTGCTTTTATATTGTTTGCCTTACCCTGTGCAGTAAGCTCCTTCATAACGAATGGCTTGAAAAGTTCAATTGCCATTTCCTTAGGAAGACCACACTGGTAAATCTTTAATTCCGGTCCTACTACGATAACTGAACGTCCAGAATAGTCAACACGCTTACCAAGCAGGTTCTGACGGAAACGTCCCTGCTTACCCTTAAGCATGTCTGAAAGTGACTTAAGTGCCCTGTTACCAGGTCCTGTTACCGCACGTCCTCTTCTTCCGTTATCAATAAGTGCATCAACGGCTTCCTGAAGCATTCTCTTTTCATTTCTGACAATAATATCAGGTGCTCCAAGCTCAAGAAGTCTCTTAAGACGATTGTTACGGTTTATTATTCTTCTATACAAATCATTCAGGTCTGAGGTTGCAAATCTTCCACCATCAAGCTGTACCATAGGTCTGATATCCGGAGGTATTACAGGTATAACATCCATAATCATCCACTCAGGCTTGTTGTTTGAGTTTCTGAATGCCTCAACAACCTCAAGTCTCTTTATGATTCTTGCACGCTTCTGTCCTGAGGCATCTGCAAGCTCTGCTCTAAGCTCTGCTGCCTCCTTATCTAAATCGATAGCCTGAAGAAGCTCCTTTACTGCCTCAGCTCCCATACCGACACGGAATCTGTTTGAGCCAAAGTCCTCCTCAGCCTTGCGGTACTCCTGCTCATTTAATATAGCCTTATATTCCAGTGGAGTATCACCGGCATCAAGCACTATATATGATGCGAAATAAAGTACCTTTTCAAGTAATCTTGGTGATATATCAAGAATAAGTCCCATACGGCTTGGAATACCCTTGAAATACCATATATGTGATACAGGTGCAGCAAGCTCAATATGTCCCATACGCTCACGTCTTACACTTGCCTTTGTTACCTCGACACCACATCTGTCACAGACAACACCCTTAAAGCGAATCTTTTTATATTTTCCACAATGACACTCCCAGTCCTTACTTGGTCCGAATATTCTCTCACAGAATAATCCTTCCTTTTCAGGCTTAAGTGTCCTGTAGTTTATGGTCTCAGGCTTTTTTACTTCACCTCTTGACCACTCTCTTATCTTTTCAGGAGATGCAAGTCCAATTTTGATTGCATCAAAATTCATAGGCTGCTCTTGAACTGTTGTTTCATTGTTTATAGCTGACATCTTACAATTCTCCTTTCATTAAAACTCGTCTTCTTCATATGCATCATCCTCTTCATCGTCCAATGCATAATCATCATCCGACAGAGAAGTAAGTTCATCATTTTCATCAACACCGCTGTAACCGTGAGACTCAAAATCTTCACTAAACGCTGCATTATCGCCCTCGATTACCGCCTTTACGCTCTCATCACCATAATCCAGAGTTTCTGTAAGCTCAACCTCAGTCTGGTCGTCCTTAAGAACTCTTACATCAAGACCAAGTGACTGGAACTCCTTGAGAAGTACCTTGAACGACTCAGGAATACCTGCCTCAGGTATGTTGTCACCCTTTATAATTGCCTCGTATGTCTTAACACGTCCTACAACGTCATCCGATTTAACGGTAAGAATTTCTTGGAGTGTATAGGATGCACCGTATGCCTCCAGTGCCCAAACCTCCATCTCACCAAATCTCTGTCCACCGAACTGTGCCTTACCACCAAGTGGCTGCTGGGTAACAAGTGAGTAAGGACCTGTTGAACGGGCATGTATCTTGTCGTCAACAAGGTGATGCAGCTTCAAATAGTGCATGAAGCCTATTGTAACAGGTGAGTCAAATTCTTCTCCTGTTCTACCGTCACGAAGCCTTACCTTACCTGTTCTGTTTATCGGAACACCCTTCCACTCTTCTCTGTGGTCTCTGTTCTCGTACAGGTAATTCATAAGCTCTTTATCTGTACTATCCTTGTATTTGGCCTCAAATGTCTCCCATTCCTCATTTACATAGTCATTTGCCATTTCAAGAGTATCCATAATATCGTACTCATCTGCTCCATCAAATACAGGAGTTGAAATATTGAAGCCAAGAGCCTTTGCCGCAAGTCCTAAATGGACCTCCAATACCTGTCCGATATTCATACGTGATGGAACGCCCAATGGGTTAAGCACGATATCAAGAGGTCTTCCGTTTGGAAGGAACGGCATATCCTCAACTGGAAGAATACGCGAAATAACACCCTTGTTACCATGACGTCCTGCCATCTTATCACCGACAGATATTTTTCTCTTCTGGGCAATGTATACTCTTACGGTTTTGTTTACTCCAGGTGGAAGTTCATCCCCGTTTTCTCTTGTAAATACCTTTGTATCCATAATAACACCAAATGCACCATGTGGTACACGCAGTGAAGTATCTCTTACCTCTCTGGCTTTCTCACCAAAAATAGCTCTGAGAAGTCTTTCTTCAGCAGTAAGCTCTGTTTCACCCTTCGGAGTAACCTTACCAACAAGAATATCTCCTGCACGAACCTCTGCACCAATTCTTATGATACCATTCTCATCCAAATCTTTGAGGGCTTCAGGTGCCAGTCCTGCAAGGTCTCTTGTAATTTCTTCCTGACCAAGCTTTGTATCTCTTGCCTCTACCTCATATTCCTCAATGTGAACAGATGTATAAACATCCTCCTGCACAAGTCTTTCTGAAAGGAGAACCGCATCCTCGTAATTGTAACCTTCCCATGTCATAAATCCGATCAGAGGATTTTTACCTAATGCTATTTCTCCGCCTGCAGTAGATGCACCATCAGCGATAACCATACCCTTCTTAACCTTGTCGCCTCTTCTGACAATTGGTCTCTGGTTCATACAGTTACCCTGATTACTTCTATCAAACTTAATTACGTGGTACTCATCTTTTGTACCATCGTCGCATTTAACTACAATCTTGTCACTTGATGAAATTTCAACAACTCCATCATTTTTAGCTACGATACATACACCTGAATCTACAGCAGCCTTTGCCTCCATACCAGTTCCTACAACAGGGGCCTCTGTTCTTAAAAGAGGAACCGCCTGACGCTGCATGTTTGAACCCATGAGGGCACGGTTTGCATCGTCGTTCTCAAGGAATGGTATCATGGATGTAGCAACCGAGAATACCATCTTAGGAGATACGTCCATCAAATCTACGGTTGACTTTGCAAATTCTGATGTTTCCTCCTTAAAACGTCCGGAAACATTGTTCTTCACAAAATGTCCTTCCTCGTCAAGAGGCTCATTTGCCTGTGCTACTACGTAGTTATCTTCCTCATCAGCTGTAAGATATACAACCTGATCTGTTACAATCGGGTTCGATGGGTCCGACTTGTCCAACTTTCTGTAAGGAGCCTCAACGAAACCATATTCGTTGATTCTTGCATAGGTTGCAAGAGAGTTGATAAGTCCGATATTAGGACCTTCCGGTGTCTCTATCGGACACATTCTTCCATAATGTGTATAGTGAACGTCACGAACCTCAAATCCTGCACGGTCTCTCGAAAGACCACCAGGTCCGAGTGCTGAAAGACGTCTCTTATGAGTAAGCTCTGAAAGCGGGTTATTCTGGTCCATAAACTGCGACAGCTGTGAGCTTCCGAAGAACTCCTTAACAGCGGCAGTTACCGGTTTAATATTTATAAGTGACTGAGGAGTTATACTGTCAATATCCTGAGTCGTCATTCTCTCTCTGACAACTCTCTCAAGTCTTGATAATCCTATTCTATACTGGTTCTGGAGAAGTTCTCCGACTGCCCTGATACGTCTGTTACCCAAATGGTCAATATCATCAGAATTTCCAATTCCATATTCAAGATGCATATTATAATTAATGGAAGCAAGTATATCTTCCTTTGTTATATGCTTAGGAATAAGTTCACTTACAGATGCCTCGATTGCACTCTTGAGCTCTTCCTCGTCATCATATTCCTCAAGAAGCTTCTCAAGCACAGGATAATATACATCCTCTGTTATTCCTGCTTCTCTTGGAGCAAAACCTACATATTCGGATAAATCAACTACCATATTGGAAAGAACCTTTACATTTCTCTCCTCTGTCTGAATCCATACAAAAGGAACAGCTGCATCCTGAATAGCCTTAGCATCGTCTCTGCTAAGAGTAGCACCCGCCTTAAATAAGATTTCGCCTGTATTTGGATCTGTTACATCCTCTGAAAGAACGCAGTTTGCAATTCTGTTCTTAAATGCAAGCTTTTTATTGAATTTATATCTTCCGACCTTAGCAAGGTCATATCTTCTGGCATCAAAAAACATGCTGTTGATAAGGCTCTCTGCATTTTCAACAACCTCAGGCTCGCCTGGTCTTATTTTTTTGTAAAGCTCTAAAACACCGCTCTCATAATTTGTGGAAGGATCTTTTTCCAAGCTGGCCATAATCTTTGGTTCTTCGCCAAACAAATCAATAATCTCCTGATTTGTTCCGATACCCAAAGCTCTTACAAGAACTGTAATAGGCACCTTTCTTGTTCTGTCTACACGAACATAAAATACATCGTTGGAGTCTGTCTCATACTCAAGCCATGCTCCACGATTCGGTATAACCGTTGATGAATATAAAGTTTTACCAATTTTGTCGTGACCTATTGCATAATATATACCAGGTGAACGTACAAGCTGACTGACAATAACTCTCTCAGCACCGTTTATTACAAATGTGCCTGTAGCAGTCATAAGTGGCAAATCGCCCATAAATATGTCGTGCTGCGCAATTTCGCCCGTCTCATTATTACGAAGATGAACATTTACCTTGAGTGGAGCTGCATATGTAGCATCTCTTTCCTTGCACTCTTCAATAGAATATTTAATATCATCCTCGCAAAGCTGGAAATCTACAAATTCCAAACTCAACTGCCCGGTGTAATCAGTTACAGGAGAAATATCCCTGAAAACCTCCTTCAGTCCCTCGTCCAGAAACCACTTATATGAGTCTTTTTGTACTTCGATAAGATTTGGCATATCCAAAACTTCTTTTTCAGTAGAAAAACTCATTCGCATTCCTCTTCCCGATTTCACAGGACGCATTCTGTACTTTTTCATCAACCCATTCACCTCTTGAACTTATTTATTTTTCATAATCTATACTAAAATTATGGCATATGTAGCCATAATAATGACATTTTAGTATCTTATCATAATAGGAAAATTGTGTCAATACGAAATTTGACCATTGTTAATTTATTGATTAATAGAAAAGCAGAGACTACAAACATTGTAGTCCCTGCTAAAAATATTTTTGCTAATTACTTAAGAGTAACCTTTGCGCCCTCAGCCTCAAGCTTAGTCTTGATATCCTCAGCCTCTTCCTTAGAAGCACCTTCCTTAAGTACCTTAGGAGCTCCGTCAACAACATCCTTTGCTTCCTTAAGTCCAAGACCTGTACAATCACGAACAACCTTGATAACCTTAACCTTGTTAGGACCAACATCAGTAAGCTCAACATCAAATGAATCCTTCTCATCTGCTCCGCCTGCTGCTTCTCCACCAGCTGCTGCTGCAACTACAACGCCTGCTGCTGCTGATACACCAAACTCCTCCTCACAAGCCTTTACTAAATCATTTAACTCTAATACTGATAATCCCTTGATAACTTCGATAATTTCCTGAGTTGTCATTTCAATTTCCTCCATTTTTTCTAATATTTTCTACTTTTAAAATTAATTGTTACGCTTCCTTTGCTTCTGCAATCTGCTTAATAACACGAGCAAAGTTTGCAATAGGTGACTGGATACTTCCAAGGAGCTTTGAAATAAGCTCGTCCCTTGAAGGTATTGTTGCGATAGTTTTAATACCTGCTACATCATAGTGAACGCCTTCAACTACTCCTGCTTTAAGCTCAAGCTGTGGATTTTCCTTAGCGAACTTAGAAATAAGTCTTGCAGGTGCAGTTGCATCTGTCTTTGAAATAACAACTGCAGTTGGTCCCTCAAGATCATCCTTGAGAGAGTCAAACTCTGTTCCATCGATAGCAAGCTTAACCATAGTATTCTTATATACCTTATATATAACACCTGCTTCTCTGAGTGATTTACGAAGCTGTGTATCCTGCTCAACAGTAAGACCACGGTAATCTACTAATACTACTGACTTAGCATCATTGATATTTTCCTTGATTTCCTCAACGATTGGCTGCTTTAATTCTACCTTTGCCAAAATCACGCACCTCCTTTCAAATTATAAAAACAAGATTCTTGCGAACCATGCCGACAGAAAACTATGTTTTCTATAAGAAGAAGAAAAACTCCCATGCGTAGCATAGGAGTCATAATTCATTAAATCCATGATTTACGATTCTTCCTCGGTAGGCGTTTACTGCTTATGCCTTTCGGCACCTACTGTCTACGGCAATTCATCGAAAATGAGGATATCACATCAATTTAATATTGTCAATTACTTTTTTGTTTTTGGCACTTCTTTTCTTACTATAAGGGTTTCATACCCCTTATCCCGCAGCTCTCTTTGGGCAATAAGCGCCTCATCAACATCATTATATTCGCCGACTCTCACCTGAAAAAGTCCATCATCCTCATATATTTCTGCCATATATCCCGCATTGATAAACTTATTCATCTGGTAGGAAGCAGAGGCAAAGCTTCTGTATATGCCTACAAGTATCTGATATATGTCTGCTCCATTCCCATTGCCGGAGCCCTGATTATTGTCAAATATTTCAGAGGTGTCACCCGCATCTGTACTGTAACTCATCGCCTGTGCTGTTCCTGCACCTCTTATTGTTTCATTGATTCCGTCCGCTATCGCCTGTGCCGTTTCCTCAAATTTCGAGTCAAAAAGGGCATTGTCCTTGTCGCTGTTTATAAATCCCGCCTCCACAAGTATGGCAGGCATTTTTGTTCTTTTAAGTACTGCAAGATTTGGTCTTATATCCACGTTTATGTTTCTGTAACCGACCTCCTCCAGCCTTTTGTTTACATTTTCAGCCATCGTCTTTTTGATGCCCGAGTCATCATATATCAGCGTCTGCACACCATTGTATTGATTCGGGGTAGGTGACGAGTTTCTGTGAATGGAAACAAAATAATCTGCCCCACTTTCATTTCCGATACGTGCCTTTTGTACAGGAGAGTCATACACATCATCCGTTCTCGTGTATACGACATCATATCCCTGGGATTTGAGTATATCACCCACGGCAAGTGCAAGATTCAGGTTGTCATCCTTTTCTTTTCTTCCATTGTAGGATGCACCTCCATCAAAACCGCCATGTCCGGCATCTATCATTATTTTAACTGCCATATCAAACCTCATAATAATTCATTCTATAATATGATATGACAGATTAGATAATAGGTTACTGCAATTACTTTGCTTTTATGGCTTTATTGTATATGAGTAATCAGGTCCATACTTCAAAAGCATAACAATAATCAGAACTAATAAAAAGAAAGCAACTGAAATTATAAATATAAGAAATCTGTATTTATCATAAATCTCACTAATCAGCATATCTGCATGTTTTTCCTTATATTCGTAATCCCAATATTTTCTGTCTGCCTGTCGTGTATCTGTATTTTGCAGTTCAGCTATCATTTTGTTTATCCTGTTTATTTCCACTTGACAATGACATCTTTCATCGTCCAGGGTAAATATTGTATACTTATCAATAATATTCCGAAAAGACTTTTTTTCAAAATGCACACCATAAGATACAATGGCATTGGTTAAATCCCTGTTACATTTAAATAATGCATATGCCAAAAGTACACAGGCTACAAGAGCAAATAAGCCAAATCCACTTATCAACCGGAACGTTAATATTGCCATGAACATTGCCACTGTAAGTATTATTGCATACGTTCCAATACAGGCAATAAGATTTGATTTTAAAGTAAACAGCCTTTTTTCCACACCGTCCATCTGTGCAAGGTAAGAGTCTCTTAAAAATTCAAGATTTCTGATGCACTGTTCCTTGTTCGTATGTGTACGTGAAAAATCAAAGTTTCCATTTCCGGTATCTTCATCCGCATTTTTATCTTCAACTATTTCATCATCTATTTTTAGTTTCACTCAGTTTCACCACTTTTCCTTTTCATACATTCCTGCCTGCTCACTCAAAAATATTTTAATATAAAGTTTTATCCAAAATATATCCTTTCAGAATGCATTTTCCTATATTCATATGTAATCTATCATACTG
>CAMWGV010000063.1 GCA_947173945.1 uncultured Lachnospiraceae bacterium
ATTCTACTTATTTCACTTTTATTATTTTATAACAGGACTTATATTTGATAAATAAACGAATCCGATAATTAAATGGATTTGTTATCGTTTTGTCTTTTAAAATTATAATAGCCCTCATTTATTATTAAATAGTTCTATAGAAAATCTATAATAAGATTTATCATGCAGAATTTTTAATGAGGTTAAAAACCAAGTGCCAGCGTGCTGTTCTTATTATAATGTTCTTATTATAAATTACTATTTACTATAACTTATGATTAAAGCTTAAGCTATTTTATAATATAGATTTATCCTTACACATCTTAAAATATATTACCCTTTCTAAAAGCCAAGTCTATTAATTAAACGTAGTATTCTATGTTTTTTTATTCAATTTATAAAATATTATACAAATCATATATTCTTCTATTATAAATTTTTCTAATTCAATATTATGTCTCAGCCATCAATAAATGTTTCACGTGAAACATTCATTGATATAGTTTATACTTTTTTGATTATTAATAATAAATCCAGCACAAAACTAATCATTTTTTACAATATTATACTCATTTATAATTAACACCAATATAACATATATAAATATTGGCATTACAATTTACTAATATAATCCATCTTCATGTTTAATTTGATAAATATTTTTATATATTTATCATCTAAATAATTATCCATCAATTTTCCATATAAAATAAATACACTTGACAATACAGTTTAAATCTTAGCAGAAGAGGGGGGTAATTCCATATTAAATTTAAAGCACTATATGATTTAACTTTTTCTCATAAATAGATAAAGCTTTTTTTAACACTATATTCCATATATACAACTTTAAATAAACTATATTTATAACTGCTATCCATTTTGCGTATACTTGGGTAATATCTGCATTGATAGCAGTTATATATAACAAATTTTGTGTCATAATTTATTTTAAATTAAATTCTACAGCTTACTTTGCTAACATATAAATAAAAATTAATTTTCAAATATGTATATACTCTAAAATCTAACTGGAATAGAAGATCACGATTTTAAGAGATTACTTTTTGTTTAAATAAACATTAATTATTCATTTTTGATTGCTACAGTTTCACGTTTCACGTGAAACATGAGTGAAACAAAAACCAGTCAAATAAAAATCCACATAGTTATTCACAGAATTGTTGATAACTATGTGGATTTTATACTTTCATATGTTGATAACTTATGGTCCTGTGCTTCTTCTTTATTATATCAAATATAGTTTATTTATATTATTATATACTATATATTGTATTAATAAAAATCTAACTACAAATCATTGATATTTTTATTTTACAAAATAAAGGCATACGTTACATCCTCTCAGGACATTCTATTCCAAGAAGCAACATGGCATTCTTAATTGTATTTTTTGTAATATACACCACTGTAGCTCTTGCTTTTCTTACAACTTCATCATCGACATTTATTCTATTTGAGTTGTAAAATTTATTAAATGCCTGGGCCACATCTACCGCAAACCTTGCCACAACAGATGGCTCATATTTTTCGGCAGCATCTGCAACAACCTTTGGGAATCGGGATATTTCCTTTAAGAGTGCCAATGCATCACCATCATCAAGTACGTTATAATCTATATCTGTATCCACACAAAAACCGTCAAGCTTCCTGAGAATACTTGCACATCTGGCATAAGTATACTGCACATAAGGACCTGTTTCTCCGTCAAAATTCAGAAGCTTCTCCCATTTAAAAGATACATCCTTAATTCTCTGGTTGTATAAATCATTAAAAATAACTGCGCCAACACCTATTTTCTTTGCTGTTTCTTCCTTATCCTCAATATCAGGATTTTTTTCTTCTATAATATCTTTTATCTTTGCAACTGCCTCTAACAAAATATCTTCAGCATATATTATATTTCCGCTTCGTGTAGAAAGCTTTGCTCCTTCCAGACTTACCAGTCCATATGGTATGTGGATTAACTCATCCTTTGCCCACTCGTTTCCAAGAAGCTCTACAACCTTAAACACCTGTGCAAAATGCAGCTTCTGTTCCTGTCCTGTAACATACAAGCATTTAGAAAAATCATATGTCTCCTTGCGGTAGAAAACAGCAGCAAGATCTCTCGTAGCATAAATTGAACTTCCGTCATTTTTTAAAATAAGACAAGGAGCCATATCATAATCATCTAAATTAACTATATTTGCACCATCACTTTCCATTAAAAGATTAGCAGACTTTAACTTGGCAACGATAGCATCCGTCTTATCACGATAAAAGCTCTCGCCTAAATAGTAATCAAAATCCATACCCAGCAAATCGTAGGTTCTCTTGTATTCAACAATACTTATATCCTTAAACCATTGCCATATATCAAGTGCCTCCTGGTCTCCATTTTCCATCCTATTAAACCATGCACGTGCCTCATCATTGAGCTCAGGTTTTTTTTCTGCCTCCTCGTGAAACTTAACATATAATTTCATAAGCTCCGCGACGCCATCCTTCTTAACAGCATCTTCGTTACCCCACGCCTTGTATGCAACTATAAGCTTACCAAACTGTGTTCCCCAGTCTCCGAGATGATTTATTCTTACAACCTTATAACCCAGCTTGCTGAATATCTTGTATAATGAATTTCCAATAATAGTTGTTCTCAAATGACCAACATGAAAATTTTTCGCAACGTTAGGAGAGGAGTAGTCTATGCAAATTGTTTTTCCATTTCCCACTGTTGACCCTCCAAAATTTTCTTCAAGTGCCGCATCAACCATATTTTTAATGTAAATATTTTTATTTGCAAAAAAGTTAAGATATGCACCCTGCACATCAATCCTGTCAATAAAATCTACATCACCTATTTTTTCCTTTATGTCAGATGCAATCATTTGGGGTGCCTTATGCATTGTCTTTGCAAGTCTGAAACATGGAAACGCAAAATCTCCCAGTTCCGGCTTAGGTGGTATCTCTATCAAAGAAAAAATCTCATCCTTGGACAACCCTTCAATGTTATTTGCAATTAATTCTGTTATTTTATTTTTCATGTGTCTTCTGCATAGCTGCCTTTTGTAGGCTGCCAGCTTCCCCTTTCTTAATCTCTAGACTTTGCTAATTAAACCACTCTTATGATTGTTCACGCACCGAAAAAGAAAATGCAACATGAGTTCCTGCCTCAGCGCCTTCCGATATGTCAAGCTTTCCACCAAGAAGGTACACAATCTCGTACGCCTTATGAAGACTGCTGTACCACGGACTTTCCTTTAAATAATCTGGTTTAATACCAACTCCGTTGTCATCTATTTTCACATCAATTACATGCGGACTCACTGCAAGTGTAAATTCTATGCGCGTACCATTTGCGTGCATAAATATATTATCAAAAAATATATTTAACAATCTAAAAATATTTATTGTAAATATTGGATGCAATATCATTTCAAAATCGGTACATTCAATATGCGCATCGATAATTGCCTCTGGATGCTCATCCCTTTGTTTCATAACAAAATCATCAAGCAATGTACTGATTGGCTTGGCACTTTCCGTATTTGAATTTATTTTTTTGCAAATATTATCTACAGAATCCTTAAGCTCATCGGAACAACCCACAATTTCCTTGACAGTAAGCTTTGCCCGTTCTGCATCCGTGCCCACTAAATAGGAGAGTACATCAAGCTTATGGTTGAGATTTGATAAACCATCCTTTACGTCCTTCTCCAAAAGGCCAGCATAAAATGTCCTTTCAAATGCATCAAGCATAAGAATATTATACCCATGATTTTCATCGCTTTGTCCTGAAGTGTCCTTAACAAACTGAAAACCATTTTCCTCCATATCCTCAAAGCTATCCATGCTTCCATCAACCTGTAATGCTAAATCCGTTATGGCATTCCCTGCTTCAGTTAGTAATTCCAGCCTTTTCTTAAGTGTCTTAAGCGAATTATCAAGACCACTTATTTTTATGTCAAGCGATGTCTTAACCTCGTTCAAATCCCGGATTTGTCTGTCGATTAATTTTCCACGCTCGTCATTATCATCCACAGTTACAACCGGAGTAAATACACTTTTCTTTGAATTTGATTTGAAGGCATATATTTCCTTTGTCTTCTCAAGCTCATCTATCTTAATGTCTATCTCAAACATACGGGTTTTTAATTCCTGTATGTCCTCAAGTTGGTTAATAAAATTACTATTAAAATAATCCAGCATTGCTTTATTCGCTTTTTGAATTAATTTAATCTTATCCTTTTGCTGATTACCCATAGTTCCTCCCTATTACCATTCCACATAAATTATTTGTAAACATACTAACAGACAATACTTCTTTAATTATCCTATAAAATGAGTAAAAAAACAAGAAAATAATTGTAGCACATATACATTTCTAATGTTAAAATAGCTATGGAGTTTTACAGGGGATGGTGATAACTATGAGATTACGAAATGTTAAGGGCTCACGTGAGACTATTGCTATAAATGAATTTGTTGTTCACGATGAAGAAACAGCGAAAGGACATTGGCACGAAATTTTTGGCAACGATAAACCAATACATATAGAAATAGGAATGGGTAAGGGTCAGTTTATAATGGAGCTTGCCGCCAGAAATCCACATATAAATTATATTGGTATAGAAAAATTTTCCAGCGTCCTTGTCCGTGCCATAGAAAAGCAGGAGGTTCACCAGCTGCCAAATCTTAAATTTATCAGAATGGATGCTGAGTACATAGAAAATGTTTTCCAAAAGGGGGAGGTTAACTACATATACCTTAATTTTTCTGACCCATGGCCAAAGGACAGACATGCGAAGCGACGGTTAACATCTCATCAATTTTTAAATAGATATGTAAATATTCTTTCTGATGATGGAGGTGTTACTTTTAAAACAGATAACAAAAGCCTGTTTGACTTTTCACTTACAGAACTTGATACAGCAGGATGGCAGCTTATAAACTACACCTATAATCTTCATGACTCAGAATACAATAAGGGAAATATTATGACCGAGTACGAAAAGCGTTTTTCAGATATGGGAAACCCTATTTGCCGAATGGTCTGCAAGCCCACAAAATAAAATTAAACTTCGTCCGATTTTCTGAATATATTATACTATAGCTCATTACGGTCTATATAGGTATGTTGCAGATTGTATCAAGTTTTCTATGAAAACTTGACATGTAAAGCAAATTATAAATGGGCTGATGTTCATAGTGAGAATTAAGAGGTATAATATATGGGAAAATGTAATTTAAAATATAAGCTTAAATCAGCTGTATATAGTTGTCCGAAAATTAACAAGGATCTATTGTGTTTTTCATGTAATATTCAACAACTTAAGTGCATGTTAAACAGCAATATTCCTAAAAAAAGAAAAAATGTAAAAAATTTTAAAAATAGGGGTTGCAATTATTAAATTGTTGATATATAATAGCCTTTGTTCTGAAAAACACAGAATATTCACATAATTTGATACGGGCCGCTAGCTCATTTGGTAGAGCACCTGACTCTTAATCAGGGTGTGCGGGGTTCGAGCCCCCGGCGGCCCACTCGTAAAGGCATCGGTTTTGCAGATATCTGCGGGGTCGGTGTTTTTTCGTGTATTTGTCCGAGCCGCAGGCGACGTGACCATTTGTCCGAGCCACAGGCGACGTGACCCATAGTAAGGAGTCTATATGTTTTTTAATGAAATTATTAAATCAGAAAACAGCAGCATATATTATAATAATTGGGCAAACTATAGGGCAACGCTTACAAAGCTTATATTGGACAGTGCAAAAGATTATTACAGACTTCTTCATCTTCGTAATGAAAAAGCAATACGAAGCAACAAAGAATTAGACCTGACTGGTACGAAAGCATCCCTTGCAATATGGGGTGCAGGAAGCTGCACTGACATAGACATTTTTACACTGGCAAAGCATTTTCAAATTATACTTATTGATTGTGAAATGGATACAATCACAGCAGTCCGTTCCAAATTTTCAACATATGCATCTAACATTATCTGCGTTGACATACCATTTTGGGATATTCCACATGATACATATATCATGTATGAGGCAATGCTTAAAGACAATACTCCAATAGAACAAATCATGATTTATCTGGATGAGCATATTAAAAAAATGGTCACACCTGATTACAAAAAGCTGCCTTGTTTCGATTTTAGTGTTGCGTCAGGGTTATCAAGCCAATTGTGCACCAGATTTATTGCGCTTTTTTCCTATTATAAGCATTTATATTCTGAAACCGATAGAACAATATTATATAATTATATTTCAAAGCTAAATACATTAGCCGGCAATCGACTATCTGAGGCTCTTAAAGCTATGACCTCTAAGCTTTTACTTATAGGGTATGAATTAAAATCGTATGTTCCTGAAACCTTTTTTCTTGAAGACAAGCATACATCGTATATTAACGATTTTTTTTATACTGAGAATATTTCTTCTGATAAGTTTTTTAACTCTGATGTGGATGGAAATGCAATTATTCAGCAAAAAATAAATACATGGGTACATGAAGAAACTGCCAGAATTTTGACTCATCATTCTGACATTTGGAAGTATAATGACAAAAAACATTATCTTATGCATTTTATCTCTCTATTGTTGGATATTTAACCGTTTTAATACAGTATTCACCTTGAAAATACATACAAAATATGATATGATGGTGGTATTAAATATAATTATTTTTTAGGAGGATTTATTATGCATTGTACAATGTGTGGAGCAGTAATTCCAGACGGACAGACTACTTGTCCAACTTGTGGAAATGCTGTTACAACAGGAGTTCCTACACAGCCTATGAATCAGCAGATGGGTTATCAGCAACAGCCTATGATGAACCAGCAGATGGGTGGTCAGCAGCCTATGAATCAGCAGATGGGTTATCAGCAGCCTATGATGAACCAGCAGATGGGCTATCAGCAGCAGCCTATGATGAACCAGCAGATGGGTTATCAGCAGCAGCCTATGAATCAGCAGGGTCCGGCAATTTCCGTAAATGTGAGTGGTATCAAGTCAATGATGAATGGCGATTTTGTTAGACTGTTAGGTTTCATAGGTGCTTTTCTTATAACCTTAGCACCTTTCCTTAGTTGGATGAATTCAAAAGAATTTATTAAAATGTCATTTAACCTTTTTGGATATGGCAAGACAGCTGATAAAGGCGGTATAACTGCTTGTGCAATATTTATCGTAATATTTGGCCTGATTCTTATTACTTTAGAACTGGCAGACTACATAAATTCCTTAAGTGGCATTAAATCAATTACATCATCAATTCCTTATTTTGAGGTTATCGTTGCTGCAATAGCATTAATCCTCTTGTTTGTTTGCTTCTTTAGCAAAGATTTAAGAGATGCTGCAAAGGGAGATGATACAAACCGCGGTATCGGCTTCCTGTTTGGACTGATTGGATGTCTTGCATCTGCAGCAGCAAATATGGTAAGGCGTGCAGGATAATAATATTAAATTAATATAAACATTTTGTTTAATATATGATAAAATGAGACTATCATAATATGGATAGTCTCATTTTAAATTTATCTTATTAAATATAAAGGAGGGTTTTATTATGCAGTGTAATAACTGTGGAAAAGAAATAAAGGATGGCATGGACTATTGTATGGAGTGTGGTGCACCCATAGAGGAACCTGCTGTACTTAATAAAGAAGCGATTAAAGCAGCCCAAAAGAAAATATCCCAAACGGATACAGAGCAGGGTACATTTTTTGATTTATCCGGATATATTGATAAATTAAAGTCTTCTATTACAATTCTGCTTGCTCTTATTGGTGCTTTGTTACTTTATTTTTCCTCCTTTTCATCATGGATCTGGAGCAGGCTTTTTGATGACAAAGTTTCCGCAAACTTATTTGATCTGGGAATTAAATCTCAGGATATGTACCTTGGCTCGTCAAAATTTCTTATATTTGGAATATTAACTTTAGCTGTTGGCATTCTTATGCTTATAATGTCAGCATCTTCTTTTATAAGACCACTGAAGAAACTACAAAATAATTCATTATTAACATTAATATTAAAGCTTTTACCTATCATACTTTCAATTGTCATTCTGATTTTAATATTTAAGGACAACACTTATAGTACCGCTTATAACAATATTGCAAACCAGATTGAGCTTGCAAAATCATTAGGTGCCTCTTCAAACTTTGATGGTGGCAGAGGACTAGGTCCTATACTTTATATAGCAGGTACCTGCATATATAGCCTTTCTGTTTTAGCTGATACACTTGAAAAGAAATCGTAATATTTACTTTTAGTAAAATGAAAGGAATTGAATTTGAGATGAATAAAAATAAACCCTGGATTTTTAACCCAAGCACAGCCTTAGGTCTTTTGTCAGCCATACTGCTTACACTGGGATTAACCTTACCGGCAATTGATTTTTCACACTTCCATGAACAGATTGATATTCAATATAATCTTATGAAAATATGTGAAAATATTGGGCTTATTTCAAGCATGTGGACAGGTATACCATACGGTATTATAATAGGTATCATCGCTCTTGTAATACTTTCGTTTACAAAAATACCTGTTTTAAAAATACTGCCATCCCTACTTATAACTGCAATGATTATACTTATGCTTGTAGATATGGAAAATATAATAAACTGGGTTAATAATATACTTGAGAAATTCAATTATGCAGATTATATTAAGGTAAATGTTAATGAAATAATGAAAAGCTTTATGCCGGGTATTTACTTTCTTGCATCTGGAATAATAGCCAGCTATTTAAGCTGTTTCTTCAAAATAAAGCAATAAATAAGGAAAGTAAAAACACTCAGAATATTAGGTTAATATCCTGAGTGTTTTTCGGTAAAAGCATTTTAAAATTACTTCTTCTTGAATACCATATCTACGCCTTCAGCGTTAAGAGTAATGGTCTGCGCTTTGCTGTCATACTTTCCTTCAAGTGTCTGACCGTTTTCTGTAATAGTAACCTTGCTACCGCTAATCTTAATCTTAGCAGTTCCGCTACCTTCAACACCCATGTCAGCCATATCAGCAGAAAGCTCAACCTTTCCAAAGGAAACCTTGAGACTCATGTCAAGCTTCTGACCTGACATTTCCTCAAAATCAGCTGCTGTCCAAGTCATACCCATAGCTGATACTTCTGAAAGCTCATAAGTACCATTATACTTCATCTTAGGAACTACAAGTATTGCTGCTACAGCTATTACTGCTAAAATTGCAACAATAGCTATAATAGGACCTGCCGCGCTCTTCTTAGCTGGGGCTGATGCAGTAGGAGTTGATGAGAATAATGCATCACTTGCTCCTCCTGAACTTTGACTGTCAATAGCATTACCACAAGAAGCACACCAAGTTGAGCCTTCTGGTAATTCTGCTCCACAATTTGGACAATTCATAAATTGTAAACCTCTCTTTCGTTTTACTTTTAAAGTAACCAGTAAAAATCATAACACAAATACATCAAATTGTATAGTCCAAAAAAATATAAATACGTTTTTTTTATGAATCATATAATATTTTATTGTATGATTTTATCATCAATTTCTTTTACAATGTCAGATATAAACTTTTCAGTATCCATGCTTCCCATGTCACCATCTTCTCCGCGCTTTCTGACAGATACCGTTTGCGTTTCCTCCTCATTTGCACCAATAATAAGCATATAAGGAAGCTTCTGAAGTCTTGCCTCCCTGATTTTGTATCCAATCTTTTCCGCACGGGCGTCCATAGTTACACGCACACCTGCTGCCTTAAGCTTATCAACCACACTATTTGCATATTCATGGTGCTTGTCTGAAATTGGAAGAACACGTACCTGTTCCGGTGCAAGCCATGTAGGAAATGCGCCTGCGTATTTCTCAATAAGCCATGCAAGCGTTCTCTCATAACAGCCCATGGATGTTCTGTGAATAATATATGGACGTTTTTTCTCGCCGTCTTTGTCAATGAAATACATATCAAACTGCTCGGCAAGAAGTGCGTCCCATTGGATTGTAATCATTGTATCTTCCTTGCCATATACATTTTTTGCATTGATATCTACCTTTGGTCCATAGAATGCAGCCTCACCTATATCTTCTGTAAATGGAATATTTAATTCGTTTAATATATTGCGGATATCCTGCTCTGTCTGCTCCCAAACCTCAGGCTCTCCAATATATTTTTCTTTATTGTCAGGATCCCACCTGGACAAATGGTAAGTTACATCTTCCTCCACACCTAATGTCTGAAGACAATATTGTGCAAGAGCAATACAATCCTTAAACTCAGAAACCATCTGATCCGGTCTTACAATTAAATGACCCTCTGATATCGTAAACTGGCGTACTCTCGTAAGTCCATGCATCTCTCCGGAATCCTCGTTTCTAAAGAGAGTAGAGGTCTCACCATATCTACATGGCAGGTCACGATATGACTTTTGGCTCGCCTTATAAACATAATACTGGAATGGGCAGGTCATAGGACGAAGTGCAAATACCTCCTTGTCAACCTCCTCATCACCTAAAACAAACATTCCTTCCTTATAATGATCCCAATGACCGGATATTTTATACAAATCACTTTTTGCCATAAGAGGGGTTTTCGTTCTCATATAGCCACGCTTTTCCTCCTCATCCTCAATCCATCTCTGAAGAGTCTGAATAATCTGCACACCCTTTGGCATTATAAGGGGAAGTCCCTGACCGATAACGTCAACGGTAGTAAAAAGCTCAAGCTCACGTCCAAGCTTATTATGGTCACGAAGCTTAATGTTTTCAAGAAACTCAAGTCTCTCGTCAAGGTCTGCCTTCTTTGTATATGCAGTTCCGTATATTCTTGTAAGCATCTTATTGTCTGAGTTTCCTCTCCAATAAGCGCCTGATGATGAGGTAAGCTTAAAATATTTTACAGCCTTTGTATTCATTATATGAGGGCCAGCACAAAGATCGGTAAAATCTCCCTGTGTATAAAAGCTTATTACAGAATCTTCCGGAAGGTCATTTATAAGCTCAACCTTGTATGGCTCACCCTTTTCCTCCATAAGCTTTATTGCCTCTGCCCTTGGAAGTGTAAATGAAGTAATATCATCACCCTTTTTTACTATCTTCTTCATTTCCGCCTCAATATTATCAAGCTCCTCTCTTGTGAGAGACGGCATGTCAAAATCATAGTAAAAACCATTGTCAATAGCCGGTCCTATCGTACATTTTGCATCGGGATAAAGATGCTTTACAGCCTGTGCAAGAACATGACTTGCTGTATGCCAGAAGGTTTTCTTTCCTTCCTCATCATTAAATGTAAGAATGTTAAGATTTACATCCTTGTCTATTATTGTTCTAAGATCAACAACTTCACCGTCAACCTCACCGGCACATGCCATACGGGCCAAGCCCTCACTTATATCAGAAGCTATATCTATGACCGACATAGGCTGCTGATATTCCTTTGATGAACCGTCTTTTAAAGTAATAATCATTTCATTTTCCTCTCTTTCTTTTTTCTGAGCAGGCTCTGATAGAAGCTTGCCAATAGGAAAGGGCTTTCCTAATTAAAATAAAAAGTCCCCAGCATACTTTTTGTATGCTAGGGACGATATACCGCGGTTCCACCCTAGTTCTGAAATGGTTATTAACATTTTTATAAACATCATATCCACATCAGCACTTAATTTAAGATTATAACGTAATCACCGGCTTATATTTTGTATAAGCAGCTCCGAGGTAGTTTTCAGATAAGCGTAAATTAAATTTTCTTTCAGCATGTATGAAAATTCTCTCTGTAAATTCGTTTTTACCTTACTCGTCTCATCATAGCTATTATAATATAAAAATTGTTTTTACAAGAATGCTTTAATTTTAAAATTACAGATTTAAAATGTCAAGCACATATTTTTGTAAACATTTTTCCAAAAACATATTAATTTATTCCATCAATTTCTTCCTTGCATTTCTTTCCATATGCCAAAAGCTCACGAAGTTTTTTGGCATCATTATTTTCCATTGCTTCCTTATATTCATACATTGATTTAATAAACACATCAATTTCATAAAGAAGATGTTCCTTATTTTCAAGAAAGAGTTCCGTCCACATGTCTTCATTCAGCCATGCAACTCTTGTTAAATCTTTGTAGCTTCCAGCTGAAAAACCTACATGTTCCCTTGCAGTTGGACTTTTTACATATGCATTTGAAACAACATGTGCCATTTGCGATGTAAACGCAATCATAGCATCATGCTTATCTGCAGAGCAAACCGTTATCTTCCCAAATTTAACAGGAGAGAGCAGCTGCTTTGCCTTATCAATTAATTGCTCATCGTTAATATCTTCCGGTACAAGAACCATAGATGCCCCATCATACATGGTTTTTGTGCTGTACTGAATACCTGAAAAATGTCTTCCTGCCATAGGATGTCCACCTATAAATGTAAATCCATATTTTTTTGCCAGAGGAAAACATTTCTCACAAACTTCTTTTTTTATACCACAACAGTCAATAACTACGGTTTTACTGTCAATATATGGAGCCATTTTATTTAAATAATCAATCGATGCCTTCGGATAGAGTGCCACAAGTAAAAGATTACACTCTGCTATATTTTTATCAGAAAGCTCTCCATCAATTATTTTTTGTTCGTAGGCTGATGTCATAACCTCATGGCTGATGTCATAACCGAGACATTTATGCTCATCATTGTCGCTAAATGCTTTTGCAAATGAGCCACCGATAAGTCCAAGTCCTACTATACCAACTGTCATTTTTACACCTTCTTATATATTACTTCTTGAGATATATTACAACCTTGCGATATGGCTCCTCACCCTCGCTTCTTGTTCCAACATATCTGTCATTTTGAAGTGCAGAATGAATGATTCTTCTCTCGTAAGGATTCATAGGCTCAAGTGTGAATGACCTTCTTGTTCTCTTAACCTTAAATGCAATATTTTTTGCAAGATTTTCGAGAGTATCTTTTCTTCTTGAACGGTAGTTTTCTGTATCAAGCTTAACCCTTATATATGACTCACTCTTTTTGTTTACATATAAGCTTATCAGGTACTGAAGTGAATCAAGAGTCTGACCACGTTTACCAATAAGTATTCCCATATTTGGTCCGGATACTTCTATATCCATATTTGAAGCTTCCTCATCAAAGTTTATCTCAACCTGTGCCTCAATATCCATAACCTTAAATAACTGATTCAAATATTCATAAATATCATCAATAAATGAATCCTTTTTCTTAGCCTTTATAATTGCAGGCTTTGAACCAATTCCCAAAAAGCCCGTAGAACCTTTTTCAATGACTTCATAATCAAGCTCTGTGCTTGCAACACCCAATTCCATTGAAGCTGTGGTTATAGCTTCTTCAACTGTTTTAGCTTTGAATTCTCTATACTCCATTGTATTTACCTCTTATTTATTTTTATTATTGCTATCATTGTATCTTTGCAAAAGGTTTGCCTTTGCTGCAAGGCTTCCCTCCCTGTACTTTTTAACTTCACCACTATTATTCATGGTGTTTGAAGTATAACTCTTTAAGCTTGTAGAAGAAACCCTATTGTTAAGCTGGGTGCCTTGGCTCTCAGCTTGACCCAAAGCAGCTTCCTGCATTCTTTCCATAAAAGATTTCTTTCCTGAAGCTTTTTTCTTTTCATTTTTAATTGCAGCTTTTGCCTTACATTTTTCCACAACCTTTTCCATGTCACAATTCTTAAAGTAAGCATTAATACAGATTGTAGTTAAAAAGCTTAAAAATGAGCCTGTTGCCCAATAAAGTCCAACACCTGCAGGAACATTTACACAAACTATAAATGACATGATAGGGAAAATCCTCAACATCATATTCATTGTTTTCATTGTTGCCTGTTGTGTAGGGTCATCGCTGGCCTGTTGTGGTGTTACCTTCATACTCAAATACTGAAACACCATTGAAAGAACAGGTATAGCAAAGGCAGCAGTAAGTGCAAAACCAGGAATTCGCGATAAATCGATTCCGCCTATAAAGCTATATACATGCTTAATTTTATCAGCATTATTATTTATCGCATTTACAATATCCGGATTTGATGCAAAAAGTGTTTTAAGTCCCTCCAATGCATCTGACGGAAGCTTTGCAAGTACATCTATAAATGTATCAACATTAGATATATCGAGTTTTATTGCCTTTATCGAGCTTGCATATTCTCCATTCTGATGAAAATCCTGAAATGCCTTAATGGCTCCCTCATCTGCTTTAATAGCCTCTGCAATTGGACTATAATAATCATAAATCTTACTTACATATGCAGGGAAGTTTTGTACCACCCTGTACAATGCAAGGAAAATCGGCATCTGGATAAGTGACGTAAGACAGCCTCCTGTCATACTTACACCATATTTATCCTGTAACTCGCGAAGCTCTTTTTGCTGCTTGAGCACAGAATCCTGATCCTTTTTCCCTTTATATTTCTTATTAATTTTGTTGACTTCCGGCTGAATGTAATTCATTACCTTTGTAGATTTATTCTGCTTTATTAAAGGTACAAGCAGACATAATCTTGCCAACACCGTAAAAAGAATAATTGCAACACCTATATTTACTATTCCGACACTTGTAAGTGCATTGTAAAGTACATTCAGAATAGCTCCTAAAAGCTTTGCAATCGGTTTGATAATAAATCCACCTTGTTGCGTTAATAACATTTTTTCCTCCACTATGGAACAGGATCATATCCTCCCTTTGAAAATGGATTACATCTTAATATTCTCCAGACTGTTAAAGCGGTTCCCTTAAAAAAACCATACTTTTCATATGCCTCAAGAGCATATTGTGAACATGTAGGAGTATATTTACAATGTCCATATCCAATAAAACGGGATAAATATTTTCTATAAAACTTAATTAAAGCAATACAAATTTTCTTCATTAAATCACTTTCTTTTCTCAATCATCAATTATAATATGATGAAGCCTGGACAAATGTAAAAAGGCACTTTCAATTTCCTGATATGATTTCCCCTTTGCAGCTGCTCTTGCTACAATTACAATGTCATATCCTGATATCAGCCCGTCCTTATTAAGTCTATAGCTTTCTCTGATTAATCTTGTTATACGATGCCTGACCACACTATTTCCAACTTTTTTACTAACAGAGATTCCAATTCTACTGTAATCCAAGCTGTTGGCTCTCAGATACATCACTAAATATTTATTGGCAAACGATTCTTTGTGGTTATACACCTTGCCGAACTCTCTGCTGTTTTTTAGAGTAACAATATTTTTCATTTAATCACCTTGTGATTTTAATTTGCAAAAAAAAGAAAATCTACGAATTAAAAACAAAAGGTCACAACGAATTGTGACCTATGCTGACAATCTCTTTCTTCCTTTTGCTCTTCTTGCGGCCAATACCTTTCTTCCATTGGAAGTGCTCATTCTCTTTCTGAATCCATGAACCTTTGATCTCTGTCTCTTCTTTGGCTGAAATGTCATCTTCATAATTTTATCTCTCCTTTCTATATTCGTATGTCTTTCTTTTTTAAGGAAACAAAGCTTCCTCTCAAATGAAAAGACACCAAGACATATTATATTTAAAAAGATATGCTTCGTCAAGCAATATTTATTTTTTCTCCATACTGGTGCTTAGATTACTAAAACTAGTACTATAAGTACACTTTACATGGAACTTGTAATTTCTTATAATAAATAAGTTGATTTTATTTTTAAGTGTACCAAAGTTCGATAAATAGATAAAGG
>CAMWGV010000064.1 GCA_947173945.1 uncultured Lachnospiraceae bacterium
CGACAAGAAAACTGAGGCTGACAAGACAACCGAGAAGGACAAAACAACGGAGTCAACCGAAAGCGGCAAAACGACAGAAGCACCTTATAAACCTGTTATAAAATTGGGGCTTCCTGTGATTAAGAAAATTGAAAATCTTTCTTCCGGTACAAAGATAACATGGGGAAAGGCTGCAAATGCAAAAAGATATGATATATACAGAAAGATTGGCAATGGAAAAGCCAAGAAGATTGCATCCGTGAAAAAAGGTACTTCGTATATTGATAAGAAGGCAAAGAGTAACGGAAAAACATACTATTATTCAGTGCGTGCGGTTAATGGGTCACAATATATTGCAACCAAGTATGTGAAAAATGTATATGTAAGCAGACCTGCCATTTCTTCGGTGAAAAACACTTCAAGAAAAAAAATGACGGTTACATGGAAGAAGAATAAAAAGGCAAGTGGATATCAGATACGATATGGAACAAAAAAATCCCTTACAAAGGCAAAGCCTGTTACAGTAAAGGGTGGATCTAAGAAGACAAAGACTATTTCGTCACTGAAAAAGGGCAAAAGATATTATGTTCAAATCAGAACATATAAGACAGTTAAGGGTAAAAAGTATTACTCTGACTGGAGTGCACGCAGGAGTGTAACGATTAAAAGATAAGTAATATTAATAAAAAAATCAAAAAAATATAAATAAAAAGCTATCTTTTTTATACAATATAAAAGGATGGCTTTTTATTATGCTTAAATATTTTTAATTAAATATTGGGAGGTTAGGAGTATGAACAAAAAATTAAGCTGGGTATCAAAAATATGTTTTGGTATCGGTGCATTTGGAAAGGATGCAGTTTATGCTATTGTAGGTACGTATCTGATGATGTATCTGACAGATTACCGTAGTGTGGCACCTGCTTTTGTGGGATCACTTTTTATGGTGGCACGAATATGGGACGCATTTAATGACCCATTTATGGGGATGATAGTTGATAACACCAGAACAAGATGGGGAAAATTCCGACCATGGATTCTTATTGGTACAATACTAAACGCAATTGTACTTGTATTGTTATTTTTGGATAATGGTCTTGAGGGAAAGAGTTACCTTGTATGGTGTTCGGTTTTCTATATACTGTGGGGTATGACATACACGATTATGGATATTCCATACTGGTCTTTGGTACCTGCACTTACAGAAGATGAAAACGAGAGAAGTCAGATATCAGCAATTCCGCGTATATTTGCAAGCTGTGCATGGCTTGTAATAAATTCATTCGGACTTATTATGGTCTCAAAGCTTGGTAGTGGTAATGATGTCAGGGGATTTTCAATACTAGCGACCATTATTGCAATTGTGTTTATTTTTGCTTCTGTCGTTACATGTCTTACATGTAAGGAACAGATTGTTACACCGAAGGCTGAAAAAACATCCATTAAAGGTATGATAAATGTTTTGTTTAAGAATGATCAGGTTAAGATAGTTCTTGGTATTGCATTATTTTTTAACATTGCTTATCAGCTTTCCAACAGCTTTGCATTGTTTTATTTTAAATATGTGGCGGAGCGGACATATGATGACCCGGGAAACGGTATACTTTATCCTATTTATGCCGCTGTTGCCGGATTTGCACAGATGGGATCTATGGCTGTCTTACCTTTGCTTTCAAAGAAAATCGGGAAAAAAGTTTCCTTTTTCATGGCAAGCTTTTGCCCTGTAGTGGGATTTGCACTTTTATGGGTATTTGGTTATCTCATACCAAAAAATGCACTTGCAGTAGGTATATGCAGTGGAATCATAAATGTTGGTATAGGATTCATGCTTGTATTTATAACCGTTTTCTTATCAGAAGTCGTAGATTATGGTGAGTATAAATTAGGAACAAGAAATGAAAGTATTTTGTTTTCCATGCAGACATTTGTGGTTAAGTTTGCAGGTGCTTTCAGTGGATTTCTGAGTGGTATCGGTCTTAGTCTTATCGGATACGAGGCAAACCAGCAACAGACAGTTATGACGGAAAACGGTATGAGAATTATTATGTTCCTGATTCCGGCAATTCTATCTGCACTGTGTTTTTTAATTTATATAAAGGGCTACAAGCTTACGCCTGATTTTTACAGGGAAGTAAGAGAAACAATTGATATAAACAGACAAAAAGAATCTTAATTATGGGGAGGACAATGATATGTGGTTGGGAGTAGATTACTATCCTGAACAGTGGGAAATAAACATGCTTGAAAATGACCTTGATACAATTGTTGAATTGGGGTGCAATGTAATAAGGATAGCAGAGTTTTCTTGGCATCTGATGGAGAAAAAAGAGGGAGAATTTGATTTTTCTTTTTTTGATAATGTTATTTCAAAGGCTAAGGCAAGAGGATTGAAGGTGATTATGGGTACGCCGACAGCAACAATTCCTGCATGGCTTGCCAAGAAGCATCCAACTATTCTTTCTGAATTTGAAGGAGGAAAAAAGAGATGCTTTGGCGGCAGACATGTATTTTGCTTTAGCAGCCCGCACATGTATGAGTATTCGGAAAAAATAATAAAAGCACTTGTGGAGCATTACAAGGACGAAGATGCAATTGTTGCATGGCAGGTAGACAATGAAATCGGACATGAAGGAAGCGATGTCTGTTATTGTGAAAATTGTCAGAAGAAATTTCAGAATTTTCTTAATGTTAAATTTAACGGTAATATAGATAAATTAAATGATACCTATGGAACGACATTCTGGTCTCAGGAGTATAACTCATTTGATGAAATACCAACGCCGATGGAAACTATAACAACTCACAATCCGGCATTGAGACTGGATTGGGAACGGTTCAGGAGCAAGCTTATTGTTGATTTTATAGATTTTCAGGCAAGGCTTATTAAAAGTATTTCTAAAGATGCCGTTGTAATGCATGATTTTCCGGGAGGCGGGTTAGGAAAGCATGTAGATTATTCAAAGGTAGCAAAAACGCTAGATCAGGTTGCATATAATAATTATCCTGTGTGGGGTGGACAAAAGGAACCGATACCGCCACATGAGATAGCCTTTGGGCTTGATTATATAAGGGGTCTGAAGGGAAAAAACTTCTGGATAACAGAGGCTATTATGGGAGCACAGGGGCATGACGTTACAGGTTTTCTGCCACGTCCAAATCAGGCAAAAATGTGGTCATATCAGGGAATGGCACATGGCTGTGACTCACTTATGTATTTTAGATATCGTGGTGCAACGAAGGGAGCAGAACAGTTTTGCTATGGAATTTTAGATGCAGACAATGTTAAAAGAAGAAGATTTTATGAGGTTCAGACGTTCTTCAAAGACATTGTAAACTATGAAGAGGCACTTCATGCACCTATAAAAAATGAGGTTGCAATCGTCTATGATTATGATTCTCTCGCATCCTTCCGTATACAAAGCCAAAGTATTCTTCTTGACACACAGGCTGAAATGAAGAAGTTTTATAAAGCTTTTTATGATGTAAATGTAGGTGTGGATATCATTCCTGAGGACCGGTCTTTCGATGGATACAAAATAATTATTTTGCCACAGCTTATTATTACCAAGCAGGAGATGGAGAACCGAGTGAAGGCATTTGTGAAAAATGGAGGTACAGTTGTATTGACTTACAGGTGTGCAGTGAAAGATGCCGACAACAATATTCCGTTTGGTAAAACGATGCCTGTAGATTATAACGAGCTTACGGGAATTACGGTTGTGGAAACGGAAAGTCTTCAGGACCTGAATGCTTTTCCGGTAACAGGACGCGGAGAGTTTGAAAATATATCGGGACATGGCGGAATTTTCAGGGATATGATAGAAGTGGATGACGCAGAGATTTTGTTTAATTATGATGATGATTTCTATAAGGGATATGCAGCGGTGACGAGAAGGCGGAGTGGAGCTGGAAGTGTCTACTACATTGGATGTGGCCTTGAGGAATGTATTCTGGCAAAGGTTATGGAAACGGTCATGAAAGAAAACGGAATAGCGCAGCTTTACTCAGAAGATGGTGTAGAAATTGTGACAAGAGGAAATGACAGACAAAAAATAAAAATGTATATTAATCATAATGCGAAAACTGTGGTCACCGATGGTATAGAGCTTTTACAGTTTGAATGTAAAATTGTACAGTAAATATAAATACAAAAATGGAGATGACGGTATAGAAAAGTATAATGATTTTGTAGAGACATTTAAAAATAAATATGATAATATATAAAAATCAGATGTGCGAAATACTTGAAAATTTTTGGAGGATATTATGGGGCAGGATATTAAAAACAAAATTGCATGCGTGGCAGATGAATTAAATGCGAATTATATGGAGCAGAATATATTTGGTATGGAAGCATCAGGTGAAATCCCTAAGCGTTCAGAAATAATCGAGGTATTAGAGGAAATAAGGAGAGTTATATTTCCCGGATATTTCGGAACGGAAAATACATCCTTTGTTTCCCTGTCAAGCTTTGCAGGTAATACGATTGCCGTCATATATGAGAAGCTGTATAAACAGATTTTGATAGCCCTTTCCTACAAAAGAAAAGATGATAGGACAGAAGAGGAAGCCCAGAACATTACATGTCTTTTTCTCGACAGACTTCCGGCTATACAGAAGCTTTTGTACAAGGATGTTGAAGCTGAGCTGGAAGGAGACCCTGCTGCAAACAGTAAGGAGGAAATTATATTTTCCTATCCGGGTATCTTTTCCATATTTGTATATAGAATAGCACATGAACTGTATCTGCTGAAGGTTCCGTTTATTCCGAGGATAATGACAGAATATGCACATGGAAAAACAGGTATAGATATTAACCCCGGGGCAACAATAGGAGAATATTTCTTTATTGACCACGGAACCGGAATTGTAATAGGCGAAACTACGGTAATCGGAAATAATGTCAAGCTTTATCAGGGCGTGACACTGGGTGCTCTCTCAACGAGAGAGGGACAGCTTCTGTCAGGGGTAAAAAGACATCCGACAATAGAGGATAACGTAGTTATATATGCGAACACAACTGTACTTGGCGGTGAGACTGTTATAGGCCAAAATTCAGTTGTGGCAGGAAATTCCTTTGTGACGGAATCAATTCCGCCAAACACAAAGGTTTCCGTACATATTCCTGAACTTAAAATGAAAATAAGGAATGACTAAAAAGTCCTAGCGTATTTTTGAAAAAACAAATATAGCGATACCTAAAATAATAAGAACAACCCCGGTTGCACGGTTTAACGTTTTGGGTTCCGCCTTGTTTGCAAATTTTGCGGCAATTCTTGCCCAAAGCAGTGTAAAAATTACACATAATAAAAGAATTTTAAAATCAGGGAGACCGCCGATGGTGAAGTGGGATATTGCACCTGTAAAGGCTGTAAATGTCATGATAAATACACTTGTGCCAACAGCGGTCTTAAGTTCATAACCAAGAACAGAGGTCAGAATGAGAAGCATCATCATTCCGCCACCTGCACCTATAAAACCGCAAATAAATCCAATTATAATTCCGCATATAACAGACTGGAGTATTCTTTTGTTGGCAGAAACTTTTGCCATGTCTTCCTTTGTCGTCATAACTGGACGTACTACAAACTTTATTCCGAGAAGAAATGTCATAAATACGGAAAAATTACCCATTGTTGTTGATGGAACACGGCTGGAAACATAGCTTCCGACAATGGTGAATATAAGAACGTTTGCCATCATTACGAGTCCGTTTTTGATATCTAAATTTTTATTTTTCCCGTAAGTATAAGCGGATATTGCACTTGCAAGCACATCTGAGGACAGAGCTATTCCTACTGCCATGTAAGGCTCTACATCCAAAAATGTAATAAGCATGGGACTTATTACGGCCGCAGCACTCATACCTGCAAAGCCTGTTCCAAGTCCTGCACCCATTCCGGCAAAAAAAGTGACAATAAGAGTAATTAAAAATGGATTCATTATTTTTTCCTCGTTCAAAATAGTGTATTATGTTATAATATATAGATAAGGTAAAAAAATCAAGTGAGCATTTAATTTTGCTGGATAATAATTAGTTATAAGGGATGGGGTTTGAATGAATTATTCGGATGAGGACATTTTAAAGCTTAGAAAGGAGCCTTATGTTGACTTGGGTTTTGCAAAGGTGGATACACACCGCAGACTCAGGCAAGGTGTTTCTGAGGTTATATACGGAGCCGGAAAAACGAAAGAGCAGATTTTAGAAATTGCAAATACTCTTGTTAAAAGTGGCGATGAGACAATATTGATTACCAGAATAAACGAGGACACAAAAGATTATGTCGTTCATGGTCTTAATATAGAACATGTGCTTTATGATATACAGTCAGGAGCATGTGTTCTGGGGGAGCTGCCGAAGACGTCCGGGCATGGAACAATTGTGGTTGCAACCGGTGGAACGAGTGACATACCTGTTGCAGAGGAAGCTGCAATTACTGCAATGGCATTAGGAAACGATGTCAAACGTTTATACGATGTTGGCGTGGCAGGAATACATAGATTGTTTCATTATCTGGATGACCTTATGACTGCCAGTGTTATTATAGCTGTGGCAGGCATGGAGGGGGCATTGGCCAGCGTTATCGGAGGGCTTGTGTCATGTCCTGTGATAGCGGTTCCTACAAGCGTAGGATACGGTGCAAACTTTCAAGGGCTTTCTGCTCTGCTCTCAATGCTGAATTCCTGTGCAAGCGGAGTAAGTGTGGTTAATATTGATAATGGATTTGGTGCAGGATATCAGGCAAGCCTTATCAATCATGTGTAGTGTCGGGAGGTATGTCATGAAAATATTATATCTGGATTGCGGTATGGGGGCAGCAGGTGATATGCTTATGGGAGCACTGGTATCACTTCTTACGGAAGAACAGCAGGCACTCTTTGCCGAAAAAATCAATAACATCGGAATTCCTAAAGTGACTGTCAAAATACATAATGATATAAAATGTGGTGTAACAGGGAAACATGTTGAAGTAATGATAAATGGAGTTTCCGAAGGAGATTGCTGTGAGCATGGAGAGAGTCATCATGAAGGACATCATGAGCATCACGGGCATCATGAACATCATGAACATCATGGGGAACATCACCATGCGCATTCATCCATGAATGATATCGAGGAGATTATTAACGGGCTGGATATTTCCAATAAGGTCAGAAATGACGTCAAGGAGATTTACAAAAAAATTGCTTTGGCAGAAAGTATGGTACATGGAACTTCTGTTTCCGAGATACATTTCCATGAAGTCGGTATGATGGATGCCATAGCAGATATCACAGGGTGTGCCATGCTTTTTGAAATGTTGGATGTTGACAGTGTGGTCGTATCACCTGTAAACGTGGGGTATGGCACAGTCAGATGTGCACATGGAGTTTTGCCTGTACCTGCACCTGCAACAGCAAATCTTTTGAAAAATATACCTTCTTATGCAGGAAATGTCCAGGGAGAGCTTTGTACTCCTACAGGAGCAGCTATTTTGGGATATTACGGAAATAAGTTTTCAAATATGCCTCTTATGACAATAGAGTCTGTCGGATATGGAACGGGTAAAAAGGATTTTGAAACGGCAAATATTGTACGGGCAATTGTGGGATACTGTGAAGACGCACAGGATGACATAGTGGAATTAAAGTGTAATATGGATGATATTACAGGTGAAGAAGTAGGGTATGTTACGGAGCTTCTTTTAAACAGAGGGGCAAGGGATGTATTTACAACAGCCATAACAATGAAGAAAAACCGTCCGGGAGTGCTTCTTACTGTACTTTGTACAAATGAGGACAAAATGGATATGGCAGAGATTATTTTCAAACATACCACAACGATAGGAATCAGGGAGCTTAGTCAGAAGCGTATGATTCTCAATCGAACTGAGGAATTTGTAAAAACTGATTTTGGAGATGTCAGAATTAAGACTTCAAGTGGATATGGTACAAGAAAGATTAAGGTGGAGTATGAGGATGCGTCCACTATTGCCAAACAAAATAATATGTCACTCCGGGAAGTGCGTGATATAATAAAGAACAAAAAACAGGAGGCCTGAGCTTATGCATATGTCGGATGCTCTTTTGAATCCTATAGTTGCGGGGTCAATGTATGCACTTACTACAGGAGTTGCAGTATACAGTTTACATAATGTGAGAAAATCTGAGGAGCAGATTAAGGTTGCTGAAATGGGGATTATGGGTGCATTTGTTTTCGCTGCCCAAATGATCAACTTTTCGATTCCGGGAACCGGTTCCAGTGGACATTTATGTGGAGGAATGTTGATTTCCGCAATGCTTGGTCCACATGCAGGCTTTCTTACAATGATAGGAATTTTAATCATCCAGTGTCTGCTTTTTGCTGACGGAGGTATTATGGCACTGGGAGCCAATATATGGAACATGGCATTTTTCGGATGTTTTGTGGGTGCTGCTATTATATGGCGGAGCATACTGAAAAAAGGCGTTTCAAAAAAGAGGATAATCATTGCATCTGTAGCAGGCTGTGTGGTTACATTACAGCTTGGTGCGTTTTTTGTTACCTTAGAAACCATGGCATCCAATGTTACGGAATTGCCGTTTCAAACATTCCTAGCATTTATGCTTCCGATTCATCTGGCAATCGGATTGGTTGAGGGGTTCATAACGGCTGCTATTTTATGTTTTGTCTATGAGACAAGGTCTGAGCTTTTGTGGGGCATAGAATCAGGGACGAAAGAAGATAGAAAATCATATGCAGGTGTCATGTCAGTTTTGGGGGTTACCGCACTTGCAGTTGCAGGGATGTTTTCACTTATGGCTTCCTCACATCCGGATGGCTTGGAGTGGTCTGTGGAAAAAGTTACGGGAAGTACTGAACTGGTCAAATCGGGGGAGGTTTATGAAGCTTTTGCAAGTATACAGGAAAAGCTTGCGATTTTGCCTGATTATGCATTTAAGAATTCTGATACAATTGCAGGAACCTCATTTTCGGGTATTATAGGTGCAATTATTGTTGCAGGAATATGTACTTTGCTTTGCGTCATAGTACGGTTGACGAAGAAAAAATCATAAGGGGCATTATATGAGTAATATCGATAAGGCATTACATGAAATGTGTGATATAGAGAAAGAGGCAGGCAGTGAGGGGAGTTTAAATGCCATGCATCCACTGTTTAAGCTGTTTATTACAATCTGGTATGTTGCATTTACCGTATCCATACCAAATTATAAGCTTGACAGTCTTATATTTATGATAATTTATCCTCTTGTAATATTTATAGTCTGGGATATATCATTTGTGAAATGTCTTAAGAGAATTAAGGTTATATTTGTGGCACTTTTTCTTTTGGGAATTGGGAATTTATTTTTTTCAAAAACTGTACTTATGGGACTTATACTGATGCTTTGCCTTTTTATGAAAGGAATATTAAGTATATTAGCAGTATATATTCTTGCGGTGACGACAAGAATAGAGGATATTTGTAATGCTTTGAGAATAATAAGGGTTCCTGAGCTTATTGTTATGGTGATTATGCTGATTTACCGCTACATAAATATATTGTTGAAAGAGACGAAAAGAATTACCGAGGCATATTATATGCTTGCACCAAATCAAAAGGGAATCAATGTAAAGGTATGGGGACAGTTTGCAGGTCAGCTTATGCTGCGAAGCATAGACAGAGCACATATTGTATATGACAGCATGAATGTAAGAGGATATGAATGGAGTGTAAAAAGTCAAGCCTATAGAGGTAAATATATTGTGAAACGGATTGATTTTGTCTGGCTCTTTGGATGGAGCATTGTAATTGTTTTGCTTCGGTTTGGTACTTATTTTTTAAACATATGAGAATGAAAATGCTTCGTTCAAAGGCGGGGTGAAAGGAATGACAAATAACATGAAAAATCATATAAGCTTAAAAGCTGTTTCCTTTCGGTATGGAAAAGGAACATTCGTTTTAGAAAATATAAACCTTAACGTGGCATCGGGTGAAAAAATAGGTATCGTAGGTGCAAATGGTGTTGGAAAATCAACCCTGCTCCGGCTCCTTGTAGGACTTGAAACTGGCTATGAGGGTAGTATAACTGTTGGAGGTATGGATGTTACAAGGGATAACATAATTGATGTGCGGAAGAAAATCGGCTATGTTTTTCAGGATGCAGACAGTCAGATGTTTTTATCAAATGTGTTTGATAATGTGGCATTCGGGCCATCAAACTATGGGAATGCAAAAGAAGAAGTATTACAGATGGTACAGGATGCTCTTCGTGCGGTGCAGATTGAACATTTAAAAAATCGTCCGATTTATCAATTGTCAGGAGGAGAGAAAAAGCTTGCTTCAATTGCAACGATACTGGCAATGAGGCCTGATATCGTTTTGCTTGATGAGCCAAGTGTAACACTTGATCCGAAAAATAGGAGAAATTTAATTCACATTTTAAACGGGCTGCCACAGACTATGCTGATTGCATCACATGATTTGGACTTTATCATGGATACATGTGATAGAACTGTGCTGTTCTATAACGGAAAAATTGCTGTAGATGGCAGCAGTAGGGATATACTTTTCAACAAGGCATTGATGGAAGAAAATGGATTGGAGCTTCCACTTAGTGCTATAAAGAGGTGATGATTGTGAATATAGAAGATAAGCATTTAAGGGAATGCTGTGATAAGATATCGTCGATACTTAGTGACATGGGCAGTGTTGGTGTTGCATTTTCCGGAGGGGTAGACTCAACACTTTTGTTAAAGCTGGCACATGAGGTTTTGGGAGAAAAGGCTGTTGCAATTACCGTAACGTCTAATTTATTCCCAAAGAGAGAATATGAGGAGACGATAGCATTTTGTGACAGGGAGGGGATAGAGCATGTTATATGCGAGTTGGATGTGCTTGAAAATAAAGAGTTTGCAGCTAATCCAGCCAATCGCTGTTATATATGCAAGAAACAGATTTTTTCAGAGATTACCTCTGTGGCAAACGACAAGGGCTTAAACCATGTAATAGAGGGGTCAAATGCGGATGATGTAAGAGATTACCGTCCGGGGATGGCTGCCATAAAGGAACTTGCCATAGAAAGTCCGCTGCTTCTTGCAGGACTGACGAAGGATGATATACGTAAATTATCAAAACTATACGGTCTTGAAACGTGGGATAAGCCTGCATACGCGTGTCTTGCCACGAGAATTCCTTACGGTGATGCCATAACGAGTGAAAAGCTTTCGTTGGTTGAGCGGGGGGAAAATCTGCTTATATCAATGGGATTTAAGCAGATAAGGGTAAGACTTTATGACAAAATGGCGAGAATTGAGATATTGCCTGAGCAGTTTGAGCAGATTATGAAAGAAGAGGTAAGAGACAGAGTTGTAAAGGAATTTAAAAGCTATGGCTGTGATTATGTTGCATTGGATTTGAGAGGCTACAGACAAGGTAGTATGAATGTGGGAATAAATGAAGAAAGTGAATAATTTCAAGGAGGTTACATATATGATTTTAAAGGATTTTAAGGACATGAAGCTGTCGGGGTTAGGTCTTGGGATGATGAGGCTCCCGGTAGTAGACGGAAATGATGCTGTTGTGGACGAAAAGTCCGCTGCTGAAATGATTGACTATGCATACAACAACGGGGTTAATTATTTTGATACTGCATGGGGGTATCATGATGGTAACTCGGAGCTTGTGGCAGGAAAATGTCTCTCGAAATATCCGAGGGACAGCTATTATCTTGCGTCTAAGTTCCCGGGATATGACTTGTCAAATATGGACAAGGTTGAGGAAATTTTTGAAAAACAGCTGGAAAAATGTCAGACGGAATACTTTGATTTTTATTTGATTCACAATGTTTATGAGGGAAATGTAGATGAGTATTTAAATCCTAAGCATGGCATACTTGAGTATTTATTAAAGCAGAAGGAAAATGGAAGAATTAAGCATTTTGGTTTTTCGGCACATGGTTCCGTAGATGTTATAAAAAAATTCCTTGCGGTATATGGCCCTCACATGGAATTTTGTCAGCTGCAGTTAAATTATATGGATTGGCATTTCCAAAGCTGTGAGCAGAAAGTGAAGCTTGTGAGAGACGCAGGTCTTCCTGTGTGGGTTATGGAACCTCTGCGTGGAGGAAAGCTTGCAGATGCATCGGATGAGATGACAGAAGAGATGAAAAAAATGAGACCGGATGAGACTGTTCCGGCATGGGCGTTCCGGTTTTTACAGTCAATACCGGGTGTTACAGTTGTGCTTTCCGGTATGTCAAATATGGAACAGCTAAAGGCAAACATTGCAACCTTCAACGAGGAAAAACCGTTAAGCGATGAGGAGTTTAACAGATTGGTTGCACTTGTTGACGAGGAGACAAAAAAGGGAGGCCTCCCATGTACAGCATGTCATTATTGTACAAGCCATTGTCCGAAGGAGCTTCCGATACCTGAGCTTATAGCACTTTACAATGAGCATAAAATTACAGGGGGTGGATTTTTGGCACCGATGGCTGTTGGAAGTATGGAGGAACAGAAACGTCCTGCAAATTGTGTGGGTTGCAGAAGCTGTGAGCAGGTATGTCCGCAGCAGATTAAGATATCTGAGGCAATGAGCGAGTTCTCGTCATTGATTGGAATGTAAAGACAACTATTGTTAATTTTGAAAATTTACTTGTAAACAGTATTATTATAATTTAAAATATAACTGCACTGTTTAAAAGTGTAAAGTGGAAAAGAAAAACGCATAGGAGAATTTATAATTATGGTAGTTACTGAGTTGTTAGAGCGAAATGCGGAAATGTATCCGGACGAGGTTGCACTTGTAGAGCTTAATCCTGACGAGCAGGATACAAGAAGAATTACATGGAAAGAGTTTGAACTTGTTGAACCGGACAGATTCCAGCCATATCGCAGGGAAATTACATGGAGTGTATTTAATGAGAAGGCAAATCGTTTTGCAAATATGTTAATGGGCAGGGGCATAAAAAAAGGAGACAAGGTTGCCATACTTCTTTACAATTGTCTGGAGTGGCTCCCGATTTATTTTGGTGTATTAAAGACCGGTGCCATTGCGGTACCATTTAATTTCAGATATGACGCAGAGGAGATACTTTATTGTGCTGAGCTTGCAGAAGTGGATATGATTGTGTTTGGACCTGCATTTATCGGACGTATTGAGGCAAATGCGGAACGCCTTTGCAAGGGTAGGTTGCTTATTTATGTTGGAGACAATTGCCCAAGCTTTGCAGAAAGCTACCATGAGCTTGTTGCTGACTGTTCAAGTCAGACCCCGGAGGTTGAGATTACGGAGGAGGATTTTGGCGCAATTTATTTCTCATCGGGAACGACAGGATTTCCGAAGGCGATATTACATAAGCATCAAAGCCTGATACAGGCGGCTGAGATGGAGCAGAAGCATCATGGTACAAACAGGGAAGATAATTTCCTTTGCATACCTCCGCTATATCATACCGGTGCAAAGTTCCACTGGATGGGCAGTCTTGTGGCAGGGAGTAAGGCAATCTTGCTTAAGGGAACAAAGCCGGAAACAATTTTAAAGGCGATATCCTCGGAGCATTGCACGATTGTATGGCTGCTTGTGCCGTGGGCACAGGATATACTGGATGCACTGGACCGCGGTGATATTAAGCTTTCTGATTATGAGCTTGACCAGTGGCGGTTGATGCATATAGGTGCACAGCCTGTTCCACCATCATTGATTAAGCGCTGGAAGGAGTATTTTCCACATCACCAGTACGACACAAACTATGGACTATCAGAGTCAACAGGACCGGGTTGTGTGCATCTTGGCGTTGAAAATATACATAAGGTTGGTGCCATCGGAGTTCCGGGTTACCGTTGGGAATGTAAGATTGTGGACGAGGATGGCAATGTTGTTAAGCATGGAGATGTTGGAGAGCTTTGTGTAAAAGGACCGGGAGTTATGACCTGTTACTACCGTAACGAGGAAGCAACTGCTGAGACGATTAAGGATGGATGGCTTTACACAGGTGATATGGCTATGCAGGATGAGGATGGATTTTATTTCCTTGTAGACAGGAAAAAGGATGTTATTGTCAGCGGTGGCGAAAATATATATCCGGTTCAGATAGAGGACTTTCTCAGAAAGCATGATAAGGTTAAGGATGTGGCTGTTATAGGGCTGCCGGATAGACGTCTCGGTGAAAAGACAGCAGCAATTATAGAAATAAAGGATGGCATGACCTGCAGCACGGAGGAGATAGAGGAGTTTTGTGTGGGACTGCCAAGATACAAGCGGCCAAAAGAAATTATTTTCAGTGAAATACCGAGAAATGCGACAGGAAAGATAGAAAAACCGAAGCTTCGTAAAATGTATGGAGCAGACCAGCTTGTTGCCAAGGAAAATCAGGCATAATTACATATCCACCCTATTGTCTGTCAGGACTTAGGGTGGTTTTTGTGTTTAAAAAATAATATTTAAAACTATCAGATAATACAAGGGATAAATAATATGGAACAAGAAAACGTTATGGAACAGGAAAATACATTAGAATTCAAAAAGAGGAGGAAAAAAAAGAGAAGGAAAAAAATAATTCCTAAAATCATAGTTGCGATTATGGTGGTGGCTGTTTCTATCGGGGTATATTATTTTTTTATCCGGGAGAAGAGTGCAGAGGAAAAAATAGAAAGCAGAATGAAGCAATACACTGAAGCAGTGAAACATTATAATACAAAAAAACTGGTAGAACTTACCGTACCTAAGGATCTGGCATATGACATAGCGGTTCATATATCGCTAGACGCTGCTTTTAAGGAAGGGGCAGGTCTTTGGAGTCTTACCTTGATACAAAATGATTTTGACATGTATTATGATGCAATGGTAGGAGGAATAGTGGAGTATTTATCGGTATTTTCTGACGTTATTAATATCAAACTTGAGAATTTTAAGGTGACTGGAATTCAAAAGGCTGATGTTAAGCCTATCGTGGAAACCTTTTGCAGGGATATAGATTCGGAGAGCCTTTGGGGATATAAGCCTGAAGAGGCATATGAGCTTGTAAAGAAAACGTGTGAGGATTACTTTGTTGATTTGAATAAGGTGTACAGGGTTGATATATCTTATAATCTCAATATAGATGCAGGTAATTATGAGAATGTGTTTGAAGAATTTGAAAAGCGGGGAATTGATATAGAAAATATGATAGACCATATGTATGCTTTTGAATATGCAGGTGACTATTATTTTATTCCGGGTATAGAGTCCGTAGTTCCGATGTTGTTTAAGGAGTAATTCTATAATGTAAGAGTTTAAAAATATAAGTGTATCATGTCAATAAAATGATAAAAAAGTAATATAAACCATATAATTTTGCATTG
>CAMWGV010000065.1 GCA_947173945.1 uncultured Lachnospiraceae bacterium
CGTCGGCAGCGTCAGATGGCTATAAGAGTCAGTTATAGAATCACCTAATATTATTAATAATTAAAGTCCGCATTATCCTCAATATTCATAAGGCTTCTGCTTACTCATCCTTCGGATTCGTCATTCCACTTGCCACCAGCTTGTCGTATTCAGCTTCCTTTCTATAATTACGCACAATTATAATAATTCCGGCAAAAATCAGTACAAATGAAATGGCCATCATAACATATATGACAGACATATCCGCCGGTCCTGAAAGCACAAGACATTCTCCGTCTGAATAGGTAGAAAGCATATCTTCTATTTGAGCTTCCGTATATCCCATATATTCCAGTTGCTTTCTGAAAATCTTCTCCAGCCCTTTCAGGTCTCTTTCCATTTTTACTGCGACTCCTTCAAAATGTACTTTAGTTTTTGGAAACTCTCCCCCTTCTAAATAAGCTTGGGTTTCCTCCGTTAAAGCTTTCATGGTTGTTAAATCATCCTTTCGGATATAGATTGCGGCCAGCCCCTGCTCACCTACAGGAATAATATAATAATATCCGCTGGTTTTTGCCGGTGTCCTTGAGTTTTCATATTGTGTATAGCTTTCTTTTGTCGCAAAGCTTCCAAAGCTAAAATATATCTCTCCTTTGATATGCTGCCCTTTTTTCAATCCATTCTCTAAAATCTCATCATAATTATGGGATGGCATTAATAGCTGTGGGAAATCACCACCTTTAATCATTGCACCAAGCATAATGCATCCAAAAAACAAAAATGTCAGTGATAATTTTGAAAAGCTTCTTATTAATCGTTTTATCATGATTGTTTCCACCTCTTCTGTTTATGATTTACCCCATCTTCTTCATGTACTCAATGATAAAGTCCGCATTATCCTCAATACTCATAAGACTGCTGTTTATAAACACATCATAACTTTCCAGAGCACCCCATTTTTTTGATGTGTAGAAATTATAGTAGGATGCCCTTGCCTTATCCTCCCTGGAAATCTGGGATTTAGCCTTGTCGTAGGTCAAGTGAAAACGCTGCATAACTGTGTCGATTCGCTTTTCCAAAGGGGCATGAATAAAGAGACTCACCAGATTTGGCTTTTTACGGAGGGCATAGTCAGCACATCTTCCGACTATAACGCATGGACCATCCTCTCCTATCTTATTGACAGTATCATAGGTTGCCTGAAATGCTTTTTGGTTTAAGTCAGTGTGATATCCATTGGCAGCAAATCCGAAACTGTATGGATCCATGACTATGGAATATAAAAAGCTCTTTGACGGCTTCTCGTCAAGGGTTTTAAGAACAGCCTCACTCATACCACTGTTTTTTGCTGTTTCGTTAAGCAATTCCTTGTCATAGAAAGGAATATTAAGCTTTGATGCAATAGCCCTGCCGATTTCCCTGCCGTTACTTCCAAACTGTCTTCCTATTGTTATAATTTTGTCTGCCATAAAAATACCCCCTTTTTGATTTTTTAATAGTTTTCAAATTTCTGTGCAAGCTTATTAAACTTATCTATATTGGAATTTATACGTGCCTCAACATTTTTTACTGTAAGCTCAGTCTTTAAACGCATTGTTATCTCATCATAATCCATTTTTGCAAGTGCCGATTCCATACGTATGTATGCTTCATCCTTTTCGAATTGTGTTTTTATTGCTCGTAGTCCATCCTTTTCACCAAGCAAAAGTCGGAAATCTACTGCCTTGTCTGTAAAATTCAGGGTACCCGATATAAGGCTTCCCAAATCACAGCTTGGATATATGGTTACAAAATGTGCATCCGGCCATTTGGAACCGTCAAATTTCTTGCCATGCTGCAGTCCGATAATTATAAATTCACGTATACCTGCATCATAAAGTGGTTTGATTGGTTCATTGTCGCATATTCCGCCATCACGGTAATAGCCGCCCTCAAATTCCACTGCCTCATATACAATCGGAAGTGCTGTGGATGCAAGCAGTATATTTTTTATATTTCCTGCATCATAATCCTTTAACAACACATATTTTGGCTCTGTTTGACCGCCATTTATATTGTTTGTTATTTCCACAAGTCCCGGATTACCGTTTTCCGAGCTTCCCAATCTGCACATTGCAGCATAAATATCATAAGGGGAGTTAATAAGCTTATTGAAGTCGATATATTTTGATATCATTTCAAGCATCTCATCCCTTGAAAAATGGAAACGGTTTGACATAAGCATTTCCAGATCAATATCAAACACGGTTGACATGTCTATATCTCTCCATGCATCATACATAAGATCAAAATCATCCATAGCATAAAGCATGGCATTGATTGCACCGATTGATACACCTGAAATAGCCGTTACATTGTCCAAAAGTCCGTTTTCCTTAAGTGATTTTAATACACCTATCTGATACGCACCTTTTCCGCCTCCGCCGTTTAAAACAATTCCTGTTCCTGCTGAGTATTCTTCGCCCATCTGATCACCTCTTTTATTTATCAGACTGTGTGCCCTTATCTTGGAGCCATAAGCTTTGTTATTGCCTCCTTAAGTCCATCAACCGTAAGTGGATACATGTCATATATCTCTGCTAAGGTTTTTTCTGACTCCATCCATGCAAGTGAATTAAGCTTACCATGAAATCTTGGATTTAACCACACAGCCTTTTTATATTTCTCTCTAAACATTTTATTCCATTCATACCCACTTCGTCCATCATTTGGACCTCGGTAATTTCCGTTTTTATCAAATAATTCTTCCGGAGCCATCTGTGCATCCCCTACAATGATTACCTTGTAATCCTTGTCCGTATGCCGGAACAGGTCATCAAGGTCAATCCAGTTTCCGTATTCGCACTCGGCATCCTTATATACTTTACTATATATACAGTTATGGAAATAATAGGTTTTTACATCCTTAAAATGATTTGCCTTGTGAACTGCCTGAAACAAATCATTGCACATTTCACTGAATGGCATCATGGTACCGCCACAGTCAAACAATAAAAGAAGCTTAACGGAATTCTTTCTTGGTTTATCAAACTCAAGCTTCAAATATCCACCGTTATTGCATGTAGAATCAATCGTTTTATCAAGGTCAAGCTCAGTCTTTGCTACATCCAGCCTTGTTGAGAACTGACGGAGTTTTCTGAATGCAACCTGAAACTGACGGATATCCAGTGTTTTATCGTGCCTAAAATCAGCATACTTTCGCTCTCCCATAACCTGAAAGGCTGTCCGCATGCCCGACTGTCCACTTACACGTATACCGCCCGGATTTCGACCGTCATGTCCGAAAGCAGAGCCACCGCTTGTTCCAATCCAATAGTTTCCACCATTGTGCTCCTCCTTCTGCTCCGTAACACGCTCACGAAACATTCGCTTTGTCTCGTCCATGTTAACCTCACGGTCAAAGCTGTAAATGTCTTTATTTAAATCGGTTGTATCCATCTCACCCTTATCAAGAAATTTCAAAATGTCAGCCGGAAGCTCATCGCCTACATGGACGTTTTTAAAATATTCCATGAAGGCAATATCGTACTTATCGTAGTCAGATTCCGTCTTTACAAGTATCATTCTTCCTAGATTGTATAAGCCCTCCAAGGAAGAATAGGCAAGCCCTCTGTCAAGGGCATCCATAAATGTAATCCATTCTGTAAGGGATATTTTTAAACCTTTATCTCTGCAAACATATAAAAAATCTGTAAACAATTATTATATTCTCCTCTTCTTTACAGTCTCTATATCCTCGTCCTTCTTAATCAGCACTCCAAGAAACGGAAGCTTATCCCTGAGTGTTTCAGGGTCAATTCCACCGAGCATAAGTGCGTTGAGCCAGTCAATCAGCTCTGATGTACTAGGTTTTTTTCTGACCTCTTTTATTTCACGAATCCAGTAAAAGGTGTCCATCGCATGCTTTAAGAGATTTTCGTCTATATTTTCAAAATGTACATTTACGATTTCCTGCATTTCTTCCTTTTCAGGGAATCTGATATAGTGGAAAATACATCTCCTTAAGAATGCATCAGGAAGCTCCTTTTCGGCATTTGATGTAATGATAACGATAGGTCTTGTTTTTGCCTTTATGGTTTCCTTTGTTTCATGTATATAAAATTCCATTTTGTCAAGCTCCCAGAGAAGGTCGTTCGGGAACTCAATATCTGCCTTATCTATTTCATCAATAAGTAAAATTACCTGTTCCTCTGACTTAAATGCCTCGCCAAGCTTTCCGAGCTTTATATATCTTGCAATATCATCGACGCCCTCCTCGCCAAACTGGCTGTCATAAAGACGCTGAATCGTATCATACACATAAAGCCCATCCTGAGCCTTTGTTGTAGACTTGATATTCCAAATAAAAAGCTTCATTCCGAAAGCCTCACTGATTGCATCCGCAAGCATTGTTTTTCCTGTTCCTGGCTCACCCTTTATGAGTAAAGGCTTCTCAAGTGCTCTTGCCACATCTACGGCTGCCATCAGCTCCTGTGAAGCAACGTATTGCTTAGAGCCGGTAAACTTCATGTTTGACATACATTAATCTCCTTATCCTTTAATAGATTCTTTATATAATTTGTTACTCTCTTATCTGGCCGTTGCCATAAATAATATACTTTGTTGAGGTAAGCGCCAAAAGTCCCATTGGTCCCCGTGCGTGAAGCTTTTGTGTGGAAATGCCTATTTCTGCGCCAAATCCGAACATAAAGCCGTCCGTAAATCTTGTGGATGCATTTACATAAACACATGCAGAATCTATCTCAGCTAAGAATCTTTGTGCATTTTCATAATCCTCCGTTATGATAGCTTCTGAATGTCCCGTACTGTAATTGTTAATATGCTCTATTGCCTGTTCGATATTGTCAACAACCTTTGCGGATATTATTTTTGCAAGATATTCTGTGCCATAATCCTCCTCTGTAGCAGGAACTATATAGGAAGAAATGGCACGTGTGCTCTCATCTCCACGTATTTCGCAGTCATTTTCCTTGAGCATATCAGCAATAAGAGGAATTGCAGCTTCTGCAATATCCTTATGTATGACAAGAGATTCACAGGCATTGCATACTCCAAGTCTCTGAAGCTTTGCATTTTTAATAATGGAAACAGCCTTTTCCAAATCTGCACTCTTATCAACATAAATGTGACAGTTTCCTGTACCGGTCTCTATTACAGGAATTGTTGCATTTTCAACTACCGTCCGGATAAGCCCTGCACCGCCTCTTGGAATGAGAAGGTCTACATATTGATTGAGCTTCATAAACTGTTTTGCAATCTCCCTGTCTGTATTCTCTATCAGAGAAACTGCATCCGCAGTGACACCCACAGACGAAAGGGCATCCTTTATAACATGTATCAGTGCAATATTTGAATGAATACAGTCACTTCCGCCTCTTAAAATAACGGCATTTCCCGTTTTAAAGCACAGGGCAAAGGCATCAACCGTCACATTTGGACGTGACTCATATATAATGCCAATAACACCCATAGGTACTCTCTTCTGACCGATTAAAAGACCATTTGGACGCTCCTTCATGGATAAAACCTCACCAATCGGGTCCTCCAGGGAAACAACCTGTTTCATGCCTTCTGCCATATCCTCCAATCGTTGCTTCGTAAGCTTTAACCTGTCTAACAAAGCAGGTGACATACCATTTTTTGTTGCTTCCTCCATATCAATCGCATTTGCCTTTATTATTTCATCACAATTGGTTACAAGTGCATCCGCTACAGCAAGTAATGCATTGTTTTTTTCTGTCTGTGAAAGCTTTGCCAAAATACGGCTTGCTATTCTTGCTTTTTTTCCCAGTTCATTTAACATAATATTTGGTTCTCCTGTTTTATTTTTATATTCTGTTAACATAATATTATTATTGTTTCCTTTATTGGCTGCTAATTATAAAATCCGGTTTTACATCATGTTCCTCCGTAACAAGCTTGTCCACTATTTGCTCTTTGTAGCATACAGCAACCGTTTTACATTGTGGGTACTTACTTAAATATCTGTCATAGTACCCACCACCATAGCCTAATCGATACCCATCACGTGAAAATGCCACGCCCGGCATAACAACAAGTGTATTTTCTTCCGGGGTAAGGCATATACTGCTATCCGGCTCAGGAATGTTATATGCACCCTTTGTAAGGTGGTCTGTGCCAGTAAACAGATAAAATTCCATATTGCCGTCCTTTACCTTTGGAAGATATATTTTTTTGCCTTCCATAGTCAAATCATCAAAAAGCTCTGTGACGTCAACCTCATTGTTTACAGGCATATACAGGCATATACTTTTTGCATCCTCAAATAAAGGACATGCCTTAAGCCTTGTGCAGATTTCGTGGGATGCTTGTTTTATATAAGCTTCTTCAAGCCCATTTCTTATTTGAAGCATCCGTTTTCTTATTTCTTTTTTATTTTCCATATAAATATTGCCAATTACCCTTTTTTATGCCGGTTTGGTATATCCTTGGCATGGGTGATGGAACCGTCCTTTTCCTTTATATCCACCTGATCAAGAGTGCCTCTTAAATTTCTTTTGAAATCTTCAATATATTCTCTCCGAAGTGCCTGTTGCTCCTCACTTTCCTCAGGTGTAAGCCCTTCCGGTGACTTACTTTTTTTGTATAAAGCATTTATACGTTGTATCTTTTCCTCGTTCATGAAAACTCCTTATAAGATAAAACAAATCGTTCTATCAAACAAAAATTTATTAATTCAGATATTTTTTATTGACTATGAAATCAAATGTATCAAAATCCTCACTGTCATGTGCAAGAAACAGTGTTCCTACGTCCTCTCCGTCTATAAGTGAGTTAATTAGTCCCAAATCAGAAGCATGAATGATTGCCATGTCTGCCCCTGAATCTGTTGCTATCCTTGCCGCTGCAATTTTTGTAGCCATTCCACCTGTTCCATATACAGTGTTTGAGCCCTTAGCCATTGCCTTAAATTCATCCGTAATCTGTTCAATAACAGATATTTTCTCCGCATCAGGATTTTTATGGGGGTCGTCCGTATAAAATCCGTCAATATCAGTAAGCAAAATAAGCAAATCAGCCTTAATAAGATGTGCAACAATTGCGGAAAGCGTATCGTTATCTCCGAACTCTATCTCCTCTGTTGCTACGGTATCGTTTTCATTGACAACCGGTATAATATTCTGTTGAAGAAGCTCATTCATGGCATTTACTGCATTTCTACGTCTCTCATCGTTTGTTATTGCGTCAAAGGTCAGAAGTACCTGTGCTGCCATGTGGTTATATTCCATAAAAAGCTTCTGGTACATCATCATAAGCTGTCCCTGTCCCACAGCAGCACATGCCTGCTTTAATGAGACGGTTTTTGGCTTGTTAGCCAGTCCCAATGCCTGTATCCCTACTCCGATTGCACCTGAGGATACAAGCACAACATCCTTGTCCTGATTTTTAAAATCACATAAAATTCTTACAAGATGCTCCAGCTTTCTGAAATCTACCCCGCCTGTCTCTTCATGTATAATGGACGATGAACCTATTTTTATTACTATTTTTTTCTTGTCCTTAAGTCTTTCCCTATAATTCATAATGTATAATCCTTTACGTAAGTTTTTTATGTCTGCAAAAATTTAATCTTAATATTGTTATATTAAAATGCTTTTCTTACATATTATTTAAATAGTCTGCCACTGCTTCGGCAACCTTGATTCCGTCTACAGCTGCTGATGTTATGCCTCCTGCATAGCCTGCTCCTTCTCCACATGGGAAAATGCCTGATGTGTTTACACTCATAAGACTCTCATCACGCAAAATCCTTACAGGGGACGATGTGCGTGTCTCAATACCTGATAAGACAGCATTGTCATCATTAAATCCGTGAAGCTTATTGCCATAATATTCTATCCCCTCAATTATAGCATTATTTACATATGGTGGCAAACAGTTATTCAGGTTACCCAGGCGGTATGAGCCTTTTATATTTGGCTTAATATTGCCAAGTGAATTTGAACTTTTATTTGCCTTATAATCGCCAAATAATTGCACCGGAATACTGCCATTTCCCTCTTTATATGCAAGAGCCTCATATTTTCTTTGAAATTCCACCCCTGCCAGAACACCATATTCACCAAATCCGTCCGACATAAAGTCATCCGGTGTAACATTTACAACAATCGCACTGTTTGAATTTATCTCGTCACGATTATGGTTGCTCATTCCGTTTACAACACTTTGCTTCTCCCCGGATGAAGCATTAACAACAAAACCGCCCGGACACATACAAAAGCTATATACACTTCTTCCGCTGCTGCTTCTGTATGTCATTTTATAATCAGCAGCAGGAAGCAAATCCTTATATTCACTGCCATATTGGCTCTCGTCAATTAGACTTCTTAAATGCTCTACCCGAACACCCATTGCAAATGCTTTCGGCTCCATGCAGACCTTTAATTTGTTAAGGCTGTCAAATGTATCTCTTGCACTGTGTCCAATTGCCAGCACAAGTGCCTTCGTGTCAAATACAACAATTTCACTGTTACCGTCAGCGTCCGTGGAACGTGCCGACACTTTTATAGTATCTCCGTCTTTTTTGAAATCTGTAAAGCATGTTTCAAACAGTACCCTGCCGTTTCGTTTCTCAATTTCATGTCTTAAATTGCTCACAACGTGAAAAAGATAATCTGTTCCTATATGCGGTTTACTTAAATATCCGATATCTTCAGGAGCACCGCATTGTATAAAATCGTTTATAACGGCTTTTATGCGCCCCTCTCTGTCTTTAATGCCTGTGTTTAGCTTTCCGTCAGAAAATGTTCCTGCTCCACCCTCGCCAAAGGAAACGTTGGACTCAGGATTCAAAATATTTTCATTCCAGAATTTAGTTACATCCTCCAGACGTCTGTCCACTGATTTTCCGCGCTCAAGAATTATCGGCTTATAACCTGCTCTTGCAAGATAGAGTCCGCAGAAATAGCCTGCCGGACCTGCTCCCACAATGATGGGTGAAGGGGCATTTTCGTGTTGCGCATTGTATGGAAATGTATATTTTTTATCATTTGTTAACATAATATTATTATTGTTACTATTATGCTTTAAAATTTCATTTTCATTCTCACATTCAATTTCAAATGTATAAATATAGAAAATGGAATCCTTTTTTCTTGCGTCAATGGATTGTTTGACAATTCTGTTTATTTTATAATTTTTTGTACCGAGTATACGAAACAGTTTTTTATGTATGATGGACTCCTCTGCTTCTATCGGTACTTTAACCTGACTAACTGTAAGCATAAGCACCTGTACCTGCCTTTATTCCTGAAAGTATGGCAAAGGTGAGGTTATATCCACCACATTTACCATCAATATCTATTATTTCTCCTGCGATATATATATTATTATATTGTTTTAGCTGCATGGTGTCGGCATCTATTTCAGACAGGGAAACACCTCCGGAACATACCTGTGCCTGCTCATAATCCTTTAAGCCGGAAACCTCCAGCCTGTAATTCTTAAGCACGTCCAAAAGACGTTCCACCTCATCTGCAGTAAGTGTATCTGTTTTTTTACTTGCATCTATATTACATTCATTCAATATAAGCCTTGCCAGCTTATCATTTATGATACCATTTAAAAATCCGAGACAGGTTCTACCCATTGCTGCCATAAAAATTTCCCTTATATCCTGATTTTCAAGCTGGGGAACCATATCTATGGAAAGACATACCTTCTTTTTTGAGCCAAGAGCCTTTCCTGCACATGAGGATAAGTTAAATATCATGATACCGGTAAGCCCATAATCAGTGATTTGCAGCTCGCCCCACTCTTCGTCAGCATACATGCCATCTACATAAAGTGTTGCATGTGCCGATGTTCTTACTCCCGCTGCAATGGATAAATCTTTCGTTGTTATGACAGGACACAATGCCTGATGTATGTTCGTAAGCTTTAGATTAAGGGAAGTTGCAAGCTTATAGCCCATATCAGAGCCCCCCAGAGAAGAATAGCTCCTGCCCCCACATGCAAGAATAACTGTTTTTGCTTTATAGGAGTCCTTATCTGTTTTCACATAAACACATTCTTTCTCTGAATGTATTTCTGAAACGGCAGCATCCGTTATCATTTCCACACCGATACGTGATAGCTCGTCCAACATCGCCCATACAACTGCAGATGCCTGATTTGCCATTGGATATATATAGCCCTTTTTAGAGTATGTACTTATACCTAACGAGTGGACAAAATCTAAGAGCTTATGGGTAGGATTTTCCCCGATAATTGTTTCAAGAAAGCTTAAATAATCCGTATCCCATGACGCATAATGCTTTGTTAAAACAACATCCTCATTTGCCAGATTACATCTTCCATTTCCCGTAGCATAAAGCTTTTTTCCCATTTTTTTGTTCTTTTCTAATACAAGAACCCTGCCGCCGGAACGGCCTGCCGAAATAGCTGCGCTCATTCCGGCTGCCCCTCCGCCTATTACAATCACATCGTACATTTTATCTCCTAACTTGCCAGATCCTGAAGGAACTCAAAGACCTCACTCTTATCGTAAAATTCAATTTTCTGCTGCAACTTCTTATACATTTCAGGCAGTGTAGCCTTTAATGCATCGACATTAATATCCGTATACTCAAAAACGGTATCTTCATCATCAATGTATACAATGACATATCCGTTTTTTATACCTGCAATGTATTTTTGCTCTGCCTTATCTGCCCGCGGCAGCACAATTGTCTCCTCGTTGGGTTCCTCGCTGACTAAATCTTCCTCTTGTGCATATTGTGCCTCCGCTTGCATTTTCTCCCTGTAAAAGGTTCGTGCATAATTAAACGTACAGAAAAATATTGCAACGAATATTAGAATATATAAAAATAATTTCTTCATGGCAGTCACTCCTTGAAGAAATTATTTCCACAAACATATTTAATTATTCAAAAGATATTGTATCCATTCGTACTGTTCTCATTACCTCAACAAAAGTGTTACCCGGATTCATCTTAAGCTGCTCTCCATCCTCTGTGTAGAACTTAATAACGTCTCCGTCTCTTTTCCACTTGATGCTCTCGTACTCACCGTTAGTGGCATAATATCCCTCTCCACCGGAATATAAATCAGCATCTAACAGACCATCTACAATCTCAGGCATTTCAACACCCATTATAAGAACATTTTTGTAGTGAAGCTGTTCTCCCGTGTTATCGTCAATCTGCTTTCCACCGTACTGGAATCTGTAATATACGCCTTCCTCTTTGTTGTACTCAAACCAAGGATTCTGGTAACTGCTGAATGAAACGCTTACTTTATTTGCCGTTGTGCCATTTCCAATATTTGCATCCTTCGTATTAAATTTGAACATTTTATCGTAGGAGCTTGTATGCTCGTCCCTATATCCCATAGAGTCAAGTCCCGCCTGAATCATGTCACTGTTTGTATAAACATTATGTGGTGCATTTCTGCTGTTGTCCCTGTAATACATAATTCCGTCTAAGGTAAGACCGTTTAAGTTGTCCATTCCCGTAGTTTTTATTGCATCCTCAGCAAAAACAGACCAACCGTAATGGGCATAGTATGCATCCAGCATAATGGCTGTGTATACATAATAATGTCTTGCACTTCTGATAGGTCCAAGCTTCTCTAAATCAGTATAATCCTGAAATACACACAGGTATCTTGTAATACCACCCTCAACAGGGAACTCAAAGGTTACATCAGCCTTTTGAATACCTGACTGTGGCATTGCATCACTTAAATTGTTAATCATGATACAAAGTGCTCTTTTGTTCTCAAATTTCTCGTCAATCCACTCTCCGCTAAAATCATTTAAAATACAGCCTTCCTTTGAGTAAACAGCTATCTCTTCTGCATCACCCATAGTTGCTGTAGGTGTGATATTTAAGGCTGTGTCTTTTTTTTCTTCCTCTTTTTTCTTACCACAGCCTGAAAGTGCTGTTGACATTATAAGTGTTCCTATTAAAGCATAAGCTATGTTTCTATTCTTTTTCATTATCCCTGGTATATCCTTTCATATTAAGAATTTCTTCTTGTTTATTTTCCATTATGAGCCTTTCATCATCCTCCATATGGTCAAACCCCGAAAGATGGAGCATACTGTGTGCTGTCAAAAATGCAAGCTCCCTTCTTCTTGTATGACCATAGCGTTCTGCCTGCTCCTCAATTCGGTTTACATTTAACACAATATCCCCTAAAAGAAGCTCTCCGCTATCCGGATTAAAATTCCACGATTCGGCTTCGTTTATAAATGAAAAGTCACCTGCCGTTTCAAATTCAAGCATAGGAAATGATAAAACATCTGTTGGTAAATCAATGTTTCTCTGCTCCTTATTAATAGCATGAATACCGGAATTATCGGTAAATAAAACATTTACCTCGCAATCATACGGACATTTCAGATAATCTAAGGATGCTTCAATTATATCCATAACTATATCCTTATAGTTATCGGGAACCTTAAACTGTGTATCAATGTCAAAATAAACACTCATAGGTAAAACCTCGCATCCTCTATCATAACTAGCATATTTTACCATAATAAAGGATATTTAGCAAGTTCAACAAGACAGTTTACCTATTCTTTATCTTAGCTTGTCCCGCATCGTACCGCTCATATGCATCCACTATTTTCTGTACAAGCGGATGTCTTACGACATCTTCACTTGTAAAATGAATGACTGAAATTTCCTCGATTGACTTTATAACCTTTAATGCTATTTCAAGACCTGATTTTGTATCTCTTGGTAAGTCCTTTTGGGATAAATCGCCTGTTATAATTGCCTTGCTGCCAAATCCAATTCTTGTGAGGAACATTTTCATCTGTGCGGGAGTCGTATTCTGTGCCTCGTCCAAAACAATATAGGCATTATCCAGAGTTCTACCTCTCATATAAGCCAGTGGTGCTACCTCTATGAGCCCTTTTTCCATATTTCTGAGGAAGGAGTCCGCACCCATAATCTCATACAATGCATCATAAAGTGGTCTTAAATATGGGTCAACCTTACTCTGTAAATCGCCGGGCAGAAATCCAAGCTTTTCTCCTGCCTCAATCGCTGGTCTTGTAAGAATAATTCTGCCGACCTCATTATTTTTAAATGCTGTGATTGCCTTTGCCATTGCAAGGTACGTTTTTCCTGTTCCTGCAGGTCCCACACCAAACACTATCATATTTTTTTCAATTGCATCACAGTATCTTTTCTGCCCCATTGTTTTTGGCTTTACAGGCTTTCCATTTATGGTGTGGCATATGATATCCTGATCCAACTGGCTTACAACCTGTGTGTTACCCGTTTTTGACATGGAAATGGCATATTTTATATTCTGTTCTGTAATAGCATTACCATTTTTGGATAACTTAATCATTTCTTCTAAAACAGTAACAGCCCTTTTTACGTTGACCTCTCCGCCCACAAGCTTCAGTGTATCATCACGAAGCACGACAGCTAAATTATATTCTTTTTCTATTATTTTAATGTTCTTATCATACTGCCCAAACACATTTTGAATATGCTCATCCGGTATGGTAATATTCTCAGAATATGAACTCATAAGTATTTTAATCTCCTTGCTCAAATGTTGACAGCTCAAACGGAATTCCAACAATCTCCTTAACTACCAGATAACCGGTAGAAATACATTTGTCATCTTTCACGTATATTTTAACATTATTTTGAAGTATTTCCACCCCTTTTTTCTTAAGCTCCGATATATATTCATTCAGCTTATTTTTTGCCTTTTCAACCGCTTCCTTTTCCGAATAGGTTGTGAGCTCAGGCACGTATTCAGATACGACTGTTTTCTTGTAGGAAACAGGCAGATAAAATGTATCAAATATGCGCACGCCTCTGTAATTTGTTATGATGTCACAATTATTATAGCTCATATCATATTTTAATGGTTCAAATATATTATCATTATATATTATGCCGTAGTATTCCTTCGTTTTGCCTGTGTATTTTTTTTCATAATGGGACAGTTCAAACTCATCCTCATAGGGCATTTTACTCTGCCCATACACAATTCCTGATGCCGGAACATAATTTGTCTCTATCAGCTCATCATATTCATTATAAATATTTACCGCACCGGTAATAATGATATCTCCTTTTTTAACCTCTGCACCTGTTTCAAACATACCGGTACCATTTTTTATAATCATATCTGATATGATACAATCCTTTGACGCAACGATATTGCACGGCTTACTCTGTTTATTGATATCCTCGGGCAAAATTGTTTCCGTGAGCTTTATATTTAACTGGGTCCCTTTTATTTCACAGCTGATCCATGCAATATCATCATACTCCTCCCTGAGAATCCGTTCCAGCTCAGAACAATTTACATCTGTAACCTTTGTTCCCAGTCCCACATAGTTTTCCTTTATGTTTTTTTCGATTTCCTCTGCCGAGTATTCTGCCTCACCACTTATATTTATATCCCATATGAATGTGGTATATTTCCATACAAGAAACAGGAAAATGAAAAATCCGACCACAAAGCACTTTCTTTTCTTATTTTTTTCGTATATAAATGGTACGCCAAAGCTTTTTATTACACTTATTTCAACTCCTGTTTTTTCCACAAATGAGTCAAAATAGCGAAAATCCTTTCTACTCACATAAAGAGTGGTTTTCTTTTTATCTTTTTTGATACTCCATATATGTAGCTTTTTTGACATACAGATATTTATAAATCTGTCAACTCCGTCACCATGAATTGCAACAAGAACATATCCCATCAGGAAATTAAGTATTTTTTTTAACATAATATATCACCACAACAATTTATTATTTCCATTCAATACTGCTGATAATTCCTGTAACCGTCATCTCAACACCGGTAAAAAGAAGAATGCTTAAGTTTGAACCGTTTATTTCAAGTATCTTATTTTTACAGTCAATGGTAATTCTGTTATCATCGATGGACATTACGGTTCTATAACCGTCTATAAATACCTTTTTTTGATTTATTAAGGTTACTCTGGTCATAAAAATTCCATTTTGTTTTAAATATATTCCATGTAATAAAAAAAGATGCTACTTACAAAGGTAACATCTTTTAATATAAA